>JBBQLI010000077.1:0-13607 GCA_038327765.1 Candidatus Limnocylindrales bacterium | reverse complement strand
CGTCGACGCGCGCGGTACCAGGCGAGGTATTCCACGAGCTCGTCGCGTTCGTCCTCGGTCAGGTCCGCGAAGAGCGCGGCACCGACCGTATCGGCTGGCCGCGGTTCGCTTGCGCCAGGAACTCGATAACCGCTCAGGCGCATCAGGTCGGCGTACGGCACGGCGAGCGCTTCGCTGAGCTGATGGAGGACATGGGGTGAGGGCCGCTTGACCGAATCGTTCTCGAGCTTGCTCAGGTACGCCGCCGAGATCCCGGCCGCGCGCGCTGCATCGACGGCCGAGAGCGCACGCACCTCGCGTGCCTGCCGGAGGATGACGCCGATCGTAGGTGCCACAGGATGTTCGCTCCCCTGTCATACAGTGAATAAGACGAACCACTGTTGACAATAGCACCGAGTCGTGGTTCGCTGCGATCACGCACAGGGGAGCGTGTCGGCGAGACTGACGCGACCCTGTGCCCTGCGCCGCGGGACAGGCCTTCTCGTCCCGACTGGCAGCGCGAGCGAACCAAGGGATCCCGGGATGCCCCGCCCGAGGGATTGGGATCGCGGTCGGCTGCGGCCGGGGTCCGTTCGAGGTCGATCGATGTTGGCTCGTTATCGCAACCTGGTGACACCGCTTGGGCTGATCGCAGCGGCGATCCTGGTGTACATGGAAAATCCGTGGTTCTACCCGGCCGCCGGCTCGGCCATCCTGACGATCGCGACGATCGCATTCTGGGTGCTGGGGATCGCCGTACTCGTCCTGATGTTCGGTGACCGCAAGACACCCGATGCCGAGGCCGTGAACGTCGAAGGCCCGGCCTTCGCGCGGTACCTCTTCAGCAATACCCGGGCCGGCTTGCTCTGGCTGCCGATCCGGATCTTCCTGGGCTTCGAATGGCTGGTGGCCGGCTACGAGAAGGCGACCGGCACCGGCTGGCTCGATGGTGGCGCGTCGCTACTCGGCTTCTGGACCAATGCTGTCAAGGTCCCCGCCACGGGCAAGCCGCCGATCACCTTCGAATGGTATCGCAGCTTCCTCCAGTTCCTGATCGACAACCACGCGCAGGGCTGGTTCGCGTGGCTGGTCACCCTCGGCGAGATGGCTGTCGGGATCGGGCTGCTCGTCGGCGCGCTGACCGGCATCGCCGCGTTCTTCGGCTCGATGCTGAACATGTCGTTCCTGCTCGCAGGCTCGGCGTCGGTGAACCCGATCATGTTCGCATTCGCCATCGGCCTGATGCTCGCCTGGAAGGTCGCCGGCTACTACGGTGTGGATCGCTATCTGCTGCCGATGCTTGGTGTCCCGTGGCACGCCCAGGTGGACGGCAAGCCTCGCATCGCCTCGTCAGGAGCGCCAGCGGGCTGACAGGACCCCATCGCACGGTGCCCACGTCCGATCCTCGGAGCGAGGACTTCCAGTTCCATGCGCTCATGGACAACACGGAAGACGCGATCTACTTCAAGGATCGGGCGTGCCGCCTGCTGCGTGTCAGCAGGCGGATGGCACAGAGTCTTGGGTTCGCGGACCCGTCCGAGCTGATCGGCAAGACCGATATCGACCTCTTCGGGGAAGCATTCGGCCAGCGGACCTTCCTCGAAGACCTGCGGATCATGGAATCGGACGAGCCGATCATCGGGCTCGTCGAGAGCAGGCCGATCGGGCCTGGCGAGACCAACTGGACACTGACCACGAAGGTGCCGCTGCACGATGCCGACGGGACCGTGGTCGGTCTGCTTGGCATCACCCGCGAGATCAACGAGCTCAAGCGGACGGAGCTCGACCTCCAGCACCTGGCGACGCACGACACGCTCACCGGCCTGCCGAATCGATACCTCATGACCGATCGGCTCAATCAGATCCTGGTCCACGGCGTGCGCACGACGACCGTGTTCGCGGTCCTGTTCCTGGACATCGATGACTTCAAGGCGATCAACGACGAGCGCGGCCATGACTTCGGCGATCTCGTCCTGCAGGCGATCAGCACGATCCTCGTGAGCACGGTCCGCGGCAGCGACACGGTCGCGCGGATCGGCGGCGACGAATTCGTCATCATCCTGGAGTCCCTCGTGAAGCACGGAGACGCCGGATCGGTCGCCGACAAGATCCTGTCCAACATCGCCAAGCCGTTCATGCTCAAGCGCCACAAGGTCCACGTCACGGTGAGCATCGGGATCAGCATCTATCCCGACAACGGCGATGATGCCGAGGTGCTGCTCCGGGCCGCCGATTACGCGATGTACACGGCCAAGGGCCAGGGCAAGAACCGGCGGCTCATGTGTCCGGATGGCCTGCCCGGGCCGGTTCGGGCGTTCACGGACAGATAGAAGCCTGGCGGCGAAGCGAAAGGATCAGGTCATGGCGGCCACGCGGCCACACCGGCCACACCGATCACCCGCGAGTCGAACGGGTGCGCCGTCGGACGCTTTCGTGTTCTTCGGTGCGACCGGAGATCTTGCGTACAAGCAGATCTTTCCCGCGCTCGCCGGACTGATCCGGGACGAAGGCTTCGACCTGCCGATCATCGGCGTCGCCCGTTCGGGCGACCTCGCCAGCCTCCAGGAACGCGCCCGCCAAAGTCTGAAGGCGAGCGGATTTGCGGATACTGCGGCGACCCGGTCGCTCATGGATCACCTCCGCTACGTGAAGGGTTCCGACGACGACATCGAGACCTTCCGCACGCTGCGGGGGGTCCTCGGGGACGCCCGGCATCCCCTTCATTACCTGGCCGTCCCGCCCGCGCTCTTCGGCGAGGTGGTCGCCAACCTGGAGGCATCCGGCTGCGCGGCCGGGGCGCGGATCATCGTCGAGAAGCCGTTCGGGCACGACCTCACGTCGGCGATGGCCCTCGATCGCCTGATCGGCACCATCTTCGATGCGCCCGCCGTCTTCCGGATCGATCACTACATGGGCAAGGAACCGGTCCAGAACCTGCTCTACTTCCGGTTCGCGAACTCGTTCCTCGAGCCACTCTGGGATCGCGACCACATCGCGAGCGTCCAGATCAACATGCCCGAGACCCTCGACGTCGCCGACCGGGGCGCGTTCTACGAACAGGCCGGAGCGATCCGTGACGTCGTCCAGAACCATCTTCTCGAGGTCGTGAGTCTGCTTGCCATGGAGCCGCCATCCGGACACTCCAGCGAAGCCATCCGGAACGAGCAGTTCAAGGTCGTCGACTCGATCCGCCCGCTGACGGCGCGCGACATCGTCCGCGGCCAGTACCGGGGCTACCGCTCGGTCAAGGGGGTCGCCGCGGACTCCGACGTCGAGACCTTCGTGGCGCTGCGTCTCGCGGTCGATACGTGGCGCTGGAATGGAGTCCCCTTCTATATCCGAACGGGCAAGGTGCTGCCAGTCACGGCGACCGAGGTGCTGATCGAACTGAAGCGGCCGCCGCAGTCGGTGTTCGGGGAGGAGGAGCCGGGCGACGCCGACTTCGTCCGCTTCCGGCTGACGCCCGACATGGCGATCTCACTGGGTGCCCGTGCCAAGGTCCCAGGAGAGGCCATGGTCGGCGAGGCGGTCGAACTCTATGCCTCGCACCAGAGCGGGATGGCGAGGCCGCCCTATCAGCGGCTGATCGGGGATGCATCCCGCGGTGACCAATCCCTGTTCGCCCGGGAAGACTGGGTGGAAGCGGCCTGGAGAGTCGTCGATGGCGTGCTGGACGGGAAGACGCAGCCGCATGTCTACGAGCCAGGGAGTTGGGGTCCACCCGAGGCAGACAAGATCCTCCGACCCGGTGATCGCTGGCATGCGCCGTTGGCGAGGGTCGAGGCAGGCTGACAATCGGTCGGTAGGGCGACGTCATGCGCGTGGCACCATGGTCGTGCTCGAGGAGGAGGCATGGCCATCAGGGAAGCGTCGGACGACGCTCCGTCCCCATCCAACGCACGATCGGCCGAGGCATTCGGCGCGCAGACGCAGCCATTTCGTCACGAGTTGCTCGTGCACTGCTATCGGATGCTGGGCTCGATCGACGATGCCGAGGACGCCGTCCAGGAGACCCTCACCCGGGCCTGGCATGGCCGCGACACATTCCGCCGCGCGATCTCGTTCCGGGCGTGGCTGTACCGCATCGCCACGAACGTGTGCCTGGATGCGATCGACCGACGCAAGCGGGCCCGCGGCGGCGAGGAGCCGCTGGGGGTGGGGCCGTATCCCGACGACGTCCTGGGCGAATCCACGGCCGGACCCGAGGCGCTGTACGACGCCCGCGAATCGATCTCGCTGGCGTTCCTCACCGTGCTCCAGCTGCTGCCACCGCGGCAGCGCGCGGTCCTGATCCTTCGTGACGTCCTGAGCTGGCGGGCAACGGAGGTCGCGGACCTGCTCGAGCTGACCGTCCCGGCCGTGAACAGCGCGCTCCACCGCGCGCGGACGACCGTGGCAAGCCGGTACGCGCCGATCGGTGCTGTGGCGTCGAAGGCGCGGAGCCACGGCGAACCCGGCACGCTCCGCTCCCTGCTCGAACGCTATGTCCGCGCCTGGGAGACTGCCGATGTGGCGGGGCTCGTGGCACTTCTCCGGGATGACGCGGTCGTCTCGATGCCGCCAGGCGTGCTCATCGCGGGACGGCAGGCCATCGGCACGTTCCTGGCCGAGTCCGTCTTCGCTCGGGGGATCCGCATCCGACTGCGCGAGGTGCGGGCCAACGGCGGCCCGGCATTCATCGTGTATTCGGGCGCGGAGGGCGACGACTCCCTGCGGGCGTATGCGGTGGTGCTGGTCGACGCCGACGGTTCCGGCATCGCCCGGATGCACGTCTTCGCCGACCAGCGCCTGGTGGCTAGGTTCGGCGGGCCGGCGGTGGTCGCCGGCTGACACCGCCCTCTAGGCGGGGTTCTTGCGTAGCTCCATCAGGGTCCAGATGGCGAACAGGACGTCGAGCGGCGTCAACAGGATCAGGTTCCACGGTGCCAACCCGGCCACGATGAAGGCCGCGAAGAAGACCACCACCGCGAACCGGATCCAGACACTGACCTCGAAGATCGGTCGCAGGTCGTTCCGGGCAGCCACGAAGTAGAAGATGCCCAGGAAGATCACGGTCATGCCGGCGACCCGGATCCAGACCTCGGTGGCCTGCGGCAGACCGAAGATCGGCAGCGGGATGTTCGGCGCGAGGAGCAGCGTGGCGCCGAGCCCCAGGACGTAGATCGAGTAGATCAGGACGCTGCGCGAGACTGAGTTCATGGGTCGCTCCGGTTGACGGGTGGTGGATACCCATACAACGGCGGGCGGGACCAAAACTGTTCGGTGACCCGTGGCGAGCCCCGCGCTGAGGATCGCCGCCGCCTACCGGGCTAGCACGGGTCTCGATGGCGAGCTGGCCCGGATGTCATCGAGGCGGCCTCTCCATACGGTCGAAGGAGCACCGAATCATCGGTGAGACTTCGGAGGTCGACCATGTCCACAGATCGCCCGGCCCGACGCCCGCGTGGCGGGTCGTCCGTACGCTTTGGCCCGCCCGTGGCCCTCGGTCTTCTCGCCATGAACATGCTCGCGGCGTGCTCGGGCTCTGGTTCGAACGCCCAGGTCACCGCGTCTCCTCGGCCCGATCCATCGGCCACGGCACCGAGCTCCTCGACGCCGTCGGCCTCGCTCACCGCGGCTCAGGCGGGGTTCGCGATCGCGGCAACCATCTCGGTCCCGACGCCACGCGACGTCATGGGGGCATTCGACTCGCTCTGGGTCTCGAACGGTCCCGGTATGTCAGTCACCCGGATCGATCCAGCGTCGAGCAAGGCGCTCGCAGTGATCCCGGTGGCCGACCCGGCGTCGGTGCTCTCCAGCGGTGCGGGTTCGGTCTGGCTGACGAGCTACCCGGGAAACAGCCTGACCCGCATCGACCCGAAGACGAACAAGGTGACGGGCAGGATGTCCCTGTTGCCCAAGGGTGCCGGACCGGTCGGCGTCACATTCCTCGACGGGTTCGTCTGGGTGGCCAACCATGACGGTGTCCCGACGTCCTCGGTCGCCAAGGTCGACCCGGCGACGTTGAAGATCCTGGACGTGATCCCCGTGGGCAGCAGCGACAGCGCGGGTCCTTCATGGCTGTCGGGGGCGGGTGGCGCGCTGTGGACCGATGTCCCCGATCTGGCCGCGGTCGTCCGGATCGATCCGAAGACCGACACGATCACGGCGACGATCCCGGTCAGCGGTGCCTGTGCCATGCTCCTCGCGACGGCGGACTCGGTATGGGTGGCTGGCGGGAGCGGCGACGGATGTCCGGGAGGTGTGACACGGATCGACCCGGCGACCAACACCGTGACGACCGTGCTATCCAAGGCTGGCGCGGCGGGATCGTTGGCGCTCCTCGGCGGGAAGCTGTGGTACGGGACCGCGGACGGCTTCGTCGGTCGCATCGACGCAGCTTCCTCCACCCTCCTCGGGCGGTTCAGGGTCACGGGCGATGCCTTCGGCGAGACAGCGGCCTTCGGCTTCGTCTGGGTGACCGATACGGACGCTGGAGCCCTGTACAAACTCGCCCCGCAGTGATCGACTCCACCGTCGCCGCAGGCACGAGCGATACTCGTTCGCGTGCCGCTCGTGCCCGTCCGGCGACCCCCAACTAAGGATGGGCGACGTGGGATTGTCCGTGCTCGTGGTCGATGACCATCGAAGCTTCAGGCGGGAGGCCCGGGCCTTGCTTGAGGGCGACGGGTTCGACGTCGTCGGGGAAGCCTCGGATGGGGCCGAGGCGCTGGCCGAGGCTTCCCGACACCGACCGAAGGTGATCGTGCTCGACATCGGGCTCCCGGACGGCAGCGGCCTCGATCTCGTCGAGTCGCTTCGTGCCCTGTCGCCTGGTGTGGTCATCGTGCTGGTCTCCGGTCGGCGTGAATCCGACTTCGGCGGCCGGGTTGCCGCGTCCGGTGCTGACCGATTCCTCGAAAAGGCGCGCCTGGTCCCGGGCGCGATCCCTCTCGTCCTGGCAGATATGGCCTCGTCGTGAGCCGGGGCGCAGCCGCCCTGATCGCGCTCGTCGCCTTGGCGGCCGGCCTGGCGTCGGAGCACGTTCGCCAGGTCTGGCTCCAGCCGCTGTGGGTCCCGGTCATCGATCTCGGGGTCGGCTGGCTGCTCGTCGGGTGTGGACTCGTCGCGGCCGTCGCCCGACCGAACCAGCCGGCCGGTCGTCGCCTGGTGCTCGCGGGATCCCTGTGGATCGTCGGCGCACCGCGCCAGTGGTTCGGTGGGACTGGTCGAACCGACGATTTCATCCAGCTCGATGCAGTCTCATTCACCCTGGTCGGATGGTCGGACGCCGTCATCGCATTCATCGCACTTGCATACGCCGGTCGACTACCCGCCCGGAGACGCGACCTGATGATCGTGGGAGCGCTCGTCGCCGCCTACAGTTTCCAGACCTTCGTGCGCTTCCTCAACGTCTTCCCGGACCTGTTCGGGGTCGACGTCCTGAACCCTGATGGCAGCGGGACCGTCCTCGCGATCGCCGATGTCCTTCGTACGTCCCTGCTTGGGGTGGCTGGGCTCCTCATCGCACAACGCTGGCTCGCTACCCGCGGATCGTCGCGTCGTCTGCTCGGGCCGGTGCTGTTGGCCGGCGCGGCATCGTGCCTCGTGCCGTTGTATGGCATCTGGTTCCCGCTGTCGCAGCTCGGGTTCATCGACCCGGTGCCAGAGTCGCTCGCCGTGCCGTCCTTCTGGCTGACGAATGCGGTCCGGGTGCTCGTGCCCATCGCGATGCTGTTCGGTATCCTGCGCCAGCGGGTGTCTCGGCTCGCCATGACCGACGTCATCGCCGATGTGGGACGAACGCCGTCGGCCGTCGAGCTGGAGGCAGCGCTTGCGCGGGCCCTCGGCGACCCGTCGCTTCGGGTGCTGTCGTGGGACGCTACGCAGTCCGCGTTCCTGGACGTTGACGGACGACCCACGCCGCTCCCACCCGACGGCGATCCCCAGACGGTCACGCCGATCTCCGGTCAGGGTCGGCCGATCGCAGCACTCGTGCACGACCGGTCGCTGGCTGAAGACCCGACGCTGGTGGCGGTGGGCGTCGCCGTCACGCGCCTCGTCATCGACAATGAGAACCTCAATCGGGAGCTGCGGCAGCAGCTCGATGAGGTGACCGCGTCGCGGGCCAGGATCGTCGACGCGGGCGACGCGGAACGACGCCGCATCGAACGCGATCTCCACGATGGCGTCCAGCAACGGCTTCTGGCACTCGCCCTGTCGCTCCGCCGCGCGGGTGTGGCGATCACGGACGATCCGGCTGCCGCCGAGGCACTCGGCCGTGGAGCGGATGAGGCCCTCGGCGTCGTCTCGGATGTCCGCGACCTTGCCCAGGGCATCCACCCGGCGGCCCTCACGGAAGCGGGCCTGGCGACGGCGTTGCAGGCGCTCGCGAGCCGGTCGCCCGTCCCGGTCGAGCTCGACATTGGGCTCGATGGCCGCGCATCTCCAGGAGCCTCGGCGACCGCCTACTTCGTCGCATCGGAGGCGCTGGCCAACGTCGTGAAGCACGCGTCGGCTGCGATCGTCCAGCTGCGGGCCTCGAGCCCCGATGGAGAGATCAGGGTCACCGTCGAGGACGACGGACGGGGCGGAGCCGATCCGTTCGGCCCAGGCCTCCGTGGCCTCAGCGACCGCGTTTCCGCTATCGGCGGACGCCTGACGGTCGAGGAGCGGGCCGGAGGCGGCACCGTGGTGACCGCAGTCATCCCTGCCCGATGAGCCGGACCCGGGTCGTCGTCGCCGACGACTCCACCCTCGTGCGCGATGGGATCTCTCGACTTCTTTCGGACGAGGGATTCGACGTCGTAGGCCAGGTCGGGACGCTCGATGACCTGATGCGGGTGACGAACGACACGGCGCCCGACCTCGTGGTCACCGACATCAGGATGCCGCCCGCGTTCCGCGACGAGGGCATCGAAGCCGCCCGGCGCATCCGGGCTGATGGCCCGAAGCACACGAAGGTCCTGGTCCTATCGCAATTCCTGGAAGCTGAGTTCGCACTGCGCCTGATCGAGGATGGAGAGCGCGGCATCGGCTACCTCCTGAAGGACCGGATCGTCGACATCGCCGAATTCGTCGATGCGGCGCGGCGCGTCGCCCGGGGCGGATCGGTCATCGACCCGTCGATCGTCACGACCCTCCTGACCCGGCAACGGCGCAGCGGGCCGCTGGACCAGCTCAGCGAGCGCGAGCTCCAGGTACTCGGCCTTATGGCCGAAGGCCGTTCGAACGCGGGCATCGCCGATCGGGTCTTCGTGACCGAAAAGACCGTCGAAGGGTACGTGGGCACTATCTTCGGCAAACTCGGCCTCGCGACAGCAGCCGATGACCATCGACGCGTCCTGGCCGTGCTGAAATACCTGCAACGCAGCTAGGTCGTCTGCCACGGCGATCCATTTCGGCAGTGTGGATCCCGGAGCGACCAATGTCCGACATTCGGGTGACGGGGACGTCCGAGATTCGGGTGACGGCTTGAGTGCGGCGTCCCTTGCTACACTCTTCGTCCGGGCCGACATAGCTCAGCGGTAGAGCAGCTGTTTCGTAAGTCTCTAGCCCTCTGCGCAGTGCTACAAGCGTGGCGGGCCGATACAAACGGGCACACTTATCAGCTGTTCGATTCGAGGGCTTCCCGTCTAGGATCGACGCCACGGGCTGCGGGCGTCGAAACGGACTCTGGACACCTGAAACGGTCTACCTGGCCGATTTGGTCAAGTCCCACCACGTGAGGTATTGGGCGTCATCCGAGCGCCTGGTCGGTCAGCCATGGCAAACCACGAGCCTGCTGTGGCCGAAGTCAGCCGTCTGGGGCTGGAAGCGGCGCCGTCACGGCATCGCAACTGTCGTCACCCGTCGGGCACGCCTGTCCCCCCAGAACCATCGTCCGCGTGGTCGACGGAAGGGCCCGAAGGTCCAGCTCGACGTCGAACTCCGTGCCGACCTCCGCCACGCAGGGGCTCGCGCCTGTGGTCGACGTGCGCGATACGACCGCCTCAACGACGTCGCCCTGAGCGGTAAACCCGGAGAACGTTGGTGTCCCAGGGCCGCCGTCAGGGCAACCTGGCGATACGACGAGAATCACCGAGACGTTCGTACCGCTCGACCGCACGACACGGAGCGAAGGCCACGACCCACTCGCCTCTTGCTGCTTGAGCTGCCAGCCAGGTCCGGATGCCGCCTGGCTCGGCATCTCGCTCGGCTGGGGGGAGGAGCAGGCTGCCACGGCCACCGTGGCAGCCACAGCGATCAACTGGCGCTGGAGACGCACACGTTCGTCCCGGAATTGAGCTGGACGTTGGCGATCATGCTGTAGACAAGGTGATTCGAGGCGCTCGGGTCGATGGCCGTGTTGATACCGAACGCAACGGCGCCACTGTAGACGGGCCCGCCACTATCCCCACCGGTCGACGGCAATGACATTTCCCTCAGGTTGGTGATGCGGAGATGCTTCCCGTCGTCGGCCCTGTCTGTCTCGAAGACGATGTTGATGATTGTGATCGTGCCGCAGGGAGACGCTCGGTGGCTCGAGTACCCGAAGAAGCATACCGTCGCCCCCTGGTTCTGACTGTTGTTCTTGATCGACGTGATCGTGTGGTTCAGGTCGCTTGAGCTCGCGATGATCTTGTTAAACGGGGTGGTGGCATTCGCATTGGCCAGTACGTGAGCCGTTTCAGAATCCGACTCGCTGATCCCATCGAGCTCAAAGTCAAAGGAGTTCCAATCGATGCCACTCGTGAAGACGACGGTGCTGTTTGACGGGTTCTTGATCCTGAGAACATGGCCGGCTTTCCCGCAATGCCCCGCGCTGATGACATACTTGGCCGAGGTACCATGAGTCCCGTAGAAACCCCAAGTGCAGTTACCGTCCACCGGGAAGGACTGGTCCCAGACGTTCATACCGCCTCGCCACGGCGTGCACGTGTTTCAGCAAGACGTCAGCTGAGGACCGTCCCCCATCGTGACTTGAACAGGCACGTCGACTAGGAGGCCCGGCGCAGTCGCATCCGACCCGGGCGCCACCGTAGCAACCAGACCGTTGTTTCGCGTGTCGATGCCCACCATTCTGAGTGCCAATTCTTCGGTTGCATTGACGAGTCTATCTTCGGCGGCCTGGAGCTCGGACATGGTGTGGGCAACAGGGACTGAGTTGACCTCGAGACCTTCGGGCGCAAGGGCCATGGCCTCGGCGAGATCCTCCTTGGAGGTAGACACCGTCGTCTCAATATTGGCGACCAAGCTGCCTTTGCCCTGATCGTAGTAGATGCCACCAAAGGCTTCGGGCCTGTCGGCCACGAACGAATCGAGCGGGTCAGCCAGCCGCGCGAGTTTCTGTCGCAAGGCCATGTTCGCTGCCTCTGCATCCATTAGTGGGGTTCCCCAGGTTCTATCGGCTGCTGGATCGTTCAGCGTGGCGGTCACCGTATCCGGATCAGTTGAAAATCCGAAGGTGGCTCGGAATTCGACGGCGTCGTCGAACGAGACGTCGGAGCCGATGGTGGGGTCGCTCCGGGTTGCAACAACGGGTCCTGCTGTAGCGGACCCGATGGCAATCAATCCGATCACGGCCACCGAAGCAGCGAGCTTCTTTAGCATTTCCCGGTGAACCACCAAAACGCACGAAACAGACGAGACCCGGTTCCCGAGGACTTCCAAGTCCCCTGCCGTCCGGGCGTAATAGGGTGCCCTGTGCCGGACTGTCAGCTGCTCGCCACCTCACCCCCTGACGATCGCTTCGGACTCTACCCTCTCGCCGTTGTGTAGCGTCAAGCAGGGAGAACCGTTGGTGACAGTCGATGGTCCTGTCCGGCACCGACGTTCGTTCGATAACCTCAAGCTCCGCGATCATGGTGACTCGGGCTCGACCTCGGTGACGTCCTTCAGAACAGCACGGACGTGCTACATCGTCCGTCTGCCCCCGGCGCGAACCGACCAGCTTGCGCACAAACATCAGCTGTTCAGAGCGTTGTGCTACACGGTGTCTCGGGTCGCCGACACGCGCTTTGAGCACGAACTGCCCCCCGATTCAAGCATCACCTATACTCGCCCCCGCGCCGACATAGCTCAGCGGTAGAGCAGCTGTTTCGTAAACAGCAGGTCCTCGGTTCAAATCCGAGTGTCGGCTCCACTCCCCCGTTTCGTGCTCAGGAAGACCTGCTGCGTGGTCCTGACAGCATTTCAGGGCAACCGCCGTCGGCTGCCACAACGCTCAGACGTCGGAAGACCTGCTAACTGAGCGATCTCGCCGGTTCTTCTCCGGCGTTCGCTGTTCGAGCAGCCAGGCTCCGCGGTCGTGATCCCTTTGGTCCGGTCGCCGAGGACCAGCTGTCTGCACACAGCCGGTCACCAGCCGGTTCGTTCAATCATCCAATTACTCTAAAGTTCTTATAGTATCTACGAACCTTCCTGCCGCATCCGCCAGAAGCCACGCGGGTCGTTCGGCGATGTGCGGACTGCCTCGATCAGGCCCGCCCCCTCAAGTCGGTGGAGGTAGCCGAGCGCGGTCGGCCTCGATACGCCGAGAAGCTGGATCGCCTGGCTCGTGGTCACGCGACCAGTTCGACTGAGATGCTCCACGAACCGCTCCGAGCCTGGCGGGAGCGCGGCCAGGATCCGGGCGGACATCGGGTCGGCGAGGAACGTCACCCGGAGCGATGCCGGGGTCTGGACGAACACCGGCTCCGGGAGGCCGGCGCGTCCCATCTCCTCGTACATCCGGTTGACTCCTTCCCCGAGCTCGCGGCCGTAGTCGAGGTCAGCAAGTGCGCGGGCGATGCGCGGGTTCCGGGCGAACCGGGTGGTTCGAATGTTGTCGATGCGGACGAGCCCTGGTAGCCGGCCCGGACTCTCGATCTCCAGTCGATCGTCGAACAACTCGACTCGGATGTGGTCGCCGCCGATCGCGTAGGAGCGATGAATAACCGCATTCACGATTGCCTCCAGCCATGCCGCCTCGGGGACGAAGGTCTCCCGACCGAACCGGCCGCGCGACCCGAGGCGCACCGCCGTCGGCAGCCACCGACGGAGGCGCCGGCGGGCCGCCGCGATCTGCTCCGGGATTGGGCCGATCAGGCGAACGTCTTGGATGACATTGGATCGAGCCCCGGTCTCACGCGACGACCCCCGGTAGCGGAGCAGGCGCACGAATGCCTCGGGGAAGTGAGCCTGGGGCTCGCGGCCGAAGACGAGGACGCCGGCGACCGTCGGCAGGAGTCGCCCGCGGTGCTCGACGAGCAGGCCACGCGCCCGCAGCGCTGGCTCGCGACGCCCGGAGACCCTGATCGAGGTCGAGCTGAGGCGCTTATGCGGACTCAGGTTCGCGGGCCACCGCCATGATCGGTAGCGTGAATCCGAACGCGGAGCCACCGCCTTCTCGTTCGGTCGCCCAAACGCGCCCGTCCATCGCTTCAACGAGTACACGAACGACGTACAGTCCGATACCGGCACCTGGCTTCACGCGAGACGGGGCACTGGCCCGGAAGAACAGATCGAACAGGCGATCGCGATCGGCTGTCGGAAAGTTCGTCCCCTCATCGAGGACCTGGACGACGATGTCGTCGCCGTCTCGATCCGCGAGGACCTTGACTTCGCATGGGCCGTCCGGCCCGTACTTGCCGGCGTTACTGAGCAGGTTCCGGATGACCTGCGTCACA
>JBBQLI010000076.1:0-13969 GCA_038327765.1 Candidatus Limnocylindrales bacterium | reverse complement strand
GCTCTGGGTCGAGGACCTCCAGGAGCGCCGAACTCGGGTCGCCCCGGAAGTCCATCCCGATCTTGTCGACCTCGTCGAGCATGAACACCGGGTTGTTCGTACCCGCGGTCTTGATGCTCTGGATGATCCGGCCGGGCAGGGCACCGATGTACGTCCGGAGGTGACCCCGGATCTCGGCCTCGTCGTGGATGCCACCGAGGCTCATCCGCACAAATTTGCGGTCCATGGCCCGGGCGATGCTCTTGCCCAGGCTGGTCTTGCCCACGCCGGGGGGTCCGACGAAGGCCAGGATCGGGCTGCGGATCTCGTCGGCCAGCGTCCGGACGGCGAGGTATTCGAGGATCCGTTCCTTGATCTTCTCCAGGCCGTAGTGGTCCTCGTCGAGGATGCGCGCGGCTTCCTTGATGTCGAGCTGGTCCTGGGTGGAGACGTTCCACGGCAGACCGACCAGCCAGTCCACGTAGGTTCGGATGACTCCGACCTCGGGCGAGGCCGACGGGATCCGGCTCATCCGGTCGATCTCCTTGATCGCCCGTGCCTTGATCTCGTCCGGCATGCCGGCCGCCTCGACCTTGTCGCGCAGCTCGTTGATGTCGGCCTGCTGCGGGTCGTCCTCGCCCAGCTCGCGCTGGATCGCCTTCAGCTGCTCACGCAGGATGTATTCGCGCTGGGTCTTGTCCATCTCGGACTTGACCTCGGACTGGATCCGACCCTTGAGCTCGAGGATCTCGATCTGGCGGCCGAGGAAGTTGGAGACGAGCTTGAGGCGCTCGATGATGTCGACCGTCTCGAGCAGCTCTTGGCGCTGTTCGGTGTTCATGTCCGGGCTGTAGGCGACCATGTCGGCCAGCAGACCCGGTTCCGTGATGTTGCGCGCGGCGACGGCGGCCTCGGGCGGGACCGGTGCCCCGTTGGCGACGTACTGCTCGATCTGGGCCTGGACCGTCCGCATCAGGGCCTGGACCTCGAGCCCGGTCGGGTGCTCGTCCTCGAGCTCCTCGACGATGGCGCGCAGGTACGGCGCCGTGCCGGTGAAACCGACGACGCGCATCCGCGACTGGCCCTGGACGATGGCCCGGACGGTCCCGTCCTGGAGCTGCACGACCTGAGCGATCTTGGCGAGTGTGCCGATCTCGTAGAGCTCGGAAGCGTCGCCGATGTCTTCCTGCTCAGCACGGCGCTGGGTCACCAGCGCGATCGGCCCGCCTTCGGCGACGGCGGCGTTGAGCGCGTTGACGCTCTTCTCGCGACCGACCTGGAGGGGCACGATCATCTCCGGGAAGATGACGGTCTCGCGCAGGGCGACGAGCGGGAGCTCGCGCGGTCCGGTCGGAGTGGGGGTCGGCTGCTCTTCGACCGGGGTGGACGGTCGCTTGGCCATCAGGAAGCTCCTAGTGCTGGTGATCGCTCGGTGGACGCGGCGGTCGGGTCGGGGTCATCGGTCCCTGCGGCCGCGGATGCCGCCGATGCGGCGAGCCCCTCGGCATACAGGGCTTCGAGGATGCGCGCCCCAAGGCGTTCCTCGAGCTCGAAGAGGATGCGGATGCCAGCGAGGTTGACGCCTCGCTCGCGGGTCAGGTGGCGGATCCAGAGGATGCGCCGGATGTCGTTCTCGCTATAGAGCCGGATGTTGGTGGGTGTCCGGGCGGGGCACAGGAGCCCTTCGTCCTCGTAGATCCGCAGGGTTCGCGGATGGGCGCTGACGAGTGTCGCCGCCACGCTGATCACGTAGACGGGTCGGGTGGGATCGCGGTCCGGCCGGTTGCCGGTGGTTGGGTCGCTGGACACCTTCGGATGCTAGAACCATGACAACGGCATTGTCAAGAGTCTTGCGATTTCTTCATGGTGACGGGGCGCGCCAAGCGCATATGGGGCCGGGCTCGGCGGCGTGGCGTGGCGTCCGTGGCGCTTCGCATCGGGCGTGGGCCGTGTCGACTCAGCGTCGTGTCGTACGGGCCGTGTCGACACAGGGTCGACCGATCCGGGTCGAGCGAGCGCGGACGATGGCCTCCATGATGTTTCGTCGACCTCCAGGCGGCACAAGACCCACGAACGGCTCCGATCGCGTGCCGATGGCTTCGTTCAGCCTCGGATCGTCGACGTGCAGTCACCGAAGGGCACGGGGTGGGGAGGTCGACCCGGCCTCGACCGTGGACCGTCGACCCAGGACTCCCTGACAGCGAAACCGATGCCGATCATCGCCTCAAGACGGCCTTAGGCGTCCGAGGCGACCGCCTCCGACTCGCCGATGAGGAGCTCGTGCAGGAAGTCCTTGCACTCCTCCTTGCCGATCGCGATCACCTTGTCGCCCTCGAGCATGACCGTGTCGGGCCGCAGCGGCGAGGCGACGCCATCGCGGATGACCGCGAAGAGCGAACAGCCCTCGGGCATCGTGAGGTCCTTGGGGGCGCGTCCGATCGCCGGGGAGCCGGCCTGCAGGTGCGCTTCGATGAGTTCCAGTTCGCTCTCGCCGAGCGCGGCGAGATGGAGCAGTTCGTGGACCGGGATGTCCTGCTCGATGGAACCCAGGATCATCCGTGTGGGGCTGATCAGTTCATCCACGCCGAGATGCCGAAAGAGCGCCTCATTCTTGGGGTTGTTCACCCGGGCGATGGTGCGCGGCACATCGAAATGGTGCTTCGCCATCTGGCAGATGACGAGGTTGTCCTCATCGTCGCCGGTCACGGCCGCCACCACGTCGGCGCGGTTGCAGCCGGCCTCGCCGAGGTACTTGCCCTCGCAGCCGTCGTGGGCGATCACGATCGAGCCGATCTCGTCGGCGATCTGTCGGGCGCGCCCCGGATCCTTTTCCATGAGGGCCACCTCGTGGCCTGCTTCGATCAACTCCTTGGCGAGGTAGTACCCGACCTTCCCGCCACCGACGACCAGGACGAACACGGATCAGGCCTCCAAGGTGGTCGTGCCGGCGACCCGCGCCGTATCGGCCGTGCCGGTCTTCGGCACATCGCCGTTGCGGTGGTGACCACCCGGGTGCGTGCCGCGCGGGGCGAGCATGCCGGCCAGGCCGGAGGCCGGGAGGTCGAGGTAGGAGTTGATCGCATCCTCCATCAAGCCGGTCCGACACAGGGTCGCGACCCCGAGATCGGCATAGGCCTCGGCACGCACGGGGTCGTTGATCTTGGCGATCACTTTGCGGATATCCAGGACCTCGGCGGCGAGCTGCGCAGCCATCACGTTGCGGTTGTCGCCCTCGGTCATGGCCAGGAAGACATCGGCTCCGGTCGCTCCCGCACGCACCAGGACGTCCTCGTCGGTGCCGTCGCCGCGGATGGCGCGTCCACGGAAGGTTGACGGGAGACGGTCGAAGGCATCCGTATCGGTGTCGACGACGATGACGTCGTGGCGCATCCGGTCGTACGTGTCCGCGAGGGACGCACCGACGCGGCCACAGCCCACGATGACGATCTTCACGATGCCTCCTCGGCGATCGGCTCGCGCACCACCCAGACGGTGCACGCGGCGTTCTGCAGGACGTAGGGGATGGTCCGGCCGATGGCGAAATCGCCACCGAACCGGGTTCGGAAGGGGACACCCAGCACGATCAGGTCCGCACCGCGTTCGGCGGCTTCGTCGACGATCGCGGCCCCGACATCACGGGCCTGGAGCAGCACCGGTTCGACGGTCTGCTTCCAATGCTCGGCCACCGTCTCGGCCGTGTCGAGGACACGCTGGACCTCCTCCGACCGACTCGCGATGTCCGCGTCGAGCGGCAGGGTCCAGTCGATCTCGACCACGTGGACCGCGATCAGTTCGGCCCGGTTCATCTTCGCGTGTTCCGCCACGAGCGCGACGATCCTGGCATCGCTTGCCCCCCCGTTGAGGGCGATGACGGCTCGATGGAACGCGGCGCGATGGGTCTCAGTCATGGGCGGCGGTCACGATACCACCGTCGCCCGACCCTACTTGGTATCGACTCGGTCGTCTTCGTGCGAGACGGGCTGCTCGGGTACCTGTGCCGGTGCCGGCGACGAGGGCGGCGGCGGAAGCTGCGCCACGAAGCCGGTCGTGCCGCTCGACCGGCCGGCGCCCGTCGCGCCGGGGCCTGCGGGGACCGGCGGCACATAGCCCGGCGTCCCGGGACCATCGAAGTGCAACGGGTCCTCGCGCCGATACGGCACGCCGACCACGACCGTGTGCGGTCGTCCGAGGAGCAACGCCCGGATCCGTTTCGATGCCTGGTTGTAGAGGATCCGCTCCCACCAGCTGCGCGCCACGTATTCGGGGATGACGACGAACGTGATCGGTTCAGCCTTGTCCGGGGGCCACGCGGAATCGAGCACGTCGAGGTAGGCCAGCAATGGTCCGCCGAGCGCTCGGTAGGGCGACTCGACGACGACCAGCGGCACTCCCGGGATCTGCCGCTCGAAATCGGTCCGCAGCCTGGCCGCGGCATCGGGGTCGTCCGAGATGTAGACGGCCCTGACGTCGTCGCTGATCGAGCGGGCCACATTGATGGCCTGGACCACCGCGCGCGTCAGCCCCGGGATCGGCACGACCACGCGCTCCTCGCGATGAGGCGCCGCCATGATGAGGTCGGGCCTGACCTTGAGCTCGCGAGCCGAGCGCCGGTACTGCTGGCTGATGAACAGCATCATCGCCACGAGGGTCGGGACCAGGATGACCACCAGCCAGGCCCCGTCCCAGAACTTCTCGCTCACGACGATGGCCAGGACGACCGCGGTCAGCAGCGCACCGGCGCCGTTGATCACGAGCCGCCACATCCAGCCGGGTCCGCGCACGGTGCGCCAGTGCTTGACCATGCCGATCTGGCTCAGGGTGAAGCAGACGAACACGCCGACGGAGTAGAGCGGGATCAGCGAATGGGTATCGCCGCCGAACGCCCAGAGCAACAGGAAGGCGACGCCGGCCAGGAGGGCGATCCCCCACGAGTACGCCAGGCGGTCGCCGCGGAACGAGAACTGGCGGGGCATGTAGCCGTCCTCGGCCAGGATCGCGGCCAGGCGGGGGAACGCGTTGAAACTCGTGTTGGCAGCAAGGAACAGGATGAGCGCGGTGCTCACGGCGAACGTCACGAACAGCACCGATCCGTCTCCGAAGGCCGTCCGCGCCGCCAGCGCGACGACAGAGGCGCCGCCGTCGTGCGTCGGGCGGATCCCGAACTGGACGGCGAACAGGGTCAGACCGATGAACAGGATGCCGAGCAGGATCGACATCGCAGTCATGGTGTTGGCGGCGTTCTTCGCCTCGGGTGGCTGGAATGCAGGGACACCGTTGGCGATCGCCTCCACGCCCGTCAGCGCCACAGAACCGCCGGCGAATGCCTTGAGCAGCAGCAGCACGCCGAGCGCCTCGGTCCCGAACGGGACGACATCGCGTTCTGGCGGGATCGGCGTCGCGTCACCCATCGCGAACCGGACGGCGCCGACGGCGATGATCGCGAGCGCCAGCCCCACGAACAAGTAGGTGGGGATCGCGAAGATGTTCCCCGACTCGCGCAGGCCGCGCAGGTTGGCGATCGTGATCAGCGTGATCGAGACGAAGGCGATCTCGATGCGGACGTGATACGCCGCGGGAATGACGGACTGGATCTGGGCGATCGCCGCCGCGGTCGACACGGCCACGGTCATCACGTAGTCGATCAGCAGCGCGGCCGCGGCGATGAGTCCGAAGACCGGGGCGAGGTTCGTCTTGGCGACGATGTACGCGCCGCCGCCGTTGGGATAGGCACGGCAGACCTGCCGATACGACAGCGAGACCACGGCCAGCAGACCGGAGATCGCGATCGCGACCTGGATGGAGACGAGGAGCGCTCCGGCACCGGCAAGCAGCAGGACGCGCAGGATCTCCTCGGTGGCATAGGCCGACGAGCTGATCGCGTCCGAGCTGAAGATCGCGAGCGCCTTCTTCTTCGACAGGCGCTCGCCGATCTCCTCCTCGGTCGAGAGCGGGCGGCCGAAGACCAGGGCCCGGGCGCGCGCCAGGAATCGACCGGTGGGTGTCAGGGCGATGTTGGCCGCCGGCTTGGCGACCATCTGACCGGGTCCCGTATACCGGAAATACGGCGCGTGCGGGCGGTCGACGCGGACGCGCCGGTCCGCCGGTTTGCGACCGTGCAACGGTCGCCGGCCTCCGATCAATGGATCTCCGATGTCGTGGGCTGGGCGGGTCGCTGGCGCGGTCGTCGTCGGCGGTGGTCCGTGACCGCGGCGCTGACCGGGTGTGCGCGCCTGGGAAGTGCTGTTTCGTGCCGTGTGGCCGTCTGGTTATACAGCAAGCGGTCGTTTCGGTGTCGTGCGGTCGCCTTGCAGGTCGGATCCATCGCCCATCAGAGACCGACGCGCAGGCGAGCCGCGAGGCGCTCGGGAAGTCCGGCAGCACGCATCGCCAGCTGGACCTCGCCGATGTCATAGGCGGCGCGATGCCAGGTCGCGGTGGCGGCGGCAAGGTCCAGGATGCAGTAGCTGGCCCGCGGGTCGCCATCGCGCGGCTGGCCGACGCTCCCGGGGTTCAGGAAGAGGCGCCGACCGCCGCCGAGCGGCACGCTTTCGCCGTCGGCGGGTGTCTCCGCGGTCAGTTCCTCGCCGTCGAGCACGAATGCGACCGGGACATGGGTGTGACCGTGCACGGCGTTCGTGGTGTCGATGGCCTCCAGGCTCGCCCGCGCGATCGCCTTCGACGTGACGTACTCCCAGGTCGGGTCGCGCGGGCTGCCATGGACCAGCGTGGTGTCGTTGGTCACGAGGCGAAGGGGGAGGGCGGCGAGCCAGGTCCGGGTCTGGCCGGAGATCCGGGCACGGGTCCAGTCCATGGCGGCGCGAGCCTCGGGATTGAAGTACTCGATCTCGGAGCCGCCGAGGGCGGCCGCGTCGTGGTTGCCCTGGACGCCGACGGCACCCAGTTCGGCGAGCCGCTCCACGACCGCGTCGGGTTCAGGGCCGTAGCCAACGACGTCGCCAAGCTGCCAGATGGCATCGACGGTCCCGGCCTGGGCGAGGACCGCGTCGAGGGCCGCGAGATTGCTGTGGATGTCCGACAGGACGGCGATCCGCATTGGCCGGTCAGCGTAGCAGCGGGCCGCTCACCACGGCCTCCGCTTGCGCGCGGCCGGGTCGCGCGGATACGCCGCCGGGACGTGACCGCGCGACGTCAGGATCACCAGCCGATGTCCCGCCAGTCCGGGCAGGTCCGGTTCGACGGACGCGACCGTGCCGCCGCCGAGTGCCGCGATGGCACGGCGCGCGATGGCCACCTCCTCCACGAGATCGCCGCGCTTCCACGCCACCAGCACGCCGTCCGGTTCGAGCAGCGGGAACGCCAGCTCGACCAGTTCCGCAAGGCTGCCGACCGCGCGCGCCATCACGGCCGGCCAGCGACCGCGATGATCGCGGTTCGCGGCGAGGGCCTCGGCCCGGAGGGTAGCCACCTCCACCGAGTCGGACTGGCCGGTCGCGGTCACGACCGTCTCCAGGAACCGCGCCTTCTTGCCGATCGGCTCAAGAAGTAGCGCCTGGACCACGGGCACCGCCACCGCCAGCGGCAGCCCCGGGTAGCCGCCGCCCGATCCGATGTCGACGAACCGTTCGATGCCCCGCTCGCGCAGCAGCGGCACCGCGGACAGGCTGTCGAGGACGTGGGCGACCGCGACGGTGACCGGCTCGCGGATCGAGGTGAGGTTGATGGCCTCGGTCCAGGCCAGCAGGAGCCGGACGTGGGCATCGATGACGGCCCGCGCCGTGCCGGGCAGTGTCAGCTGGAGGCGGCTGATCCCGTCATCGAGGGCGTGGCCGTACTCGGGCGGGAGCTCGGGAAGGCCATCGACGCGCGTCGGGAGCGGCTCACGCGCGGGTTCCAGGACACGCCTCCTGATGTCTGCGTGCCGAGTCCACGCGGCGCCACTCCCGGCGACGGCATCGTCTCGCACCACGGGTCCGGGTCCACAGGCTGCCGCCGTCCGTCTGGTTGTTGGTCGAGTCTCCCCGAACCCCTCGCGGACAGCGGTACCGGGGCGACCCCAGTGCGGATTCGGGACGGTACCGAGTCGCCGCGTTCGGGTCAACGCGGTTATCCACGAACTGACGGAGCGCACCGCGTTTCGTGGATAACTCGACGGCGTCGAGCGGCGCGGCGCGGGGATGCGGGCACGGGGATGCGGAACGGGGCGTGATCGCGGTCGGCGGCGCTTCGTCGCACTCCGCTGCTCCCCTCCGATGCACGGTGGCTGCATATTCCGGCGAATGCTCCTCAGGCGGGCGTTGGTCACGAACCGAGGGCGAGTCCACGCACGGATCTGTCGCGATTCCCTGTCAGATGTGTCGCAGGACGATCATCTGTCAGCGTTTCGGTGACGAACGCCCGCCTGGGGGACATTTGACAGAAAACGGACGCATCGACTGACACCCGTGCCGTTCGATGGCCCGACACCCCGGCGCACGACCGACACCCCGACACCCGACCGCGGTGGGTCGGCAACCAGACGCCCGACTGCGGTGGGTCGACGCCCCGGCGCACGATCCCGCGCCACCTCCTCGAGCGTCCGAGCCCGCTTACGAGGAGCGCGCGCTCCCGCGGACGGGTCGCCCGAGCGTGCGCCGCACCACGTCGATCACCTCGTCCACGTACTGGTCGGCCTGACCCTGTTCCGCGGCGGTCCTGACACAGCCCTGGACGTGGTCCTCGAGCACCATGATGGAGAGTGAATCCACGGCTGCGCGCAGCGCTGCGGTCTGCTGCAGGATGTCGACGCAGTACTCCTCGCGCTCGATCATGCGCGCGATGCCGCGGACCTGGCCCTCGATCCGCGACAGGCGGCGGACGAGCTGGGCCTTGTCCTTGGAGTAGCTGTGCCGGAAGTGACTGGGGTCCGGCGCGGGCGTCGGGCGGCCGGGTGTCGTGGGCATCGGGACGGACCTCGTGCGCGTTCGCCTGTCCAGGTGGCGTCGCGCTCGATCGTACCATACCCCCCGGGGGTATCGGCGTGGGCGGTCGCGCTCCGGTCCGGGCGGCGCTTCGGCTAGACTGTGCGCCGATGGATCCCATCCACGGCCCCTGTCCCGCGCTCGACGGCATGGCTGGCACCGCCGCTGGTCTCGACGACCCGGCGAGTGGGCGCGGCTCGATCGGCACCCGGTGACCGCCTCCTTCGCACACGCCAGTGAGGCCGAGATGGCCCGCATCCTCGACTTCTACGCGGTCCGCTGGGAATACGAGCCGCACACCTTTCCGATCCTGTGGAACCTCGATGGCGATGTCGTCGAGAGCTTCTCGCCGGACTTCTACCTGCCCGATCTCGATCTCTACCTCGAGATGACGACGCTCCGCCAGAAGTTGGTTCGCAAGAAGAACCGCAAGCTGCGCCGACTGCGGGAGTCGTACCCGGACCTGTCGATCAAGTTGTTCTACGCGCGCGACTTCCGGGCCCTGATGCTCAAGTATGGCCGGCTGGCGCTGGCCGAGGGTCTGTCCGGAAGCCTCGGCCAGTACGCCTCGACCCGCCACGCGTCCGCCCCGATCGACGCGGCGACTGCGGCGACCGATGAAGCGACCGCGATGCCGAGCGGCGCAGGAGGCGCCACGACCGCCACGACCGACACGACCGACCGCGCGACGCTCGACGGCCCCGCGCCCAGGACCCGTCGACGTCGGGTGCGCGCCGAACCGCTCGGCATGACGGCGGATGGCGCCGCGCTCCTGCGATGAGTCGCGTCGTCGATCTCCACGCGGATATCGGGGAGATCCTCCTGAGCGAGGAGCAGATCCAGGGCAAGGTCCGGGAGCTCGGCGCCCAGATCAGCGCGGACTATGCGGGCAAGCAGCTGACGCTGGTGTCGGTGCTCAAGGGCTCGCTCCCGTTCATGGCCGATCTGATGCGCGCCATCGACCTGCCCGTCCGGATCGACCTCATGGAGGTCAGCTCGTACGGCGGGATGACCACCGAGTCGTCCGGTCTGGTCCGCATCCTCAAGGACCTCTCGGCAAGCATCTCGGGCGAGGAGGTCCTCCTCGTCGAGGACATCATCGATACTGGTCTGACGCTCAACTATCTCGTTCGCTACCTGCGCGGCAAGAACCCCGCGTCACTGCGCATCTGCACGCTGCTCGACAAGCCCGCGCGGCGACTCGTGGAGATCCCGGTCGACTACCGCGGCTTCGAGATCCCCGACCAGTTCGTCGTCGGCTACGGCCTGGACTACGGCGAGCTCTACCGGAACCTGCGGGTGGTCGGGGTCCTCCGGCCGGAGGTCTACTCCGGGGAGGACGGCGCATGACGATGCATCGACGCCCGCTGGGTCACGGCCGGACGCTCGCGACGATCGCCGGCCTCCTGATCGTGGTCGGCTGCTGGCTGCCGTGGTGGCGTCTTGGCGGCGCCCAGAGTGGTCTGCCGGCACTGAGCGGAAACGGGTTCGACGGAGCGGGGTTCGTGGTGTTCCTCGTGGGGATCGCCGCACTCGCCCTGGTCGCGCTGCCGTACGCCACCGGCGATCACCCGCTCTCGATCGATCGCTGGCAGTCCTTTCTGGCGATCACGATCGTGGGCTGGCTCGCGCTCGGGTTCCGGTTCGTCGGCCTGGTGCTCGACGGCGCCTTCCGGTTCACCGATCCGAGCCAGGTCGTGACCAACGGCCCGGGCCTGTGGCTCGCCTTCGTCGGTCTGATCGTGCTGTCGCGCGCCACGTTCGACATGGCTCGCGAACCGGCACACCGCTGAGCGCCATCGACCGGCTGGCGGGCGTCTGGAACATCGTCCCGACGCCGTTCCACGACGATGGGAGCCTTGACCTCGACAGCCTGCCGGGTCTGACCGCGTTCGTGACCGGTTGCGGCGTGGATGGGATGACCATCCTGGGGGTGCTGGGCGAGGCGGCCAAGCTGTCCGACCGTGAACGGAGCCAGGTCATCGAGGGCGTCCTGGCGTCCGCCGGCGACCTCCCGGTGTGCGTGGGCGTGACGCACGCCGCCACGGATCGCGCGGTGGCGAACGCCCGCGAGGCGCAGGCGCTTGGCGCCCACTCCGTGATGCTGGCGCCGCCAGCCCTCGCCCGACCGAACGATGCCGCGGTCCTCGCCCACTACCTCGCGGTGGCTGGCGCGATCGACCTGCCGGTCGTGGTCCAGGACCACCCCGTGAGCAGTGGGGTCTTCATGAGCGTCGAACTGCTGACGACCATCGCGTCCCGGGCGCCGAGCTGCCGCGTCCTCAAGCTGGAAGATGAGCCGAGCCCGCCGAAGATCGGCCGACTCCTGGCCGCCGACCCGGAGCTGCGCATCCTCGGCGGTCTTGGCGCGATCATGCTGGTCGAGGAGCTTCGCCGCGGCGCAGTCGGGACCATGACCGGCTTCGGGTTCCCGGAGCTGCTCGTGGAGATCGTGGGTCGCTTCCGGGCCGATGACGAGACCGGCGCGCGCGAGCTCTTCCACCGGATCCTGCCGCTGATCCGCTTCGAGAATCAGCCGGGGCTGAACCTCGCCATCCGCAAGCACCTGTACCGGCGCCGCGGCGCGATCGCCTCGGAACGGGTGCGGGCGCCAGGGCCGGTCCTCGACGCAGGCACGATCGCGGACCTGGATGTCATCGTGGCCGCCGTGGGTCTCGCGGACCGGCTGATCGTCCCCGCCTGACCGCCACCGAAGGACGCGTCACGCGCGGAGCCTCAGGGCAGTGCGCAGAGCCTCAGGGCAGTGCCCGGATCATCCCGCCATCCACCGGCACGATCGCGCCTGTGACATAGGACGCGGCCGGTGACAGCAGGAACGCCCCGACACGACCCAGTTCGATCGGGTCGCCGTAGCGGCCCAGCGGGATGCGCTCCACGGTCCGCCGTGCGATCTCGTCCATCGTGACGCCGGCGCTTGCCGCGCGGGCCGTATCCAGCTGGGTGATCCGGGCGGTCGCGAGTCGCCCGGGTGCGAGACCGTTGATCCGGATCGGCGCGATCTCCTCGACCAGTGACTTGATCAGGCCAGCGAGTCCGGGGCGCGTCAGGTTCGAGGTGGTCAGCCCGCTGATCGGTTCGCGGACCGAGCTTGACAGGTTGATCAGGATGGCCGGCGCGTTGCCCTGGCGCAGGTACGGCAGCGCCGCCCGCAAGAGTCGGATCGCACTCCAGAGGGTCCCGTCGAAGGCCGTGGCCCACGCCTTCTCATCGAGGTCCTCGAAGCGTCCGGGCGGCGGCCCGCCGGAGTTCACCACGAGCAGGTCCAGGCCACCGAGCGCAGCGACCGCAGCGGCCACTGCCTCGGCCGGTCCGTCCGGGGTCGACAGATCCGCGGGGACGGCGAGCGCTCCGAGTTCGATCGCCCGAGTGCTGAGGCGATCGCTCGGTCGACCGATGAGGGCGGTCAGGGCGCCTTCGTCGGAGAGGGCCTGGGCGATTGCCCCGCCGAGCCCGCCGCTCCCGCCACCGACCAGGGCGCGGGCGCCCGTCAGCCCGAGATCCATCGCCGGTCAGTCCTCGCCGAGGTAGGCCTTGCGGACCGACTCGTTGTTCTTGACGTCCTCGGCAGGACCTGTGAGGACGACCCGTCCGGTCTGCAGTACGTAGGCGCGGTGCGCGATCGAGAGCGCCTGCAGTGCGTTCTGCTCGACGAGCAGGACAGTGGTGCCCTGTGCGTTGATCTCCTTGATCGTCGAGAAGACTTGCTGGACGAGGATCGGGGCGAGGCCCAGCGACGGCTCGTCGAGGAGGAGGACGCGCGGCTGCGACATCAGCGCCCGGCCGATCGCGAGCATCTGCTGCTCGCCGCCGGAGAGCGTGCCGCCGAGCTGGTGGGTCCGCTCGC
This sequence comes from Candidatus Limnocylindrales bacterium, assembly GCA_038327765.1. Taxonomy (GTDB): domain Bacteria; phylum Chloroflexota; class Limnocylindria; order Limnocylindrales; family CSP1-4; genus SPCO01. Next base: position 1,207 of record JBBQLI010000076.1, on the reverse strand, counting down.
GCAGGCGTGGGAACAGGTCCATCACGCGTTCGATATCGGGCTGGATGGTCTTCTGGTCGCGCGTGAACGCGCCCATCAGCAGGTTCTCGAGCACGGTCATCCGCGAGAAGATCCGGCGTCCTTCCGGGGCGTGGCCGATGCCGGCCGTGACCAGCCGATGGGCGGCTGTCCGCGAGATGTCCTTGCCCTCGAACGAGACGCTGCCGCGGCGGGGATGGAGCAGCCCGCTGATGGTCTTGAGCGTGGTGGTCTTGCCCGCGCCGTTGGCGCCGATCATGGCCACGATCTCGCCCGGGAACACCTTCAGGCTCACGCCCTTCAGCGCCTTGATGCCACCGTAGGCGACGCGAACGTCTTCGAGCTCGAGCAGCGGCTCGCCGTCTTTGACGGGGCTCTTCGGGCGCGTGGGATGGGCTACCCGCATCTAGGCTTCCGCTGCTTTCTCTTCGGGCTCGCCCTCGGAGGGCTCTTCACCGAGGTACGCGGCGAGGACCTTGGGATGCGTGCGCACTTCTTCGGGTGTTCCGTGCGCGATGGTCTCGCCGTGATCGAGCACGTGGATCTCCTCGCACACGCCCATGACCACCTGCATGTTGTGCTCGACCAGCACCACCGAGAGATCGAAGGTGTCGCGTAGCCAGCGGATCTGGGTCTTGAGGCCCTCGGCCTCGCCGTAGTTCATGCCGGCGGCAGGCTCGTCGAGCAGGAGCAGCTTCGGCTTCAGCATCATGGCGCGCGCGATCTCGAGGCGGCGCTGGTTACCGTAGGGCAGCGAGGTGGAGGGCTCCTCGGCGACGTCCTGCAGGTCGAACACGCGCAGGAGCTCCATGGCGCGCTCCGTCATGAGCTCTTCGTCTGCGTAGTGCACGGGGAGCCGCAGCACCGCCGCCGCGAGGTGTGCGCGCTTCTGCAGCTCGCATGCGACGAGCAGGTTTTCGAGGACCGTGAGCTGCGAGAAGAGGCGGATGTTCTGGAACGTCCGTGCCACGCCCACCGAGGCGATCTGCGCCGGCTTGAGGGGCCGGAGATCCTGGTCGCCGAAGCGGATCGCTCCGGTGTCGTGCTTGTAGACGCCCGTGATCAGGTTGAACACGGTGGTCTTGCCCGCGCCGTTCGGGCCGATGAGGCCGAAGATGCAGCGGTTCTTCACCGTGAACGTGACGTCGGAGACGGCGCGCAGGCCGCCGAAGTTCTTCGTCACGTGCTC
>JBBQLI010000075.1:0-14091 GCA_038327765.1 Candidatus Limnocylindrales bacterium | reverse complement strand
TCCCGTCGACCAGGTGACGGGTCCGCTCGTCGGCCGGATCGCCGAACCTGAGCGCGTCGAGGACCGCGATGGGCCGGGCGCCCATCGTGAAGATGTCGCGCAGGATGCCACCGACACCCGTGGCCGCGCCCTGATATGGCTGAACGGCGCTCGGGTGGTTGTGCGATTCGATCTTGAACGCGACCGCCAGCCCGTCGCCGATCGAGATCACGCCCGCGTTCTCGCCCGGGCCGGCGACCACGCCCTCTCCCTCCGTGGGAAGGGTCTTGAGCAGCGGCTTCGAGCTCTTGTAGGAGCAGTGCTCGCTCCACATGACGCTGAACATCGCGAGCTCGAGGTCGTTGGGGTCGCGGCCGCCAAGCCGGTCCCGGATCGCGTCGAGCTCCTCGTCGGTCACGCCAAGCCGGCGATGGAGCGGCTCCACGGTCCGTTCGGCGAGGGTCATCGGGCACCCACCGCGACGGGATGCTCACCGGCCGCAGCCCGTTCGGCGCTGTGGACCAGTGCCCGGACGATGCCCGCCCCATCGGCAGACCCCAGGATCGCCTCCGCGGCGCGTTCCGGATGGGGCATCAGCCCCGCGACGTTGCCCGCGGCGTTGATGACCCCGGCGATGGCGCGAAGCGAGCCGTTGGGGTTGGCCGGATTGTCCGGACCGGCGCTGGTCCCATCGACATCGACGTAGCGGAAGATGACCCCGCCAGCGGCCTCGAGCGCATCGAGATCCGCGGCGTCGCCGTAGTAGCAGCCCTCGCCGTGGGCCACGGGCATGCGCAGGGGTCGCCCGACCTCGAGGCCGTGGGTGAACCGGGTGTCCGTGCGGGTCGCCGCGATCGAGACCTGCTGCCCGGCGAACCGAAGCGAGGCGTTGCGCAGCAGCGCGCCCGGGACGAGGTGGGCTTCGGCGAGGACCTGGAAACCGTTGCAGATCCCCAGGACCAGCCCGCCGTCCGCGGCGAAGGCCGCGATCGCCCGCATCACGGGGCTGAACCGCGCGATGACACCGGCCCTGATGTAGTCGCCGTACGCGAACCCGCCCGGCAGGATCACCGCGGCCACGCCGTCCAGGGAGGCCTGCTCATGCCACAGGACCACGGGTTCGGCGCCCGCGAGCTCCAGGGCATGGACCGTGTCGCGGTCGCAGTTGCTCCCCGGGAAGACGACGACGCCGACGCGCACGCTCATCGGTTCAGGCCTCCGCGGTTCCGCTGCCGGCACCGACCAGCGACGATGTGCCGCCGATGGCCTCGATCGTGTAGGCCTCGATGAGCGGGTTCGAGAGCAGTTCACCGGCAAGTCGTTCGGCCACCGCCCGGGCCGCAGCCGCGTCGCTCGTCTCGACGGTCAGTTCCACGCGGCGGCCGACGCGGACACCGCTCACGCCCTCGATGCCGAGGTGACCGAGGCTGCCCTCGACCGCCCGGCCCTGCGGGTCGAGGATGCCAGGCTTCGGCAGGACGTTGATGGCGAACCGGAAGGTGCTCATGAAGCGATGACGTCCTCTGTGAGATAGCGCTCGAAGCTGGCGCCAGTGATGCGTTCGTAGGCTTCGACATACCGGGCACGGGTCCCGGCGACCACCTCGTCCGGCAGCGCCGGACCCGGTGCCGTCTTGTCCCAGGCCTGTGTCTCGAGCCAATCACGCACGAACTGCTTGTCGAAACTGACCTGCGAGCGTCCAGGCTCGTAGGTGGCAGCATCCCAGAACCGCGACGAATCGGGCGTGAGGGCCTCGTCGATCAGGAGGAGTCGCTCCTCGGGCCGCGGCCACGCGTCGGCGTCGTCGCTTCGCGTGGACCACGTCGTCGCGAGTGCCCGATCCGGGTCGCGGCCGGTGCCTGCGTCGAGACCGAATTCGAACTTCGTGTCGGCGACCAGGATCCCGACGCGTTCCGCGATCGCCGCCGCGTAGCGATACAAGGCGATCGACGTCTCCCGGATCCGTTCCGCGACGGCGCCGGCGACGTGGGTCCCGAACGCCTCGCCGCCAGCCGTTGGGATGGACCGCGCCACATGGGCGACCATCGAATCGAAGTCGATGTTCTCGTCATGCTCGCCCTGGTCCGCCTTGGTCGCTGGCGTGAAGATCGGTTCGGGCAGGCGGTCTCCCTCGCGCAGACCGGCCGGCAACCGAACACCGCAGACGCTCCCCGACGCCCGGTATTCCTTCCAGCCGGAACCCGCGAGATAGCCGCGCACGACCGCCTCGATCGGGACCACCGTCGCCGGCTGGCAGATCATCACGCGCCCTCGCCAGTCATCGATCGACCCGATGGCGGCATCCGCCGCGATGCCCGAGGGATCCGTCGCGCGAAGGTGATTCGGCACGATGCCCGAGGTCTCGGCGAACCAGAAGCGCGACAGTCCGGTCAGGACCCTCCCCTTTTCCGGGATCGTCGTCGGCAGGATGACGTCGAACGCGCTGATCCGATCGGTCGCGACCAGCACGAGTCGCCCATCGGAGAGTCGGTACAGGTCGCGCACCTTGCCCGATCGGATGAAGGCTTCAGCCAGCATCTGGCACCGTCGTGGCCGTCGCGCCGCGCGACGCCAGCCCATCCGCCAGCCCATCGAGGCGCGCGATGATCACGGGCACGTGGCGGAGGAACGCGGCATCGTCGAAGCAGCCATCGAGTTGGGCGAGGGAGAGTCGCTGGGCGACGGCGGGGTCCACCGCCAGCAGGTCGCGCAGGGACGACCGCTCGTCGGCCGCTCGCAGCGCGGCCCGCTGGACGATCGCGTAGGCATCCTCGCGCGACATCCCGCCGCTCTCCACCAGGGTCACGAGGACCCGGCTGCTGGCATGCAGCCCCAGACCGCGGGCGATGTTCTCGCGCATGCGTTCGGAGCGGATGATCAGACCCTCGACGAGCCCGGTCATCTTCACCAGCATGTAGTCGAGGACGATCGTCGCATCGGGGAGGATGACCCGCTCCGCGCTCGAGTGGCTGATATCGCGTTCGTGCCAGAGCGGCTGATCTTCGAGTGCCGTGTGGGCATACCCGCGCAGCAGCCGAGCCAGCCCGGCGATCCGCTCCGAGAGGATCGGGTTGCGCTTGTGGGGCATGGCGCTGGAGCCCTTTTGGCCGGCCGCGAATGGCTCCTGGACCTCGCCGATCTCCGTGTGCTGGAGGTTCCGGATCTCCGTGGCGAACCGCTCGAGCGAACCACCCATCACCGCGATCGCGGTGAGCAGGGCGGCGTGCCGATCGCGCTGGACGATCTGGGTGCTGACCGAGTCGGCGTGGAGGCCGAGGTCGGCCAGGACGTCGGCCTCGATCTCGGGGCCAAGATGACTGTAGGTCCCGACCGGACCGGAAATCTTGCCCGTTCCGATCTCATCGACGGCGACGGCAAGCCGGACGCGACCGCGTTCCACCTCGAACGCCCAGCCCGCCAGCTTGAGCCCGAACGTGGTGGGTTCCGCGTGGACCGAGTGGGTGCGACCCATCAGCACGGTGTCGGCCTCGGCGCGAGCGCGCGTGATGAGGGCGCCGAGGAGCCGGTCGGCGTCGGCGAGCAGACGCACCCCCGCGGCACGCAGCTGGAGCGCGAGACCGGTATCCACGACATCGCTGCTGGTCAGGCCCAGGTGCAGGAAGCGTCCTTCCGGGCCCACGGTTTCAGCGACCTGGCTGACGAACGCGATCACGTCGTGGTCGGTGGTGCGCTCGATCTCGGCGATCCGCTCGATATCGACCCTCGCGCGTGTCTGGAGCGCGACAAGCGCGTCCGGAGGGACCTGTCCCCTGGTCGACTGGGCACGGGCGACCGCGAGTTCGACCCGCAGCATCGCCTCGAAGCGAGCTGTCTCGGACCAGACGGCGCCCATCTCCGGGAGCGTGTACCGGCGGATCATCGGGCGGCCCCGGCCAGCCCGGCCCCGGCCAGCCCGGCCGCCATGCCGAGCGGCGCGCCGATGTCATGCCGGCGCTGGGCGCCATCGAACGCGATGGTCTCCACGATGCGTTCAGCGGCGTCGCGGGCGGCTGGGAGGTCGCTCCCCTCCCCGACGACCGTCAGGACGCGCCCGCCGGCCGTCCGCCACGTGCCATCGGCGTCATGACGTGTGCCGGCCTGGAAGATGAGTCGGCCGTTCGCGCGTGCGACGTCGAGGCCCGTGATGGTGTCATCCGGTCGGGGCGTCCCCGGATAGCCGGCGGCGGCCAGCACGACCGCGACGGTCGCCCCGGGCCGTGTCGGCAGCCGCGAGTCGGCGAGCCCGAGCGCGACGGCGGCCCCGGCGAGCCGACGCTGCGCCGCGGCCAGCAACAGCGGACCGAGGGCCACCGCCAGGCGAGGCAGCAGTGCCTGGGTCTCAGGGTCGCCGAACCGGGCGTTGCATTCGAGGAGGACCGGACCGTCGGCGGTCAGGATGAGGCCGGCGTAGAGCGCGCCACGGAACGGGGTACCGCGACGGGCCAGCTCGGCCAGGATCGGCCGATGGAATGCGTCGATCAGCGCGGGGATGGCGTCATCCGGGAGATCCGGGAGGGGGCTGTAGGCGCCCATGCCGCCCGTGTTCGGGCCTGTGTCGCAGTCGAGCAGCCGCTTGTGGTCGCGGGCGAGCGGAAGCGCCAGCCCGTCGCGGCCGTCGCACAACGCGATCAGGCTTGCCTCCGGACCGAAGAGCCGTTCCTCGATGACCACGCGGGCGCCCGGCGTCCCGAAGACCGCGGCGAACGCGGCCTCCGCCTCAGCCAGGTCGTCGCAGACGGTCACGCCCTTGCCCGCCGCCAGGCCATCTGCCTTGACCACGATCCTCGCGCCGCGCGCGTCGAGCGACCGGGCGAACGCCGCTGCCCCGGATCGGTCCTCAAAGACAGCCGACGCCGCCATCCGCACCCCTGCGGCGGCCGCGACCTCATGGCAATAGGCCTTGCTGGTCTCGATCCGTGCCGCGGCTTCGGTAGGCCCGAACACCGGGATGGCGGCCTCGATCAGCGCGTCGGCGACACCGGCCGCAAGCGGCGCCTCGGGCCCGATGACGACCAGTTCTGCGACCTCGCGACGCGCGACCGCGACGACGGCGGCGCCATCGAGCGGGTCCACAGCCACACAGCGGACTCGGGGCTCCAGCGCGATGGCAGCGCTGCCGGGCGCCACGATCACTTCGTTCACCCCGGGTTCCGAGGCGAGCTTCCAGGCCAGCGCGTGCTCGCGGCCGCCACTTCCCACGATCAGGATGCGGGTCGGCATCACGAGGCTGGCCCCGCTCACGCCGGGATCCCCGGTCGGTGGCGCATCGGGCGCCATGCCCGTTCGATGGTCTGGGTCCGTTCCGGTCCCACCGAGACCAGGACGATGGGCACGCCCGCATGCGCTTCGACGGCGCTCACGTAGCGACGAGCGTTCTCAGGCAGGTCGGCGAGGGAGCGGATGCCGTGGATCGGCTCCGACCAGCCGGGGAAGTCCTCGTAGATCGGGGTCGCGCGGGCCAGCGCGGCGCCGCTGGACGGCCAGACCTCGACCCGTTTCCCGTCGATCTCGTAGGCGACGCACAGGCGGATCGGATCGACGCCCGACAGGATGTCCAGCTTGTTCAACATGATCGAGCTGACGCTGTTCACGGCGACGGCATAGCGCAGCGGCACGGCGTCGAACCAGCCCACGCGCCGCGGGCGTCCGGTCACGGTCCCGAACTCGTGGCCACGCTCGGCGATCCCGGCGCCGATCGCATCGTGGAGCTCGGTGGGGTACGGGCCGGAGCCGACGCGGGTGGAATAGGCCTTCATGACCCCGATGACCTCGTCGACCTGGAGCGGGCCGATGCCACCACCCGTGCACGCACCGCCGGCCACCGGGTTCGACGACGTCACGAACGGGTAGCTCCCGTGGTCAAGGTCCAGGAGTGTCCCCTGGGCGCCCTCCAGGAGGACATGCTCCCCGCGGGTGAGGGCCGCCTGCACGAGCCACGTGGTGTCATCGAGGTGGCCGCGCAGCCGTTCACCCCAGCCGAACGCCGCCTCCACCAGCGTCTCGACCTCGAACCCGTCGACCCCCATCGACGCGAGCAGGAGGTTCTTGTCCGGGAGCACGCGGGCCAGCCGGGCACGGAGCACATCGCGATCGAGGAGGTCCTCCATCCGCAGGCCGACGCGCCAGGCCCGATCGCCGTAGGTGGGCCCGATGCCCCGCCCGGTCGTACCGACCTTGTCGCCGTCGAGCCGTGCCTCGTTCCCTTGGTCCAGGGCGATGTGGTACGGCATGATCACGTGCGCGCTGCGGCTGACCCTGACCCGGCTCACGTCGATACCGCGCGACGCGAGCATGTCGAGTTCGGTGATCAGGGTGACCGGGTTGACGACCACGCCGTTGCCGATCAGCGATGTGATGTGCGGGTAGAGCACGCCCGACGGGGTGAGCCGCAGCTTGAAGACCTCGTTACCGCTGACCACGGTGTGTCCGGCGTTGTCGCCGCCCTGGTAACGCACCACCATCGCGACCTGCTCCGCGAGGAACTCGGTGGTCTTGCCCTTGCCCTCGTCGCCCCATTGGAGCCCGACGATCACGGTGGCCGGCATCAGCGGGCCCTCGCACGAGCCGTGGAGGCGACGGCCAGACCGTCGCGCCGCCCAACAAAAAAGCCCCGGCCTTCGTGGCTCGGGACCTGGATAGACATCTCCCGCTGTGCGCCGCCGACGCTTCGGCGGATCGCCGTCGACTGGTCGCTCGGCCGCCTCACGGGGCGTCCGATGCGCCCTGCAAGCGCGATCGCTGACCTCCTGGTTCACGGGCTCGAACCCGTTGCGGACGAGGACGGCCGGAGTATAGCAGGGCTCCCAGGCCGCCGAGGTCCGGCCACCGGCAACCTGAGGCTGGCCTGATGGCGGGTGTCGGGAAGGCCCCCGGGTGTGGCGTCGACGCACCGGCCGTACCACCGGCGGCCTGCACCGGTACCTCCTAGGGACGCTCACGGACCGGGCGCAGCCCTACCGTTTGGCCGGTGAAACGCTTGCTCGGGGTCCTGGGGCTGGCCGCGCCGGTCGCCCTTGGGATCCTGTTCGTCATGCAGCCCGTGGTCGCTGCGACCTGGATGGATTCGGTCAGTCGCTCCATCGTCGCGGCCGTCGCAGCCGCGACGCTTGGGGTCACCCTCACGTTCGTCGCACTGACCCTGATGGTGCGCATCAAATTCGAACGGCTCGTCAAGACGGCCGAACGCATCGCCGCAGGCGACTACAGCGCGACCGTCACGCCGCGCGGCGGAGGTCTCGAGGGCCGTCTCGCGCGGGCCATCAACGCCATCTCGGTCGCGATCGCGGAGAGCCACGACCAGGCGACGGTCGACCGCCTGACCGGCGTCCCGAACCGCGGCGCCCTTCTCGCGGCGCTCTTCGCCGAGGTCGAGCGCGCGGCCCGCTACGAGCGGCCACTCTCCGTGGCATTCGTGGATATCGACCATTTCAAGTCGGTCAACGACAATTACGGCCACGGCGCCGGCGACACGGTCCTGCGGGGCGTCGCCCAGACGCTCGGCGCCAACCTCCGTGCGAGCGACATGATCGGTCGCTACGGCGGCGAGGAATTCATGCTCATCCTCACCGAGACCGACGTCGAGGAGGGTGCGGTCCTCACGGAGAAGCTGCGCAACCTGGTCCAGAAGGAGCGGTTCGTGGTCCCGGGCAACCCGGAGCTGACGGTGACCATCTCGATCGGGATCGTGGGTGGGTCTGGCAGTGTCCTGCGCGTCGACAACCTCGTGCGCGACGCCGACGCTGCCATGTACTCGGCCAAGTCGCTCGGGCGGAACCAGACCTACATCTTCGCCGAGCCGAATGACGATGCGCGCGTCCCGCGAGCTCCGATCTCCAACATCGGCCGTGCCCGGGCGATGGAGATCGGCAAGCAGGCCCGCCAGGCCGCGACCGCGGCGCTCGCGTCGTACATCATGCCGCTGCCCCACTACCGCGGGCAGCCGTCGGCCCTGATCGCATCCATCGTCGTCGACCTCGCGCGCCAGCTCGGCCTGCCCGAGCCCGAGGTCGATCGGATCCAGCTCGCGGCATTGCTCCACGACGTCGGGAAGGTGGCCATCCCTGAGGAGATCCTCGAGAAGCCGTCGGCGCTCTCGACCGCGGAGTGGCGCTCCGTCGTGCAGCACCCGCGCATCGGCCAAGTGATCCTCGAGCAGGCCGCCGCGCTCAAGGACGCCGTGCCGATCATCCTGCACCATCACGAGCGATATGCGGGCCACGGCTACCCGTACGGCCTGCGTGCGCACGAGATCCCGCTGGGGGCGCGCATCGTCGCCATCGCCGACGCCTACGACGCCATGATCCACGACCGTCCCTATAAGCGCGCCATGAGCCACGAGATGGCGATCGCGGAGCTACGACGGCATTCCGGGACGCAGTTCGACCCGGAGCTGGTCAGCCTGTTCTGCGACCTGTATGCCGTCAACGCCCCGCAGCCCGATCCGGCGGTGCTTGCGATGACCCGCCACGACCCCGAGGCGATCCCGATCCTCGATCCGGCCGGATCGCCGCGGCCCGCCACGCGGCGACGAAGCCGATCCAAGGTCGCCATCGATGCCATGCCCGCGACGATGATGGGAGCGACCGACGTCGCGCTCGCCGCCGACGGCACCGGGAGCCTCCCGCTGCGGGCCGTCAACGATGTGAGCGACGAGCCCCGCAGTCCCGAGGCGCCGTCCCCGCGCGGAGCCGGCGCACCGTCACGCGGTGCCGCGGCCGGCTGAGCCGCCCGGTTGCGCGGCGTACGCCGCCGTGCATCCAGAGATACACCTCAGGTAAGCGCTCGTGCGTACGGTTCGAGCTGCCCGCCGGCCCGCCGCATCCGCCCGCCGCCCACGCAGGGTCGTGACCGGTGCAACCGGCCGACCAGAAGGAGTACGGACCGTGAACAAGGTCCTCTTGACCGGGCGCCTCACGCGCGACCCGGAGATGCGCAGCCTGGCCAGCGGCAAGGTCGTCACGACCTTCACCGTCGCCAGCAACGAGTTCCTCGGCGCCGGCAAGGAGAAGGCCGAATACCACCCGGTCGTGGCGTGGGATCGCCTGGCCGAGATCGCCGGCCGGTACCTGGGCAAGGGCCAGCAGGTCGCCATCGATGGCCGCCTGCAGACACGCTCATGGGACGACGACAAGGGCGCGCGGCACTGGAAGACGGAGATCGTCGCCGGGCACGTCGAGATGCTGTCGGGTCGTCGCAAGAAGGATTACGAGGCCGAACAGGCCGCCGAGTCGCTCGCGGCGCAGGCCGAGGCGCTCGGGGAAGGCACGGCCGAGGATCCCATCCCGGTCGGCGCCGACGGCCTGGCCGAACCGGATGATGACGACGACGACGAGGAGGCCGACGCCGTCGCGGCCTGAGCCACGCCACGCACGTCCCTCGCGAACCACGACGGTGCGATCCCCTCCCGCACCGTCGTGGCCGCACGTTCGCCCGGACGCTGGGCGGCGCCTGTCTACGCGACGCGCGGGACGAATTCGAAGAAAGAGAAGGCCAGGATCAGGTAGACGATGATCAGGAGGGCGCCTTCGAGCCAGTTCGATTCGCCGTCCAGGGCGATCAGCGAACTGATCCCGACCGCGGCCGCCACGGCTACCACTTCGAGCGGGTTGAACACGAGATCCATGGGCTTGCCGATGAGGGCGCCGAGGATGACGAGGACCGGCGCGACGAAGAGCGCCACCTGGAGGCTCGAGCCGTACGTCACGGCCATCGTGAACTCCATCCGGTCCTTGACCGCGAGCTGCACGGCGACGAGGTTCTCGGACAGATTCCCGATCACCGGGATCAGGACGATGCCGACGAAGAACGTCGAGAGCCCGAACGTGGCGATGAAGTCCGTGATGGAGTCCACCAGGATGTCCGACAGCACCGCCACCGAGACGGCGGCGGCGATCAGGACGACCAGCGCGACCCGGAAGCTCCAGCCCGGGCCGGGCTCGGCGGCGGAGATCGCCTCGGCCTCGGACGGCGGGCGCGGGTTGGTGAACTGGTAGAGCAGCGAACACCCATAGCCGATGATGAGGACGACCGCGACCAGGACCGATTCCTCGGTGCGCGACCCTTCACCGGGCGCGCTCGTGAACGAGAACACCGCGGGTACGAGTAGACCGGTCAGCGCCACCACCAGCAGCGCGGCATTCGCGCCGGCGATCCGCTGGCTGAAGGTCTGGGTCCCGTGGCGGATGCCACCGAGCAACACGCTCACCCCCAGAACGAGCAGCAGGTTGCCGATGATCGAGCCCGTCAGGGATGCCTTGACGACATCGGTGAACCCTCGCTCGAGGGCGAAGAACGCGATGATCAGCTCGGCGATATTCCCGAACGTCGCGTTCAGGATCCCGCCGACCTGCGGGCTGGTCAGGGTCCCGAGACGCTCGGTCGCCTGTCCCACGACCCAGGCCAGACCGAGGATCGCGACGGCGGCCACGATGAAGATGAGGGTCTTGTCGGCATGCACGACGACCTCGAGCACGACCGCCGCCAGCCCGACGCCGAGCGTCGCGAGCACGGCGATCCGGCCGACGGGATCCAGCACGCCGAGGATCGGCAGCCGTGCCCCGAACCCGCTCCCGCCGCTCACGCTCATCCTCGGCATCCTAGCCGACGAGCGATGTCCGCTCGGTCACCGATCCGCGGCGTCCGCGCCGTAGAGCTGGCGACGTGGGATCCCGCTGCTCGAGGCGACCTGGCGCGCGGCATCTCCGCGGGCCGTGCCGCCCGCGACCAGCCGCTCCACCTCGGCGCGCGCCGTCGCGAGGGCATCCGCCGCCGCATCGGTCGCGGCGGTCGTGGCCACCTCGACAGTGGACGAGGGCCCGATGACCAGCACGAACTCCCCACGCATCGGGATCGCGCCAGCGGCGACCCCGGCGACCAGCTCGGAGAGCATTCCTCGCACGATCTGTTCGTGCAACTTCGTGAGTTCACGGCAGACGGCCGCGGCACGCGACCCACCGCAGGCGTCGGCCAGATCGCGTAGCGTCGCGCCGACCCGCGTCGGCGCCTCGTACAGGACCGCACCACGCTCGTCGGCGGCGATCCGGGCCAGCCGCTCCCGGCGTTCGCGTCCGCTGCGGGGCAGGAATCCCTCGAACGCCCAGCGCGGACCCGCCACGCCGCTTGCCGCCACCGCCGCGAGCACCGCCGACGCGCCGGGGATCGCCACGACCACGCCACCTTCGGCGGCCCAGGCCAGCACCAGCTCGCCGCCCGGGTCGCTGATCGACGGTGTCCCGGCATCAGTCACGAGGGCCAGGTCCGCGCCGGCGCGTAGATGACCGAGCAGCGTCTCGGTCCGCCCAGGGCCGCTCCGGGCGTGATAGCTGGTCATGCGGGTCTCGATCGCGTGGCGTGTCAGCAGACGGTTCGTCATCCGCGTGTCCTCGGCGGCGATCAGCGGCACGGCGCGCAGGACCTCGATCGCGCGCAGCGTGATGTCGCCCATGTTCCCGATCGGCGTCGCGACCACGTACAGGGTCCCGCCGGCCACCGCGCTCACGCCCGGCGTCGTCACTCCCTCGCCGAACCGGGCCGGCGACGCGGGTAGAGGTAGTCGACGCCGGCGGTCCGCGGCCCGAGCTTCGCGATCGGCGGGACCTGGCGCTTGAACTCGGAACCGGCGATGAGCCGATCCACCCGCGCCACCAGCGCCGGGTCGAACCCGAGTCCCACGAGCTCCTCGGTGGAACGACGCTTGTCGACGCGCCAGAACAACAGCCGATCCAGGAGCGGGTAGCTGAATCCACCCTCGGCCTCATCGGTCTGGCCGGGCCACAGGTCGGCCGACGGGGCCTTGCGGATCACCACGTCCGGCACGCCGAGCGCCACGGCGAGCTGGCGCACCTGGCTCTTGTACAGATCGCCGATCGGGTTGAGGGCGCAGGCCGCGTCGCCGAAGAGGGTCGTGTAGCCGATGAGCGATTCGGTCTTGTTGCTGGTCCCGACCACGAGCCCGCCGAAGATGACGGAGTGGTCGTACAGGACGGCCATGCGCTGGCGGGCGGCGAAGTTCCCGCGGCGCAATGGCGACGCATCCGTGAAGCCGGCGAAGTAGCCGTCCACCATCGGCGTGATGTCGACGAGGGTCGATGCGCAGCCGAGGGTTGCCACGATCGTCTCGGCATCGCCGCGCGACGCGGGCGCCGAGGTTCGATACGGCATCAGCACACATCGGAGACGATCCGGCCCGATCGCGTCACTGACGAGGTAGGCCACGAGGGCCGAATCGATCCCCCCGGATAGCCCCACCACGGCACGGTCGAACCCGGCCTGCCTGAGTTGACCACGGATGAACTCGACGATCACCCGCCGCGCGACGTCGGTGTCGATGGCGAGTTCGGTCGGCAGCTCGAACGGCGGCGCCGGATCGACGTCCGCGGTCCCGCTGCCGGCATTCACCGGGCCACGCCTCGTGGCCGGGCCGCGACAGCTTCGCCGTCGGCGCCAAATCCGATCGGCTGCGCAGGTCGTTCGCCCTGGGCGACATCGAGTCCGGCCTCGGCGGCCGGATCGCCGGTCAGGTCCCGCGCCAGTCCGGCCCGTTCGGCGACGATCCGCGACAGCTCGCGGACCTGCAGTTCCGGTCGCTCATCGCGCAGCAACGGCAGCGAGATCCGCTCGCGGCGCAGATCCCCGGTCGCGATCTCGACCATGAACAGGCCCTCGTCATAGAGCGGCGCCGTGAAGACCGGGGCGCCAGTCGGCCCGATCACCTCGGACCCACCCCAGAAGGAGATCGATTCGTCCACGCCGACCCGATTGCAGAACACGACGAACGAGGTCGTCAGTTGGGCGTACGTTCGCATCAGGGTCCGCCACGACGTCGCCGTGCCAAGCCCCACCTCGTTGGTCGCGGCCAGGTCGCGCCCGGGCGATGAGGAGACGTTGATGAGGATCTGGGCACCGTCAAGGGCGAGGAGCTGGGGCACGGCTAGGTGCCAGAAGTCCTCGCAGATGGCCAGCCCAACACCGATCCCCAGTCGCGATGGCGCCGCCCGGAGGACGTCGCCCGCGGCGAAGAAGCGCCGCTCGTCGAAGAGGCCGTAGGTGGGCAGGAACAGCTTGCGGTGGACGTGCGTGAGCTCCCCGTCCTCGAGCAGCGCCGCCGAGATGAACAATCGGTGGTCCGCCGATTCCTCGACGAACGAGACCACGGCCGACAGCCCGCGCGTCGCCGCCACGAGCTGCGTCAGGCGCGGGTCGTCAAGACGCATGGCCACCTCGCCCGCGAGGTCCTGGAGCTGGTAGCCGGTCAGCCCGAGTTCAGGAAACACGACGAGGTCGGCGCCGCCGGCGCGCGCCTGTCCCAGCAACTCGTGATGGCGCGCGAGGTTCGCCTCGAGGACCCCGAGCTGCGGGGCGACCTGGGCAAGCGCGATCCGCAATGTGGCCACGTCCCGGAGCATACGATACGACCCCGTTCCGGGGATGACGCTGGTCCTCGCCGGTGCTAGGCTTCCGGGCACCCGCGGGCCGCCGAGGCTTTGCTTGGGCGTGTCACGCCCGCCGGCGCCGGATCCGGTGTCGTGCGGGTCCGGTCGCGGGCTCAGGAGGAGGAGTTCCCAGGATGCACCGATCACCAAGGTGGTCGCCACTCGCGGTACTGACCGCGACCGTGGCCCTCGTCTTCGTCGCCTGTAGCGGTTCGACCGCTACGCCGACGGTAGCCCCCAGCAGCGCCGCTCCGACAGCGACGCCCGCGGCGAGCAGCGCGGCTCCCGCGTCCAGCGCGCCGGCCTACGCCGCCGAGGCATATCCGGCCACGGCGGTCGATTGCGCCAAGCCCCCGACGGGCTACAGCGGCACGATCAGCCAGATCAAGGCGCTCGATCGCCTGACGGTCGAATTCGACCTGTGCTCCCCGGACGTCGCGTTCCTCTCGAAGGTCGCGTTCACGTCCAACAACATCCAGGACTCGGACTGGCTCGCCGCCCACGCCAAGGACAAGAGCTACGTCCAGACGACCAATGGCACCGGCCCGTACATGGTCAAGGAATGGGTCACCGGTGACCACATCACGCTCGTCGCGAACCCCAACTACTGGGGTGATGCGGCCAAGGCGAAGACGGTCGTCATCAAGTGGAGCAAGGAGGCCGCCCAGCGGCTCCAGGAGCT
>JBBQLI010000074.1:0-14399 GCA_038327765.1 Candidatus Limnocylindrales bacterium | reverse complement strand
CCTCGCCGCGGGAACCTCATGGCTGTGGGTCTCGAGCAAGCTCGCCGGTGCCGTGGACGTCCTGTTCGTGGATGAGGCCGGGCAGATCTCCCTGGCGAACGTCGTCGCGATGACGCGCGCGACCGACAGCCTGGTCCTCCTCGGCGACCCGTTGCAGCTCGACCAGCCGATGCGTGGCTCACATCCGCCCGGCGCCGACCGCTCCACCCTCGCCCATGTGCTCGACGGCCGCGCGACCATGCCGCCTGATCGGGGACTCTTCCTGGAGCGGACCTGGCGGCTGCATCCGGACCTCTGCGCGTTCACGTCCGAGGTCTTCTATGAGGGCCGGCTCGAAAGCGAGCCACATCTGGCGCAGCAACGACTCGACGCACGGTCGCCGCTCATCGACGGTGACGGTCCGCGTCTCGTCGAGATCGCCACGACGGGTGCCGACAGCGAATCGCCGCTCGAGGCGGAGCGGGTGGCCGCGTTCGCGAAGGGCCTCATCGAGCGTGGCGCGACGTGGGTCGACGGAACGGGTCGGCAGCGGCCGATCGGCTGGGAGCAGATCCTCATCGTGGCGCCGTACAACGCACAGGTCGGCGCGATCAAGCGGCTGCTTCCCGCCGCGGCGCGGGTCGGAACGGTGGATAAGTTCCAGGGCCAGGAAGCACCGATCAGCCTGTATTCGCTCACCACGTCGAGCCCGGAGCTCGCACCGCGAGGGATGGACTTCCTCTACAGCCGGAATCGGCTGAACGTGGCCACGTCGAGGGCGCGCTGCGTGGCGGTGGTCGTCGGTTCGCCCGATCTGTTCCGGGTACGGGCCCGGACACCAGAGCAGATGCGCCTTGTGAACGCGTTCTGTCGATTCGTCGAGATGGCCGCGCGGCCCGCCGTGGCGGACCTCCCGTCCTCGCCACCCGCGGCCATGCCCGATGCCCTGACCCTCGGGCTGGATTGACCGGTCAGCGGCTGCCGCCCAGCTCCTGCCGGACCCACGCTGCCAGCACCGCCGCGCACGCCTCCACCTCGGCGAGGGGGACGGACTCGTCGGCACTGTGGGCCACCTTGACGTCGCCTGGACCGAACATCACGCATGGAGTCCCGCCGACGTTGACGAACATCTGCATGTCGGCGCCATAGGGCTCGCCAAGAAGTGCCGGGCGGCGGCCCGTGACGCGCTCCGCGACATCGGCCAGACCGACCGGCAGCGGATGCTCCGACGGCACGCGCGCCGACCCGAATCTGCCGCCGGTGATCTGGATCGAAGCCGGATGATCACGCAGGAACGGATCCGCCGCGCACGCCGCGGCGATGGCCGCCCGCAGCTCGGCCTCGGCCTCACTCGCGCTCTGGCCCAGGCGTACGCCGTAGCGCCCGTCGGCCACGACCCGATCGAGCACCGTCGACGCCCACTCCCCGCCGGAAACGATCCCGATGATCGTGGGGTACGGAAGCCCGAGCGCGGTCATCAGCGGGTCGGTCTCAGCTTCGTTGCGGCGGGTCTCGTCGGCTTCCAGGGCTCGTGCCAGCACGAACAGGTTGTCGAGCGCCGATACCCCTTCGCGTCGCTGCGAGGCATGGGCCGCCCGACCCGGAACGGTCAACCGGAACGTGATGGCGCCGGCATGGGCGACCACGATGTCGAGGCCCGACGGCTCCGTGATGATCGCGAGGTCGCCCACGACGCCGGCCCGGATCGCCGCGAGGGTGCCCTGTCCCCCGTCCTCCTCGGATGGCACGAAGGCGACGATGACTTCGCCGGCGAGTCGCCCCAGGTCGCCCGAGGCCTGGAGGTCGCGCAGTGCGGCCAGGATCGCGGCGACGCCGCCTTTCATGTCGCACGCGCCGCGGCCGAAGAGGCGACCGCCGCGGACTTCGCCGCCCCACGGATCGGCCGTCCAGGTGGCCGGATCGCCAGGCGGGACCACGTCGAGGTGGCCGGACAGGATGAGCCGGCGTCCGCCGCTCCTGCCCGCTCGTCCGATCACCACGGGCAGCGATGTCCGGGGCATCTCCTCGCCGGGCCAGTCCGGGTCGGCGCGGATGGCGGCCGGGTCGGGCGCGACCACCTCCACTGCCAGGCCGAGTGCCGCGAGGGCCTGCGCCGCCCAGCCAGCGACCGTCTCTTCGGACCCGGTGATGCTCGAGATGCGCACGAGCGCGACGAGATCCTCGGTCAGCCGGTCGCGATCGATGGCGCCGGCACCCGGCTCAGCCACGGAGGATCGGTCGCGTCATGCAGGTCGGCCCGCCGGATCCGTTCAGGCCGATCTCCGTGGCCGGATAGGTGTGGACCTCGCAGCCCGCATCCAGCAGCGCGGCCGCCGTCAGCGGATTGCCCTCCGCGACGATGACGACGCGGGGCGCGACGGCAAGGACGTTGCACCCGAGCGTGGCGAACTCCGCCTCGGGGACCAACACCAGCCGGATACCGAGCTCGCCCAACAAGGCCCACAACCCGACCGGGAGCAGGGGCAGGTAGACCACTGCGAGATCGTCCGCGATCGGCGAGATGACCGACATGAGGTGGATCAGCTCCGCCGGACCACGCCAGTACGGAACGTCGAAGATCCGGACGTCGCCGCCGACGAGCTCCGCGAGCTGACGTGCCCCGGCGTCATTGGTGCGCAACGTCCGTCCGATGCAGAACAGGTCCGGGCGAAGCCACAACGTGTCTCCACCCTCGACGGTCCCCGGCGCCTCGATCCGTCCCAGGATCGGGATCCCAAGATCGGCGGTCCACGCCTCGAGCACGGCCGGCTCCTGGGCACGGTTCGGCTTGCCCGGTCGCAACGGGATCGCGCCACGGTCCGTCACCAGCAGCGGGTCGAACGTGTAGACCAGGTCCGGGCTGGCGATCTCGTCCTCGACGACGTGGACCCGCGGACCGAGCGCGGCAAGCACGTCGACGAATGCATCGTGTTCCCGCTGGGCCACCGCCAGATCGACCGGGTGGAGGAATCCGTGCGCGGGATCGTCGAACGCCGCCCCGAATGCCGGGCCGGGCCGCTTGACCAGGACGTCGCGGAGCGGCGCGGACATGCTCTGGGCGCCAAACCGCCGAATCGTGGTGGACTGCATCGTCGCAGGATAGACGGCCGTCGATGGCGAGCGCGACCGACGCGGTCGTACCCTGTGGCCATGGCAGCCTATGCGGCGACGACCCTGATCCGGACCGCGCATCCCCGTCTGGTGGCTCGGCCGCACGCCGCGCCGCCTCAGGGCGCGCCCGCGACGCCGGCGATCGTGGCCACGCACGACGAACGACCGGTCGAACTGGTCGGCCGGCCGTTGGATCGGCGGTTCGCTGAATGGCGCGCCAGGATCGCCGTCAACCTGGCGCAGACGACGTTCTTCCTGTCCGCTCCGGACAGCTGGCGCTGATCGCGTTCCGAGGCGGGTGGGCCCGCCCCGGAACGAGAGTCGTCAGGCGGCTGCGGCCACGACCACTGCCTGCTGGATCGCGATATCGGCCTGCAGCTTGATCTGGTTGCCGACCAGCCAGCCGCCCGCTTCGAGCGCGACGTTCCAGTCGAGGTTCCAGGCCTTGCGATCGACCTTGGCGCTCGCTGACAGGCCGGCTCTGGACGAACCGTCCATGCCCGCGTAGAAGCCGAGGAACTCGACGTCGAAGTCGACGGACTTCGTCACGTCGCGGATCGTCACGTCGGCGCTGACCACGTACTCGTTGCCGGCCTTGTGGCGGATGGCGGTCGAGGTGATGGTGAGGTCGGGGAACTGTTCGGCGTCGAAGAAGTCGGCCGATCGCAGATGCGTGTCGCGCGCCCCGAACCCGGTGTCGACACTGGCGACCTTGAGGCGGATCTCGCCGTGCGAATTCGTCGGCTCGTCCTGGTCGAGTTCGAACTCGCCCTCGAGCTGCGTGAATTGGCCACGCACGTTCGTGATCATCATGTGCTTGGCGGAGAAGCCGACCTGTGTATGGGCGGCATCGATCTGAAATGTGGTCACGAGGGACCTCCTGGTGGTGCCCCGTGGTCGCGTGGGTCGCGGGGTCTGCGTTGGTAGTTGACGACGCAACGATAGCGCGATATCGTTGCAGTGTCAACGACCTGTCTCAAACACTCAAGGTGTAGCATCAGCCCGCCATGACCGCGACTCCATCCATCGACCGTCCCCTGACCGCGCACGACCCCCGACTGGGACCGTGGCGCGCGTTCCTGACCGCTCACGCCCGCGTGGCGCGTCGGCTTGATGACGAGTTGCGCGCCGAGCACGACCTGTCCGTCGCGGAGTACGACGCACTCCTGCAGATCGCGGAGACGCCGACGCGCCGCATGCGGATGCGCCAGCTCGCGGATCAGGTGATCCTCAGCAAGAGCGGCGTCACCCGGCTCATCGATCGGCTTGTGGCCGATGGGCTCGTCGAGCGAAGCGCGTGCGAGACCGATGCCCGCGGCGCCGAGGCGGTCCTCACCGACGCCGGCATGGACCGGCTCCGGGCGGCCTCGCAGACCCATCTCCGCGGCGTGTCGGAGCACTTTCTGGCGGTCGTCGGCGACGCGGACCTCGAAGCCCTGGAACGGGCCCTGCGCTCGATCGCCGATCGCGCTGGAGCTGGTGCCACCGATCCCGGCCGCTGTGCGGTCATCCCCGATGCCGGGGCCAGCCTCGACGACTGAGGTGCGGACGGCACCCTCGAACGGGCGGTTGTTCATCGGGACCAGCGGCTTCGCCTACCCGGCCTGGTCGCCTCGGTTCTACCCGCAGGGTTTGCGCGCGGCGGATCTGCTCGGTCACTACGCCACTCGACTGAGCGCGGTCGAGCTCAACAACACCTTCTACCAGCAGCCGACCCCGGCGAAGGTCGCGAGCTGGCTCGCCGCCACACCCGAGACGTTCCGGTTCACGGTGAAGGCGCAGCGGGGCGGCTCATATCGATCGATGACGGACCCGGCCACGAGCGTGCCGTGGCTGACCGGGCCGTATCGAGCGTTCGGGGCGCGTCTCGGGACCGTCCTCTTCCGCGTCCCGGCGGGCGTGCATCGGGATGACGGCCGGTTGGCTGCGTTCCTCGCCGAATGGCCGCGCGATCTGCCCCTGACCGTCGAGTTCCAGGAGCCCGACTGGCTGGTTGACGAGACGTTCGCGGCGCTGACCGTGGCCGCCGCGGCCGTGTGCGCCACGGAGCTCGCCGACGACGCCGACGCGCCCGACCTGCGGGCGACCGGCCCATTCCTCTACCTGCGACTCCGCCGCCACGACTACGCCGACGACGCACTGGCGACCTGGGCCGACCGGCTCGAACCGTTCCTGGCGTCAGGGATGGACGCATTCGTCTTCTTTCGCCACGACGAGGTCGGGCGTGGCGCGGAGCTGGCGCTCGCCCTTGGCGACCTTGTCAGCCGGCGGCTGGCCGAACCACGGACGTGACCCGGGGGGTCAGGCCGTTGCGCGATCGCCCTCGGCCGGACCGAACACCACGAGCAATTCCAGTCGCTCCGTGATGTCGTGGAAGCGATGCGGGACCGTGGCCCCGACGAAGACGACCGTTCCGGCCCGCACCTCGCGCTCATCGTCCCCGACGGTGACCTGCCCACGGCCCGCCACCACGTAGTAGAGCTCGTCCTCGGTGTGCGGCTTCTGCAGGTCCGTCTCGCCCGCTTCGAGGACGTACAGCCCAGCGGACAGGTCCGGCACCCGCACGAACTCTGCATAGCGGATCTCCGCGACAGCGCGTTCCCGGTCGATCTCATCCAGTTCCCACGCACGCATGTTTCGGCCTCCTTCGGGCGAGCGTAGCAGGGGCCGGGCCACCCGGAAGCCATACCCGGGGTAGCATCGAGGCATGCCCAGCCCGCGTCGTCGCATCGTCGGTCTGCTCGTGGCGACGATCCTGATCGGAGGGTGCGTGCCGGCGACGTCGCCGAGTCCCACGGTCTCACCGAATCCCAGCGCGGCGGCGACCCCGAATCCGACCCTCGGCGCAACGCCGGTCCCGACGCCCAGCCCCACGGCACCGCTCGACACCGGGATCACCCTGATCCCGTACGCGACCGGTCTCAGTGCCCCACTCGACATCGCGCTCGCGACCGATGGCACGGACCGGCTCTTCGTCGCCGAACAAGGCGGACGGGTCCGGCTGATCGATCACGGCACGCTGCTCGCGACCCCGTATCTCGACATCGCCAGCCGCATCACGAGCGGCGGCGAGCGCGGCCTGCTCGGCATCGCCCCGCACCCGGCGTTCACCGACGACCCGCGCATCTTCGTGGACTACACCGACCTGGCCGGCAACACGGTCGTCTCGTCGTTCACGCCGTCACTGGATGCCGACGTCGCCGACCCCGACAGCGAGGTCCAGATCCTCCATGTGAAGCAGCCCTACGCCAACCACAATGGCGGATCGCTGGCGTTCGGACCTGACGGGAAGCTCTACATCTCGCTGGGCGATGGCGGTTCCGGGGGCGACCCGCAGGGCAACGGCCGGAGCCTCACGACCGATCTCGCCAAGATCCTGCGCATCGATGTCGATGTCCCGCTCGGGGACGTGCCCGCCTACACGATCCCGTCGGACAACCCGTTCGCCGATGGTGCGGGCGGGGTCAAGCCCGAGATCTGGGAAACCGGGCTGCGCAATCCGTGGCGCATCCGGTTCGATCCCCCCACCGGCGACCTGTGGATCGGCGACGTGGGGCAGGAATCGTGGGAAGAAGTGGATGTGGCCCGGGCTGGGGCGAGCGGTCTGGATTTCGGGTGGAACGTGATGGAAGGACTGCATTGCTACCAGCCCGCCACCGGCTGCGATGCTTCCGGGCTGACCCCGCCCGTCACGGAGTACGGCCACGACCAGGGCTGCGCGATCGTGGGCGGCGTGGTCGTCCGCGGCACCGCCGAGCCCGCCCTCGCCGGACGCTATCTCTTCGGCGACGACTGCAGCGGTCGGATCTGGTCGATCGACGCCGCGAGCGACGGGCCGCAGACCCCGCGACTCGAGGCCGAGACGGGCCGGACGATCAGTTCGTTCGGACTCGGGCCGAACGGCGAGGTCTACGTGACCGACCTCGGCAGCGGGACGGTCTTCCGGGCAACGGCCGCGGGAAGCCGCTGAGCCGGCTCAGCCGATCGAGAAGGAGACCGTCACCGTGACGGCGATCTCGGTCTCCCCGGCCTCGACCGGAGTGGCCGCATCGGACGCCATCAGCATCCGCTCGGCCTTCGCGGCACGCATCGGGATCGGCCCGGCGCCACCTTCCACGATGTCGCTGACCCCTGTGATCCGAACCCCGGCCGCCGCGGCGAGCACCTCGGCGCGGGCGCGCGCCTGGGCGACCGCCGCGATCCGGGCGGCCCGTTCCGGCTCGGTCGGGTCGTCCACGCGGAACGACAGCCCGTCGAGGCTCGTGGCGCCGGCACGCAGTGCGTCGTCCACCACGGTCCCCAGCGTGGCCAGGTCGCGCACGGTGACCTCGACCACGTTCGTGAGGTCATAGCCGGCCAGGGCCGGCGGCTTGTCGTCGCGGTAGTCGTACCGTGGCTGGACGGTCAGCATCGAGGCGCGGACATCCCGGTCGGCCAGGCCGGCCCCACGGATCGCCGCGAGGATCGCGGTCATCGTGCTCGCAGCCTCGGCCCGCGCCGCGGCCACGGTCGGCCGCGAGATCGCGACGCCGAGCCGCAGGTCAGCCACATCGGGGATCACCGCGATCCGGCCCGTGCCGCTCACCGCGATCGAACCCGCGCTCGTCTCGGTCACGGGCCGCGCCTAGAGCGCAAGCGGATCGACCTTGTCCGGGTCGACGTTGAGTTCCTTGAGCGCCTTGGCCGCTGCCGAACCCGTGATCGCCCCGCAGCGTGCCAGCGTCGACATCGTGGCCGCGGCGATGTTGGCCGCATCGATCTCGAACAGGGAGCGCAGCGCCTCGCGGGTGTCGCTGCGGCCGAACCCGTCCGTGCCGAGCGGCACGTACGGCGAGGGGACCCAGCGCGAGATCATGTCGGGCATCGCCTTCATCCAGTCGGATGCCGCGATGATCGGCCCGCCGTCGGGACCCAGGATCCCGCTGACATACGGGGTTCGCGGCGTCTTCGTATCGGGATGGAGCCGGTTCCAGCGCTCCGTCGCCAACGCCTCGCGCCGGAGCAACCCGAACGACGGGGCGCTGTAGACCTCGGCGGCGACGCCGAACTTCTCGGCCAGGATGTCGCGCGCCGCAAGGACCTGCTGGAGGATCGCCCCGGAACCGACCAGACGGGTCGGATGGGCGGTACGGCCCAGATCGGGTGCCGCCGCGAAGCGATAGATCCCACGCAGGATCTGCTCGTCAGTCAACCCGTCGGGACGTGCCGCCTGCGCGTAGTTCTCGTTGTACAGGGTGATGTAGTAGAAGACGTCCTCGGGCTTCTCGCCGTACATCCTGACGATGCCATCGCGGACGATCGTGGCAAGCTCGTAGGCGAAGGCCGGGTCGTAGGCACGCAGGTTCGGAACGGTGGAGGCCTGCACGTGGGTATGCCCGTCGTCGTGCTGGAGACCTTCCCCGGTCAGCGTCGTCCGTCCGGCCGTGGCACCCATGAGGAAGCCGCGTCCACGTGCGTCGGCGAAGGCCCACATCTGGTCGCCGGTCCGCTGGAAGCCGAACATCGAATAGAAGATGTAGAACGGGATGACCGGCAGGCCATGGGTGGCATACGAGGTGCCGGCCGCCTGGAGCGAGGCCATCGACCCCGCCTCGGTGATCCCCTCCTCGAGGACCTGGCCGTTGGTCGCCTCGCGGTAGGACAGGACCAGGTCGGAGTCGACCGGCTCGTAGCGCTGTCCGAGCGACGAATAGATGCCGACTTCCTTGAACAACGGGTCGAGGCCGAACGTGCGGGCCTCGTCCGGGATGATCGGCACGATGCGCGCCCCGAGATCCTTGTCGCGGATCAGGTTGCGCAGGAGTCGCGCGAACACCATCGTGGTGGATGCCGGGGTGGCGCTGCCGGTCGCGAACTCCGCGTCGATCTCCGGTGGCGGCGTGACCAGCGGTTTCGAACGGACGACGCGCTTCGGGATCGACCCGCCGAGCGCCAGGCGACGCTCGCGGATGTACTGGACCTCATCCGAATCCATGCCCGGGTGGTAGTACGGGGCGTCCTTCAGCTTGGCGTCGGCGATCGGCAGCTCGAGGCGATCGCGGAAGACGCGCAACTCCTGCTCGGACAGCTTCTTCGCCTGGTGGGTCATGTTGCGGGCCTCGACGCCCGATCCCAAGGTCCAGCCCTTCACGGTCTTCGCCAGGATGACCGTCGGGGCGCCCTTGAATTCCGTGGCGGCCTTGTACGCGGCATAGACCTTGCGGTAGTCGTGGCCGCCGCGACGCAGCTTGGCCAGATCGTCGTCGGACAGGTCAGCGACCAGCGCCTGGAGCCGCGGATCCGGGCCGAAGAAATGCTCGCGGATGTAGGCGCCCCCGGCCACCGAGAACTTCTGGAACTCGCCATCGACGGTGTCGTTCATCTTCTGGACGAGGACGCCATCCACGTCCTGCGCCAGGAGCGGATCCCACTCGCGGCCCCAGATGACCTTGATGACGTTCCAGCCCGAGCCGCGGAAGACCGCCTCCAGCTCCTGGATGATCTTGCCGTTGCCGCGGACGGGGCCGTCCAGCCGCTGCAGGTTGCAGTTGACGACGAAGGTCAGGTTATCGAGCCCTTCGCGGGCGGCGACGTGCAGCGCACCGAGCGCCTCGGGCTCATCGGTCTCGCCGTCGCCGAGGAACGCCCACACCCGCGAGTTCGAGGTATCGGCCAAGCCGCGGTTCTGGAGATAGCGGTTGAAGCGGGCCTGATAGATCGCGCTGATCGGGCCGAGCCCCATCGAGACCGTCGGGTACTCCCAGAACTCGGGCATCAGGCGCGGATGCGGGTACGAGCTCAGTCCCTGACCCGGCACGGCCTCGCGCCGGAAATGGTCCAGCTGGTCCTCGCTGAGACGGCCCTCGAGGAACGCGCGGCCATAGATGCCCGGCGCTGCATGGCCCTGGTAGAAGATCTGGTCGCCACTCCCCTCCCCGTCCTTGCCACGGAAGAAGTGGTTGAACCCGGGCTCGTACAGGCTCGCCGATGAGGCGTACGTGGACAGGTGGCCGCCGATGCCCGTGAACTTGCTGTTCGCGCGCAGGACCATCGCCACGGCATTCCAGCGGACGATGCGCCGGATGCGCAGCTCCATCGCCTCGTCGCCCGGGAAGTCTGGCTCCTGCTCGGGGCTGATGGTGTTGATGTAGCGCGTCTCGGTCAGCGGCGGCAGACCGATCTGCAGCTGACGGGCCCGCTTGAGGAGCTTGTACATCAGGAATCGAGCGCGCTGCTCGCCTTCCTGGGCGACCACCTGGTCGAGCGAATCGATCCAGTCGTCGGTCTCGATCTCGTCGATATCCGGCAACTGGTGCTTGAATTGGTCGAAGTACATGTCGGCGGAAGGGTAGACCATCTCGCTGTCCGGCGAAGGTTGAGGGTCGGTGTCGGCGACCGCTCAACGGTGGCCGGATGCTAGGCTCGGGCGATGCAGCGATACGACTCCGGAACGGCCCTTGTCGCGGTCGACGTCCAAAACGATTTCGCCGATCCGGCCGGCAGTCTGAGCGTGGCTGGCGGCGACGCCATCATCCCGATCGTGAACGGCGAGATCGCGTCGGCCGGCGTCAATGGCGCGACCGTCGTCTTCACCCAGGACTGGCATCCCGAACATACCCCGCACTTCGCGCCGGACGGCGGGATCTGGCCGGTCCACTGCGTCGAACGGACGTGGGGCGCCGAACTCCATCCGGCCCTGGATGTCGCCGACGACGCACCGCGCGTCCGCAAAGGCGTCAACGGCGAGGACGGCTATTCGGGTTTCACGATGCGCGACCCGGTCTCGGGCGAGACGATCCCGACCGAACTCGAGGAGCTGCTCCGTTCGTCCGGGATCATCCGGGTCGTGCTGGTGGGCCTCGCGACCGACTACTGCGTCAAGGCCACGGCGCTCGATGCCGCTCGCCTCGGGTTCGAGACGTCCGTGCTGACCGACGCCGTGGCGGCCGTGGATCTGGAGCTCGGCGACGGCGAGCGCGCGCTCGACGAGATGCGCCGCGGTGGAGTCGCGCTGTGGCGCTCGGTGATGCGATGAGGGCGCGGTGATCCGGGGACTCGCACGGACCTGGCGGTTTGCGATCGCGGGTGCCTGGCTCGCGTGGGTCGTCGATCGTGCCCTGCGCTGGCGGGGTGGCGGTACGCCACCGCCGGCGATCCGGTCGCTCATCGTCATCGACGCCCCGATCGATCGAGTCTGGCCGGTGCTCTCCGACATCGAGGGTCAGCCGCGCTGGATGCATGACATGAAGTCCGTCTCCATGACCACGCCCGGTCCGACACGGGTGGGGAGCACCGGCTGGTCGACGGTGCGGATGCTCGGCATCAGCGTGACCGATCCCGTCACGGTGACCGAGATCGTGCCACCGAAGCGGTTCGCTATCAGCCACGACGGCACGTTCACCGGCGGCGGCATCCTGACGCTCGAACCCGGCGCCGATGGGTCGACGACGATCGTGCGCTGGGACGAGACGCTGATCGCGCCGATCCTCCCCTATGTGGCGGCGCTGGCGATGGCTCCGGTCTTCCGGCACGTCTTCCAGCGCGATCTCGAACGACTGCGCAACCTGGTCGAATCGGGAACGGTCTAGGGCCGGCCGGATCGATGCAGCTCCACCTGGTCGACGCCACCTACGAACTCTTTCGTGCTCACTACGCGCCACGACCCCCGGTCCTTGGGCGCGACGGGATCCCCCTGTCCGGCGTCTCGGGCCTGTGCGACCAGCTGCTGTACCTGTTGCGGGACGAGGGTGCCACGCACCTCGGAGCCGCCACCGACCGCGTGATCGAGTCCTTCCGGAACGGCCTCTACCCGGGCTATAAGTCGTCGGCCGGGATGCCGCCCGAACTGCTGGCCCAGTTCCCGATCGCCGAGGCGGCCATCGAAGCGCTCGGCGTCGTGCTCTGGCCGATGGTCGACTTCGAAGCCGACGACGCGATCGCGGCCGCTGCCGTCCGCTTCGCCGGGGACGACCGCGTGGAACGGATCTTCGTGTGTACACCGGACAAGGACATGGCCCAGCTCGTGATCGGTGAGCGCGTGGTCCTGTGGGACCGCCGCCGCGATATCGTCTACAACGAGGCAGGGGTGTGGGGCAAGTGGGGCGTCGCGCCGACGTCGATCCCCGACTGGCTCGGCCTCGTGGGCGATGCCTCCGATGGCTTTCCGGGAATCCCGGGCTGGGGCGCGAAAGGTGCCGCGTCGGTGCTGGCCGTCTACGGCCACCTGGAGACGGTCCCAGCCAAGGCCTCGGCCTGGGAAGTGCCCGGCGTCACCGGCGGGCGCGCGATCTCGCTCTCAGCCAGCCTGCGCGAACACTGGGACGAAGCGTTGCTCTACCGCGACCTGGCTCGCTTGCGAACGGTCGAGGACGGGGTCCCGATGCGTCAGAAGAACGTCGACGAGCTGCGCTGGGACGGCGCTCCCCGTGCAATCTGGGAAGCCTTTTGCGAGGAGTGGGGCCTCGACCGGCTGCGGACCCGCCCGCACCGCTGGCGCGACGAGGCCTAGCGAGCCAGCGTCAGCAGGGCCGCATGGTGGGTACCGGGCGCCGCGAGCGTCCCGATCGACCGAGTCTTGGCGGCGATGTCGAACCAGGGGCCGCCGTCCATCGTCGTGACGCGTGCGCCACCTCGCTCGGCGATGAGCCCGGCCGCGGCAATGTCCCAGGTCGACAGGCCGCCCTGCTGGATGAAGGCATCGAACCGCCCGTTGGCGACGTAGGCCAGGCCCAGCGAGGCTGACCCCATCGAGCGCGAGATGCGGATCGCCTTGCGTACGTTGCGTGCCCGGGTGGGTGCCGTCCGTCCATTGAGGGACATCGACACCACGTAGTCGGACAGCTTGGGCTTGTTCGTGATCACGATGGGCCTGCCGTTGAGCGTCGCGGAGCCAGTGGCCGTGGCCGCGAAGGTCTCGCTTCGCGTGGGGTCGTGGATGACCCCGACGGCCGGTCGACCATCGATCACCAGGCCGATCGAGACGCAGAAGAACGGGATGCCGTTCGCATAATTCACGGTCCCGTCGAGCGGATCGACGATCCAGACCCGGCCCGTGCCGGACGTCGGGGCCTCGGCGCCCGCGCCCTTGCTCCCGCGATGCTCGCCGGTCTCCTCGGCCAGCAGCGCATCGCCGGGGTAGCGCGCCCGGATGGCATCGAGGATGAGTGCCTCGGACAGGTGGTCCGCCTCGGTCACCACGTCGTTCGCGCTCTTGTGGTCGATGTGCTCGAGTCGCTCGTAATGGTCCATGAGGACCACGCCGGCCCGTTCGGCCAGGCTCACCGCGAACGCGAGTTCGTCGGCGAGGTCGACGCCGGACGTCACGGAGCGCTGCACTCCACGGTGAACGGCCGGACCCGCGAGCCCAGCTGGGTCACGGTCTGGGTGAAGGTCGCGGTCCCGCCGCCACGGATCTGCGGACTGAGCAGGAACGCCGAACCACCGCCGCTGCGGTCCACCGGGTCGGTGACGCGACAGGTGGTCTGGCCCGTGCCGGTCCCGCTGTTCGTGACGGTCAGGGTGATCGCCAGGCCATCGCCCGCCTGGACCGCTGACACCGCGGATGCGGAGAACGGCCCGACGCCAGCCAGCGACAAGCGGGCCACGAGGGCCAGCGCGATCACTGCCAGCACGACGCCGATGAAGACCGTCCCGTGGAGCTGCGAGGAACTGGAGTCGGCGAGCCCGAGAGGGTTGCAGCGCTCGCACAGGCCGACATCGATGGGGACCGTGGCGCCACAGCGCTGACAGCCATGGGTCGCCGGCTGGGAGGGGGCGGGTGCTGCGGGTGCGGCAGGCAGGGTCATCGCCTCGATGGTGCCACGAACGGCGTCACGTGGCTGCGCGGCAGGGCGGCCGGGTCCGGCGATGCGGGCCGACTACCAGCGATCCGTGGCACCCACGAGCGCATCGACATCCTCTGTGGTCCGGGCCAGCACGATCGCGCCATCCGCGCCGGCTGCGTGCCAGCGATCCCAGGTCTCGCGCGGCGACTGGACCCACGGCGAATCCGCGATCTCCTCGTCGCCCAGCCAGTCGCCCTGGAACCCCACGTAGACCTGCTGGTCCGCGCGCTGACGGCCGGCCGTCTCGAGCGCCTCGAGGTAGAGCGGCAGATGCTTCTCGAACGTGTTGTCGAACGTCGACCAGCCGTCGCCGATGCGGGCCGCCAGACGTGCCCCGGCCGGTGTCTCGCCCCCGATGACGATCGGCGGTGGCGGGGTCGGCACCGGCCGTGCGTACGCTTCGGTCAGCGGGTAGAACGGCGACTCGCGCGTGACGGGGCCGCCGGTCCACAGCGCCCGCAGGACTGCGACCGCCTCCTCGAGCCG
>JBBQLI010000073.1:0-15162 GCA_038327765.1 Candidatus Limnocylindrales bacterium | reverse complement strand
CGCTGGGTAGCTATGTTCGGTCGGGATAAGCGCTGAAAGCATCTAAGTGCGAAGCTCGCCTCGAGATGAGGTTCCCCACCGGGTCAACCGGGTAAGACCGCAGGGAGACCACCTGTTTGATAGGCCGCATGTGGAAGTCCGGTGACGGATGAAGCTGAGCGGTACTAATGGTCGAGGGCTTGACCTCTTCAGCAACTGACCAGGGGCCAGTGGCTGGGACATCCAGGGATCACGTCCCTGACGACTCCAAGAGATCGAAGATCAGATCCGCCGAAACACGTCCAGTGCACGCATACGATCCCGGTGACTCCAGCGGAGAGGCCACACCCGTTCCCATCCCGAACACGGAAGTTAAGCTCTCCAGCGCCGAAGATACTGAGAGGGCAGCCTTTCGGGAAAATAGGTCGTCGCCGGGATCTTTGCGTTTTCCGGAGCTCCGATCGGGCGCACGGCCGTCGGGTCTGGTGACCTGCTCGGCTATGCTTCGCGCATGAGCGATGAGGGGCGCGGGTCGCGTGCAGGCCACGAGGCCGCCATTACAGGAAGCCCCGGCATTCCCGCCGCCGCGCGCCCACCCACGGACACCATCTGTCCGTACCTGCTCTCGTCCGACGGCTCGTGGCGGAGTTCCACGGCTGTGCGAGAACATCGCTGCACGGCGGTCACCCCACCCGCCCCGCTTGCCGCCGAGAAGCAGCGCCGGCTCTGCCTGACCGCCACCCATACCGGGTGTGCGACCTTCGTCGCCGCCAGGGAGGCTCGCGCCGCCACCCATCGTGAGGTCGGTCTTCGGCGCCCGATGGCGCGGACCGTCCCGGTGGTCCTTGACCAGGGTCGGATCGCGGTCGCCATGCCATCGATCTCGACCGCCCCGAGCCTCGGCCAGGGCCTCCTGGTCGGAGTCCTGGCGCTCGCGTTCGGCGCCATCATCCTCGCGAAGATCGCGACCAGTGGCGCATCCGGCGGCATCGGCGCGTCCGCGAGCCCGCTCGCATCCCCGTCGGTGGCGGTGGTCGCCTCGCATCGTCCGAGCGCGACCCCCACGTCGAAGCCAAGTCCGACGCCGCCCCCGAGTCCCTCGCCGTCGCCGACCGCGAAAGCCAGTCCGACGCCGGTCCCAAGTGCGACGCCGATCCCAAAGACGTACAAGGTCAAGTCGGGGGACACGCTCAGCGGGATCGCCGCGAAGTTCGGGACGACCGTCAAGGCGCTCGAGCGACTCAACGGGATCACCGATCCCTCGAAGCTCCACGTCGGGCAGATCCTGAAGCTGCCCTGACCCTGCCCTCGACCGCCAGTCGGTCAGCGCTGGCAGCCGCGGCAGTACGAGGTGATGAACCCGCCCGCCCGGACCTCGGTGATGCGGGTCCCGCAGCGCGGGCACGGCTGACCACCCTTGTTGTGGACAGTCAGGAAGTCGCGTACCTGCTGCTCGAAGGTCGGGGGGACGCGCGCGCGCAGGACGTCGATCGCGGTGGTCAAGGTCGAGCGCGTCGCTCCATGGAGGGCGTCGACTTCCTCGGCAGCCAGGCTCGATCGCTTCCGAAACGGGAGCAGTCCGGCGGCATGCAGGATCTCGTCGCTGTAGGCGTTGCCGATCCCGGCGACGAAGGCCTGATTGCGCAGGAGGTTCTTCAACTCTCCTGGGTGTCGACGGATCCGGTCGCGCCAGACGTCCAGGGTCAGGGCCGGATCATCAGCATCGGGTCCGGGCTCGTCGGCTGACATGCCCGCGATCGGTCGATCGACCCCTGCTGGCTGCAGGTAGACTTTGCCCATCTGGGTGGGGTCGCGGTACCGGACCTCGACGGGTCGGTCATCGGCAGGCATCCAGCTCGCACCGGTCATCCAGGTCGCGCTCTCCACAGGCCGCCGGTCGCGAGTCCCGAACCCCCAGATCACGGCGCTCTTCGTTGGCAGCTTGACGGCCGGCGCGGCGAGCTGGAAGCGGCCGGTCAGCATCGGGTTGATCACGATCGCGTCCCGGTCCAGGTCGATCATGAGGAACTTGCCACGCTGCCGGATCGCCGTCACGCGCTGCCCGACGAGCGCCGCGAGTTCGGCGGGCGTGCCGCGAACGGCGAGCGGCGCAGGGGCGATCGCCGAGGTGATCGACCGGCCCGTGAGGGCCGCATGGAAGGCCTCGGCGACCACCGTCAGATCGGGGAGTTCGGGCACGGTCGCTCGATTGTAGCCGCGAGAACCCGTGTGCTAGACTCTCCCGGCCCCGAGAGGCAGGACAGTAGAAGAGCCACCAGCAAGAGCTTTTCCACGCACGAAGGAGCGGACCGCGGAGTCGATCACCACGGACCACTTGCTCGGACACGGAAGACGGCTTGAGCGGTGCTCGAGCCGTTCGTGATTCTCGGGAGCCATGGACGAATGGAGACCTATACCCCTTGACCGAAGAGCATGCAGGCGGGACCGAGCCGCCGGTGGAGGCAACCGCCTCCGACCCCGAGTCGGTGACTGACACCGCTGTTGCGACGGCGATCGCCGTTGACGAGCCCGCTGCCATCGAGGCCATCGCCGACGTGAGTGATCCCCCCAGCGAGCCGCCGGTCGCCGACGAGCCCGCCGCCGTCGTCGCCGACGAGCCCGCGACAGCCGATACGCCCGCCGCTGATGCGCCCGCGTCCGCCGACGAGCCCGCGACAGCCGTCGTCGCCGACGAGCCCGCGACAGCCGATACGCCCGGCGCTGATGCGCCCGCGCCCGCCGACGAGCCGGTGGCCGATCCGCCCGCCGCCGGCCTGGCGACTGCGCCCGCGGTCGAGCCTGTCGACGAGGCACCTGCCGAGAGCCTCGTCGAGGACTCCGTCGCCGAACCGGAGGCGGAGTCGGTGAACGCAGAGGCCACGCCGGTCGTCACCGACGACGACACCGCCGACGCCCCGGCTGCGAGCGACGAGGAAGAGCCTGAGCCGGTCCCGGCCGCTCGCACCCTTGGCCCCGAACCGACGACGATGGCCGAACTGCTCGCCGAGCAGGATTCCGACATCAAGAGCTTCAAGCACGGCGACGTCGTCGAAGGCACGGTCGTGCGCATCGACAAGGACGAGATCCTCGTCGACATCGGGGCGAAGAGCGAAGGCGTCGTCAGCAACCGCGAGCTCTTCGGTCGTCACGGCGAAGGCCAGCCGGCCCTCGCGGTCGGTGACACGGTCCTCGTGTACGTGCTCCAGCCGGAATCGCCCGAGGGTCACGTGGTCCTGTCGCTCCGGCGCGCCGGCCTCGAGCGCAAGTGGCGTTCGATGCAGGAGCAGTTCGAAGCCGGGCTCATCATCGAGGCCCCGGTCATCGACCACAACAAGGGTGGCCTCATCGTCGACTGCGGGATCCGTGGGTTCGTGCCGATCAGCCAGATCGTCGACTTCCCGCGCCGACCGCAGAACGACCAGCCGCGTGACGCGGCCCAGGAGATCGCCGAGAAGCTCCAGCCGTTCGTCGGCCGCAAGCTCCGTCTCAAGATCCTCGAGGTCAACCGCAAGGCGAACCGCCTGATCCTGTCGGAAAAGGTGGCCCTCTACGAAGAGCGCCGCGAGAAGCGGGACGAGCTGTTCAGCAGCCTCCAGGTGGGCCAGAGCGTCAAGGGCACCGTCCGCTCGATCGCGCCGTTCGGCGTCTTCATCGACCTCGGTGGCATCGACGGCCTCGTCCACAAGAGCGAGCTGTCCTGGAACAAGGTCAACAACCCCGAAGCCGGCTACAAGGTCGGCGAAGAGGTTGAGGCCGAAGTCATCGACATCAACCACGAGCGTGGCCGCATCAGCCTCTCGATCCGCCGCCTGCAGCCGGACCCGTGGCACTCCACGGTGGCCGACTTCAAGGTGGGCGATGTCATCGATGGCACCGTTACCAAGCTCGTCAACTTCGGGGCGTTCGTGCGAGTGCGCGACGGCCTCGAGGGTCTCATCCACATCAGCGAGCTCTCCCATCAGCGCGTCGCCCATCCGGCCGATGTCGTCCACGAGGGTCAGCAGCTCAAGCTCAAGATCATCTCGCTCGACTCCGAGCGCCATCGCCTGGGGCTTAGCCTCAAGCAGGCCGAGGAGCCGCCTGCCCGGCCTGCGACCGAGCCGACCCAGGCCACGGGAAGCGGACCTGCCACCCAGTCCGGACCTCGACCCGAACGCCGACCTCGCCCCGAGCGCGGGTACTCGATGTCGGACGCGGTCCAGGAGCCGGAAGGCGGGATCGACAACACACTCGCGTCCGCATTCGCGCAGGTGCGCCAGCAACTCGCCGCGGCCGAGATCGGTGACGTGAAGGACGACGCGGCCGCCAGTGAGGCGGTCGAGGAGATCCAGGCGTCCGATGCGATCGAGGAGATCGTCGAGACGGTCGCCGCCGACGAGACCGCCCTTGAGGCTGAAGCGGCTGTGGAGATCGAACAGCTGGTCGATGCCGCCGATGCGAACGACGCCAACGAAGCGCCGGCGCTCGATGCCGCGGCCGACGTGGTCGAGGCCGTGGCCGACACGGAAGCCACCGAGGAAGCCGCAGCGGCCGAGGCGATCACCGAGATCACCGATACCGTCGCCGCCGACGAGACCGAGACCGAGACCGCCGTGACCGACGAGGTCAAGGCGATCGCCGACGAGACACTCGAGGCCAACACCGAAAGCTGACGCGAGCCGGGCCGCAGCCGGCCGATCCCTGACGACCCGCCGGACCCCGGCGGGTCGTTGCGATTCCGGGACACGCAGCGTTCGGACATCCGGGCGGCTCGTCTGGACGAACACTTCTACACAGAAGACCGATCCGTCGCGACCGACTCGACGTGGGGGACGGTGCTAGCATGGCTCGAGCGGTACCCACTCCGCACCCGCCAAAAGGAACAGGCGTTCGACGCGATGGATCGCTTTGACAAGTTCACGGACCGGGCCCGCAAAGTCCTGACGCTCGCGCAGGACGAAGCGCAGCGGTTCAACCACAACTACATCGGCACGGAGCATCTGCTCCTGGGCCTCGTCCGCGAAGGCGAGGGTGTCGCCGCGCGCGTCCTCGAGAACATGAACGTCGAGCTCGCCAAGGTCCGGACCGCGGTCGAGTTCATCATCGGGCGGGGAGACCGTCCGGTCGTCGGTGAGGTCGGGCTGACGCCGCGCGCGAAGCGCGTGATCGAGCTCGCCATCGATGAGGCCCGTCGCCTTGGGCACAACTACATCGGCACGGAGCACCTGCTCCTCGGCCTTGTCCGGGAAGGCGAGGGGATCGCCGCGGGGGTCCTCGAGTCGCTCGGGGTCAACCTCGACAAGGTCCGCCACGAGGTGATCCGCGTCCTGTCGCAGAGCTCGTCCGCCGGTCCGTCCGCGCAGGAGACGAAGCGCGCCAGCAAGACGCCGACCGTCGATCAGCTCGGGATCAACCTGACCGAACTCGCGCGTGCCGGAAAGCTGGATCCCGTCATCGGACGGGAAAAGGAGATCGAGCGAGTCATCCAGATCCTGTCGCGCCGCCTGAAGAACAACCCTGCGCTCATCGGCGAGCCCGGCGTCGGCAAGACCGCGATCGTCGAAGGCTTGGCCCACAGGATCGTCGCGGGCGACGTGCCCGAGACCCTGCTGAACAAGCGGGTCCTGACCCTAGACATCGGCTCGCTGGTCGCGGGCACGAAATACCGTGGCGAGTTCGAGGAGCGGCTCAAGAAGATCATCGAGGAGCTGCGCAACACAAACGACGCCATCCTCTTCATCGATGAGCTCCACACGCTCGTGGGCGCGGGTGCCGCCGAAGGGGCGATCGATGCTGCCAACATCCTCAAGCCGCCGCTCTCGCGCGGCGAACTCCAGTGCATCGGCGCCACGACCCTCGACGAATACCGGAAGTACATCGAGCGCGACGCGGCGCTGGAGCGGCGCTTCCAGCCGGTCATGGTGGAAGAGCCCACCCAGGAGCAGACCGTCGAGATCGTGATGGGGATCCGTGAGCGCTACGAGCAGCATCACAAGGTGACCATCACCGACGATGCCGTGCGCGCAGCGGCGGAGCTCTCGACCCGCTACATCACCGACCGGCACCTTCCCGACAAGGCCATCGACCTCATCGACGAGGCCGGGAGTCGTGTGCGGCTGCGTCACTCCAGTTCGCCGCCCGCCCTGCGCGAGGCCCAGAAGGACCTGGACCGCATCACCAAGGAAAAGGACGCGGCGATCAACAACCAGGAGTACGAAGA
Source organism: Candidatus Limnocylindrales bacterium (assembly GCA_038327765.1). Classification (GTDB taxonomy): domain Bacteria; phylum Chloroflexota; class Limnocylindria; order Limnocylindrales; family CSP1-4; genus SPCO01. The sequence continues at coordinate 8,984 of JBBQLI010000073.1, read as the reverse complement.
GGCCGCCACGCTGCGCGAGACCGAGGCGACGGCCCGGGAGAAGGTCGACACGCTTCGCGCGGAGTGGCAGGCCACGCTGTCCGGCGAGCAGCCGATCGTCGACGAAGAGGAGATCGCCCAGGTCGTGGCGATGTGGACCGGGATCCCGGTCACGCGCAACGCCCAGGAGGAGTCCGAGCGCCTGCTCCACATGGAGGACGCCCTCCACAGCCGGGTGATCGGCCAGCAGGAAGCCATCGAGATCGTCTCGAAGGCCGTCCGCCGTGCGCGCGCGGGCCTCAAGGATCCGAAGCGTCCGATCGGCTCGTTCATCTTTCTCGGGCCCACGGGCGTCGGGAAGACCGAGCTGGCCAAGGCGCTCGCCGAGTTCATGTTCGGATCCGAGGATGCGCTCATCAAGATCGATATGAGCGAATTCATGGAGCGCCACAACGTCAGCCGCCTCGTCGGGGCACCCCCCGGCTACGTCGGCTTCGACGAGGGCGGTCAGCTGACGGAAGCGGTCCGACGGAAGAGCTACGCCGTGGTGCTGCTCGACGAGGTCGAGAAGGCCCACCCCGAGGTCTTCAACATCCTCCTGCAGATCCTCGAGGACGGTCATCTGTCCGATGCGAAGGGCCGCCGCGTCGACTTCCGCAACGTCATCATCATCATGACCTCGAACCTGGGTGCCAAGCAGCTCCAGACCAACTCGAGCCTCGGGTTCCGGGTCACCGGCGACAGCGACGCATCCAGGGCACAGATCTCGTACGACCTGATGAAGGACAAGGTCCAGGCCGAGCTCAAGTCGAACTTCCGCCCGGAGTTCCTCAACCGCATCGATGCGACCGTGGTCTTCCGGTCGCTCACGGTCGAGGAGATCGCGCAGATCGTCGACCTGATGCTGGCCCGCGTCCGCGACCAGCTGCGTGCCCAGCAGATGCAGCTTGAGGTCACCCAGGCGGCCAAGGAGCACATCATCAAGCTCGGCTACGACGTGGCCTACGGCGCTCGACCGTTGCGTCGCGTGATCCAGAACATGGTCGAGGACGTCCTCGCCGAACACCTGCTCCTTGGCCGGTATGAGCCGGGCACCACGATCGTGGTCGACAAGGATCCAGAGGCCGGCCTCGACATCCACGCCGCCGAAAAGCCGCTCGCTCCCGTCGAGGCCTGACGATGGGCGCCCCCGGCGCTCCGCGGGGCTGACCGTGGCGCGGCCCGAGAGCCGCTTCGTGTGCGGCACCTGCGGCGACAGCTTCGTCCGCTGGGAGGGCCAGTGCCGCTCGTGCGGGACGTGGAACTCGCTCGTCGAGACCGTGATCAGAGCCGCTTCGAAGGCGTCATCGCGCGCGGCACGAAACGGGGCGATGGCCATCGCCGCCGCAGCGGCACTCCCGCTGTCTGCGATCGGCGAGACACGTCTCCCGCGTCTTCCCACGGGGATCGGTGAGCTGGATCGCGTTCTGGGTGGCGGGCTGGTGCCCGGTTCGGTGGTGCTGCTGGGCGGCGAACCCGGGATCGGCAAGTCGACGCTCCTCCTGCAGGCCCTTGCGCGTCTCGTCGTCGACGGACCGGCAAGCGTCGCGGGCGCGCTCTATGCCACCGGTGAGGAATCGGTCGGGCAGGTCCATCTCCGTGCCGCGCGGCTTGGGTTGCTCGACGGGCCCGCCGCGGAACGGGTCAAGGTAGTGGCCGAGCATGAGGTCGGCCGGATCATCGACATCGCCCGGACCGAGCACGCCGCCGTGCTGATCGTGGATTCAGTCCAGACGGCGACCGTCGACGAGCTCGAAGGTGCAGCCGGGAGCGTGGGCCAGGTCCGTGAGAGCACGCTGCGCCTGATGGCCTTCGCGAAGGGCGAGGGCGTGGCGGTCATCCTGGCCGGTCACGTCACGAAGGACGGCACGATCGCTGGCCCGAAGACGCTGGAACACCTGGTCGACGCGGTCATCAACCTCGAGGGCGACCGGTACGCGGCCCTCCGGCTCCTGCGCGCATCGAAGAACCGGTTCGGCTCGACCGAGGAAGTTGGCGTCTTCGAGATGCGCGATGCCGGTCTGCGCGAGGTCGCCGACCCGGCCAGGGCCTTCCTGGCCGAGCACGCTGAGCCCGCCCCGGGCAGCATCGTGGCTCCGACCCTGGAAGGGAGCCGGCCGCTCCTGGTCGAAGTCCAGGCATTGGTCTCCCCGGCCCGGTTCGGGGCCCCGGTCCGCCGCGCAAGCGGCCTCGACCCGAACCGGCTCAACCTGCTGGTCGCGGTCCTTGGGCGACGGGCCGGGATCGGCCTGGGTGGGCACGACGTTTATGCGAATCTTGCTGGCGGTCTGGACGTCGCGGAACCCGGGATGGACCTGCCATTGGCCCTCGCGCTGGCCTCGTCGCTGCGCGACACGCCCGCGCGGGCCGGTACGGTCGCGATCGGCGAAGTAGGCCTGCTGGGGGAGCTGCGTGCCGTCTCCGGTCTCGAGCGTCGACTGCGCGAGGCGGCGAGGCTGGGGTTCACGCGAGCCGTGGTGCCGCGTCTGACCAGCGGGGCCGCACCGCCTGACGTGCCCGGGATCGAGGTCCTCACCGCCGCGACCCTCGCGGACGCGATCCGTCTGACGCTGGCGCCGGGCGCCGGGCGACGTGGCGAGCCGGTCGCGGCGATGCTAGGCTGACCACCCGCCTGCACCGGTCGCGGTGCAGGGACGGTGGTTCACTCCTCGAGGCACTCGTTGATCCGTTATATCCGCGTCCTGGGGGCCCTTCTGGGGGGCTCCGTCGGTCTCGTCATGGCGACCAGCGGTGGCGGGCTCTTCCGCGCGTTCGACGCGGCCGGTGCCTTGGTCGCGCTGTGGGTCGTCGCCTGGATCGTGGTCGGCTTCGGGGTCCTGCCATATCTGACGGTCGTGCCAGCAACCTGGCTCATCCGACGCGTCGAGGAGCTATCGACCGCGGAGTTCGTCACGGCCGTCGTGGGGCTCCTCATCGGACTGCTGATGGGTCTGCTGCTGGGTCTGCCGCTGTCGGGCCTGCCAAGTCCGTTCGGTGACTGGCTTCCCCTCGGGGTCTCCATCTTCCTGGGCCTCGGCATGCTGGGCCTGACCGTCGCCAAACGGCAGGACCTCATGATCGCCGCCGAGGCGGTGGGCCTCGTTCGCCGACCGAACCCCGATGCAGGCGACGGGGCCTCGTCGGGCGATCCGCGGATCGTCGTCGATACGAGCGCGATCATCGACGGGCGGATCGCCGATATCGTGGATTCCGGGTTCATCTACGGCACGCTGGTGATCCCAAGGTTCGTCCTCGAGGAGCTGCAGCACATCGCCGACAGTTCCGACACGCTCCGGCGCAACCGTGGCCGTCGAGGCCTCGACATCCTTGCCCGGATGCAGAAACAGCCGTCGACGCCGGTCGAGATCGTCGAGGACGACGTGCCGGAGATCACCGAGGTCGATGCCAAGCTGGTGGCCCTCGCCCGTGCGCGCAGCCGGGTCATCCTCACCAACGACTTCAACCTGAACCGGGTAGCCGAGCTGCAGGGCGTCCGGGTGATGAACATCAATTCGCTCGCCAACTCCGTGAAGCCCGCGGTGCTGCCTGGCGAAGAGCTCCGCGTCCGGGTCATCCAGGAGGGCAAGGAGGCCGGTCAGGGGGTCGGCTTCCTGGACGACGGCACCATGATCGTGGTGGAGGGTGGCGCGCGGCACATCGACAAGGACGTCGACGTATCCGTCACCCGGGTCCTCCAGACGGTCGCCGGGCGGATGATCTTCGCCCAGCCGCGCATCGATTGAGCGGGGCGGACCCCGCGGATCCGGTGGGCGCAGCGATCCCGTCGGCGGACGTCATCGTGGTGGCCGCAGGCCGGTCGACACGGATGGCCGGCGCCGACAAGCTGCAGGCGTCCGTCGCCGGATCGACCCTGCTCTCGTGGACCCTTCGAGCGATCTCGGATTCGCCGGGCGTGGAGCGGATCGTCCTCGTCACGAGCGCCGGGGAGGCCGATCGTCTGCGCTCGGATGGTGACCTGCCGCCGCGGGTCTCCGAGATCGTCGTGGGTGGCATCCGGCGCCAGGACTCCGTGGCCGCCGGGTTCGCGGCCCTCGGCTCCGATCCCGCCGATGATGACCGCGTCGTGCTGGTCCATGACGGTGCCCGACCGCTGGTGGGGCCCGCCCTGGTGGAAGCGGTGATCCGGGCGAGTGCCCGCTATGGCGCCGCGATCCCGGTCCTGCCCGTGGTCGAGACGCTCAAGCGGGTGGTGGATGACGTCGTCGCCGGGACAGTCGATCGCGAGGGTCTCGGGGCCGCCCAGACACCCCAGGGTGTCCGACGCGGGATCCTGCGCGCCGCGTACGACCGGTTCCCGCCCGCCGGTCCACAGATCTGGACCGATGAGGCCGCTCTCCTGGAGGCCTGTAGAATCCCGGTCCATGTCGTGCCAGGCGATCCGAGCAATCTCAAGGTGACGCTGCCAGCCGACCTTCGTCGAGCGGAGACGGCCCTCGGCGGCGCTCGTGGCGCCCGAGTCGGATTCGGGCAGGACAGTCACCCCTTCGGCCCGGACGAGCCATTGGCGCTTGGCGGGATCGTCATCGAAGGCGCACCCCGGCTCGCCGGCCACTCCGACGGCGACGTGGCGCTGCACGCGATCTGCGATGCCCTCGTTGGTGCAGCCGGCCTGGGTGACCTGGGTCGGCTCTTCCCGGCCGGTCCCGAGACACCCACGGGGATCGCCAGTACGACGCTCCTCGCCGAGGTCGGGAGGCGCGTGACCGCGGCCGGCTGGGCGGTGGGGAACGTCGACGTGACGATCATCGGCGCGCGACCCAGGCTCGGCGCCCGGCTCGATGCGATGCGGGCCGCCATCGCCGCGACCCTCGGGACCGAGGTCGCGCGGGTCAACGTCAAGGCATCGACCTGCAATCTCGGGGGCGACGAGGGCGGCGGACGGACGATCACGGCCGTCGCCGTGGCCAGCCTGGATCCTGTGTCGTGACGATCACGCTGCACGACACGCTGACCGGCGAGACACGACCGTTCGCGCCCGAGCGCGAGGTCGCGGGCATCTACTCGTGCGGCCCCACCGTCTACGGCCCCGCCCACATCGGCAACTTCCGCTCATTCCTGTTCGCCGACCTGCTCGTCCGGCACCTGCGCTGGCGTGGCCTCGAGGTCCGCTGGGTGATGAATATCACCGATATCGACGACAAGATCATCCGCGGTGCCGCTGCTGCGGGGATCAGCATCGGGGAGCTCGCCGAGCGGCACCTCGCAGGCTTCGTGGCGGACGCGGCGGCGATGCGGATGACCACGCCGGACGTGATGCCGCGAGCGACGGAGCACATCGACCGGATCGTGGCGCTGATCGAGACCTTGCTCGCCAACGACCATGCCTACCGGACGGACGACGGTTCGATCTTCTTCCGGATCGCGTCCTGGCCCACGTATGGCCGTCTGGCGCGGCTCGATCCCGAGGAGATGCGCGTCGGCGAACGGGTGGAGGCCGACGAGTACGCCAAGGACGACGTCCGCGACTTCGCGCTCTGGAAGGGTCCGAAGCCGGGCGAGCCCAGCTGGACCACGGCGATCGGCGAGGGCCGGCCCGGCTGGCACATCGAGTGCTCGGCGATGAGCATGGCCCACCTCGGGACCACGTTCGACATCCACACCGGCGGGATCGACCTGATCTTCCCGCACCACGAGGACGAGATCGCCCAGAGCGAGGCCGCGACAGGCGAGCCGTTCGTCCGGACCTGGCTTCACTGCGCACACCTCCAGCAGGCCGGCGCCAAGATGGCCAAGTCGTCCGGCTCGATCGCACGGGTGGGTGAACTCATCGCGAAGGGCATCTCGCCCCGAGCTCTGCGCTACGCGCTGATCTCCGTCCACTATCGGGCGAGCCTCAACTACTCCGAGGCCTCGCTGACGGCTGCGACCGCGGCCGTGGCGCGGCTCGATGCGGCCCTGGCCGCACTCGATGCGTATCGCGAGCCGCGTGACGATGACGCGACCCTCCCGGGTCTCCTTGCCGATGCGCGCGAGCGGTTCGGGGCCGCGCTCGATGACGATCTGAACGTCTCGGCGGGTCTCGCGGCCGTCTTCGACCTGGTCCGCGAGCTCAACCGACGCATCGAGGCGCGGACGATCTCCAGCGCTGACGCCATGCGCGCCATCGCGACGTTGCGTGACATCGACCACGTGCTGGGCGTCCTGCCCGACCCGGTCGAGGCGCTTGACGCAGGCCATGCTGCATTGCTCGATCAACGCTCCGCGGCCAGGGCCGCACGCGACTGGGCCGCATCCGACCGGCTCCGAGACGAGCTCCTGTCCGTCGGCATCGCCGTAGAGGACACCCGGGACGGCCAGCGTTGGCGCCGGGTCGAAGGAGCCACCGATGCCTGACCGACCGCGCCGCGACGACGACCGACCCGCCAAGCGCCCAGGTCGCGGACCGGGCGATCGACCCGGCCGGGGGAGCGGACCGGGTGGCCTGACGGGACCCGGCGGCCCGCGCCGAAGCTCCCGCTCGCCGGGGGAGGGGTTCGCCGGCGACCGACCATTCTCCGGCGGTCCTCCGCGATCGAGCGGACCACGTCCGCCGGGACCGCCAGCGGGACCACGTCCGGATCGCCCCTGGCGTGACGGTCCGCCGCATGGCGACCAGCCGGGCCGCGAGCGCTCCTTCGGCGACGGTGCGGCACGGCCGCGCGGTCCGTTCCGGCCAGCCGGTCCTGGCCGTGGGCCGGGTGGAGGCGGTCGGCCAGGTCCCGGTCGGTCCGGCCCGCCACGACCGTTCGATCGGTCCGGCCCGCCACGACCGTTCGACCGGCAGGGCCCGGAGCGCCCGTTCGACCGGGGCGGCTCTACCCGACCGGATCGCCCCGCCTTCGATCGACCACGGCAGGATCGGCCTCGACCATTCGCCGGGCCCGATCGGGACGACCCGCGTTGGGCCGATCGAGACGACCGCGATCCCGACGCCGGCCAGCCTGGCCGCCCGTCCGAGGACCGGCCGTTCTCCGATCGACCGTTCGACGATCGTCGACCGGGCCCGCGCGCGCCGTTCGTCCCCCGACGACCCGGCCCGGACGGCCCCCGCCCATACGGCCAGGGCCAGCGTCCGATCGGCCGTCCCGTCGGCGTGCGCCCACCCGGCCGCTGGGGCGATCCCCAGGGTCCCCGTACGCCGTCGTTCGTGCCAGCCCTGCCGCCGCCGGATGCGCTCGGTCCGGAGGAGGAGCTGATCGCGGGTCGCCGACCCGTCGAGGAAGCCTTCGTCGCCCGCCGTCCCGCGCATCGTCTGCTCGTGGTGCCCCAGCGCCGGCAGGCGCTCGAGAAACTCGTGCTTCACGCGACCAGCTTGCGCATCCCGATCGTGGAGGTCGAAGGCGGCTCGCTCACATCCCTGGCCGGGTTCGATGGCCACCAGGGCATCGCCCTCGTCGTCGAACCGCGGATCTACGCGACGCTCGATGACATCCTGGCCAGGGCGGCCGAGCGCGGTGAGCCGCCGTTCGTCCTCGCCCTCGACTCCCTGGAGGACCCGCAGAATGTCGGGACCCTGCTGCGCAGCGCCGAGGCCGCCGGTGTCCACGGCGTCCTGTTCCCGACCCGCCGGCAGGCTCCACTCAGCCCGTCGGCGGTGAAGGCATCGGCGGGCGCCGTCGAACATCTCCTGCTTGCACCGGTCGATGACCTGGCCGGCGCGCTCGCGGATCTGAGGATGCACGGGCTGCGGGTCGCCGGCGCCGAAGCCGACGCGCCGCTCACCGCACGCCAGAGCGACCTCCGTGGACCGCTGACGATCGTCGTGGGAAGCGAGGGGCAAGGCCTTGGTCCGGCGATCAGGCGCCGCTGCGACCTGTTCATGCGCATCCCGATGCGTGGCTCGATCGGTTCGCTGAACGCTGCGGTCGCGGGGTCGATCCTGCTCTTCGAGGCGCTGGCCCAGCGCGACCCCGACGGCCGTTCGACCCCGCCGCCGACGCTCGCGACGCGGCCGGACGAAGGCCCGCAGGCCGATGCAGATGAGGTTCCTGCCGCCGAACCGGTGCCCAGCGAGGTCCCGCCCTCGAACGCGAAACTGAAGGGCGCCCGGAACACCGCGCCATCGGCCACCGCGAAGCCGAAGCGCGTCACGAAGGCCACGACAGCGGTGATCGCGGCGCCAGATGCACCTGGCGGGGACCCCGTCGCACCCGTCCCAGCCGCCGCGAAGCGCACTCGCACCAGATCCCCACAACCCGCCGCCACCGCCCCGGACGAACCCGTGAGCGATGACGATGACCTGCTTCCGGGCGCCCCGGCGACGGTCGCGGATCCACCCCTGGTCCCCGTCGTGGAGGAGGATGCGGCGCCTGCGAAACCGGCGCGGCGCCGAGCCCCGAAGCCGGGCGCTTGACCATGCGACGCAACGCGCCATATCATCTTCGGGCGCCGGAAGGGTCATCTGCGGTATGCCCCTGCCTGTCGCGCCGACGTAGCTCAATTGGTAGAGCAGCGGTTTTGTAAACCGCAGGTTCCGGGTTCGAGTCCCGTCGTCGGCTCCAGCGACAACATCGGCAACGGGTCCACCACGAGTCCGCAGTCTCGGCCCGGTACCGCAACCAGTGGGTAGGTTGAGCAGGTGGTGAGCTCCGCTGACTGTAGATCAGCCGTCTTCGACTGTGGGGGTTCGATTCCCTCCCTGCCCACCACAACTTTCGCGTTTCAGAGTCCGGGCCCACATAGCTCAGCTGGCAGAGCACTTCCTTGGTAAGGAAGAGGTCATCGGTTCGAGTCCGATTGTGGGCTCCACCCAGCGCCGGCAGGGCCGGTGCCTGGGGATCCCGTCCGTCGCGGCGAAGCCGCCCTTGAAGGAGAACAGGTTCTCGTGGCCAAGAAGAAGTTCGAGCGTACCAAGCCGCACGTGAACATCGGCACGATCGGCCACATCGACCACGGCAAGACGAGCCTGACCGCGGCGATCACCAAGTACCTCTCCCTCAAGGGCGAGGCGGAATACCGCGCCTTCG
>JBBQLI010000072.1:0-15393 GCA_038327765.1 Candidatus Limnocylindrales bacterium | reverse complement strand
GTCGTCAGCGGCAAGATCCACTACGTTCCGACCGCGAACTACCACGGGCCAGACTCGTTCACGTACACCGTCTCCGACGGGAATGGCGGATCCGACACCGCGCTGGTCTCGGTGACCGTCACGGCCGTCAACGACCCGCCGGTCGCGAACGACGACAACTTCTCCGTCGCGGAGGACCTGGCGATCGCCCAGCCCCTCAACGTCCTCGTCGACGACACCGACGTCGATGGCGATGCCCTCAGCATCGTCTCCTTCACGGCGGCGACGAAGGGTACCGTCGCATTCGACCCGGCCCACCCGACGACGCAGCTGACCTACAAGCCATTCCACAACGCGTTCGGCGCTGACTCGTTCACCTACACGATCACAGACGGACTCCTCCAATCGACGGCCACCGTCACGATCGACATCGGCGGCACCAACGATCCGCCGATCGCAGGGAACGACAGCGTTGTGCTCCCGGAGGGCGCAGGCGCGACGCCGCTGGCCGTCCTCGCCAATGACTCCGACCCCGACAACAACAACCTGCAGATCGTCAGCAAGACCAACGGGTCTCACGGCGTCGTTGCCATCACGGGCCTTGGGACGGGCCTGACCTATGACCCGACCGGCAATTACCACGGCACGGACACCTTCACGTACACGATCAGCGACGGTAACGGCGGCACCGATACCGCCACCGTCCTCGTGAACGTGCTGAAAGACACCTCCGGCCCCGTCATCTCCTACGTCACGGAACGGTTCATCGGCCAGACCGTGGGGAGCAAGACCACCAAGGTCCGGATCGTCTGGACCGGTCATGACACCGGCTCCGGCCTGGGGTCCTACCTGCTCCAGATGAGCGTCAACAACGCGCCGTTCCACACGGTGACGCTGGCCCACGCCACGACGTTCTACGTCGACATCACCTTCACGGCCGGCGTCCAATACCGCTTCCGTGTCCGCGCCACGGATCGGGATGGCAACATCGGGGCGTTCGTCTACACACCCACGATGCGAGCCGCCAGCGCCGGCGAGACCACGGGCGGGCTCACCTACATCGACCCCTGGTGGACGACGAGGACATCGAAGGCGCTCGGCGGCGCAACGAAGGCCGCCTCATCGACGAGCCGACGGGCGATCTGGACCTTCAACGGCATGGACGTCTCCTGGATCACCACCCGCTACACGATCAGCGGCTCGGCACAGGTCCTGATCGATGGCGTGCTCCAGACGACGGTCAATCTCAAGCGGTCGTCCACGGCCTACCGCCAGCTCGTCTACGCGTTCCATTTCGCGAGCGTGGGTATCCACACCATCGAGATCCACCCCGTGGGCAACGGCCGCGTCGACATCGACGGGTTCACGCTCCTCCATTGACCGCGGGTTGCGGGTCGGGTTCGAACGGTCCGCCTCGTGCGCAGCTGCTATGATGTCGCCGCCTTGACAGGTCGTCCGTGATCGAGCCCGGCCGGGGAGTGGCGTACCTCGCCCTCTTCTCGGAGATCGGCATCTCCCTCCTGGTGACGACGCTGCTCGGCGTACTGGCCGGCCACTGGGCCGATGGGCAACTGGGACTGTCACTCCCGATCCTCGCGATCGTCGGCTTCCTCGCCGGCGGCGGAGCCGGGACCCTGATGATCTACAGGTTGGTCAGCCGGTTCCTGCAGACCATCGAATAGCCGGTCGCCAGACGGACCGGATCGGGAGGATGCGAGCGCGGCGTCAAGCCGCGCTCCTGTGTGTGGAGCAAGCGTGACGAGCGAGCAGAGCGCGACCGACGCGGTCGCCGAAGCCCCCCAGACCGCCCCGACGCCCAAGAAGTCGATGCGCAACCGTTGGTTGCTGCTCATCGTGGGCGTCATCGTCCTCGACATCGCCGCGCTGTTCGCGTTCCCGCCATTCCCGAAGGGTGGCGGTCCGGGTGATGCGTGCGACTTCCCGGCCTGCTTCATCACCAGCTCGCTGGAGTTCCCGGCCCCGCACACGGTCATCGACTTCGCGCCGGCCACGGCACCCGCCGCAAGCGACCTCGTCACGTTCCATCCCAGCATCAGCTCCACGCTGCTGACGATGTGGATCGTGATGGTGGTCGTGATCCTCGGCGCCTGGCTGATGACCCGTGGCGCGAAGGTGATCCCCGGCCGCGCCCAGAACATCTTCGAGACCGCTTACGAATCCCTGAGCGACTTCGGGATGGGTCTCGCCGGTCCCACCGCCAGGCCGTACATCCCGATCTTCATCGGCGCGTTCCTGCTGGTGCTCTTCGACAACTGGATCGGCCTCGTGCCGCCGGTGGGCCGGGTCGACTTCCTGCGCGCCCCGTCCAGCGACGTCAACATCACCATCGGGATGGCCCTGGTCAGCTTCCTGATCTTCGAGGTCGAGGGCTTCCGCCACCACGGGGTCCGGGGCTACCTGGGCAAGTTCTTCCCGATCTACGAGTTCAAGAACGGCGTCGGCGCCGGCTTCATCGCGATGTTCGTCGGCGTGATCGAACTCATGCTCGAATTCGTCAAGCCGGTGACGCTCTCCATGCGACTCTTCGGCAACATCTACGGTGGCGAGGTGGCCCTCGGTGTCATCACCTCGCTGACCATCGCGATCTTCCCGATCGCCCTGCTCCTGCTCGACGGCATGCTCAACGCCATCCAGGCGCTGATCTTCAGCATCCTGACCCTGGTCTTCATCACGCTCGCGATCGAGAGTCACGAACACGAGGAGGGCCATCTCGCCGACGAGGCCATGGACGCCATCGACGGCGACGCACACCAGCTCCAGCCAGCCCACTGAACCGGGGCGCCAGATCGGCGTCGTCCACATGGTCCCAATGAACCCGGGCGGAACGTTCGGGGAGTAGGAGGAATATCCCAATGGAACACATCGGCGCCGGCCTCGCCGCCCTCGGGGTCTTCGGTCCCGGCATCGGCATCGGCATCCTCGCGGGCCTCTCCGCCCAGGCGATCGGTCGCAACCCCGACGCCGCCGGCCAGATCCGCGGCATCGCGATCATCCTCGCGGCCTTCGCCGAAGGCCTCGGCGTCCTCGCGGTCGTCGTCGGCCTGCTCGCCATCTTCATCAAGTAGCCGGACGGCACGGAGCACATCGTGGAATTCCTCGCCGTCGCCATCGGCGCCGGGCATGAGGTCGTCCGGCTTGCCGCCGATGAGCCGCTGTTCCAGGTCAACCTGTTCCAGGTGATCATCGCGGCGCTCAACTTCGCCGTGTTCCTGGTGATCCTGCGGACCTTCGCGCTCAAGCCGATCTCGAAGATGCTCGACGACCGCAAGGCCCGTATCGAGCAGGGCCTCAAGGATGCCGAGCAGGCGCGGCGCGACCGCGAGAGCGCGGAGAGCGAACGGATCGCGGCACTGACCGAGGCCCGGCGCGAAGCGAACGACATCATCAACCGCGCCCAGAAGGTCGCGCAGGAGACGCGCGATGCCGACATCGCGGCCACCCGTGACGAGCTCGAACGGATGCGCGTCCGCGCGACCGCCGATATCGATGCGGAGAAGCAGCGAGCCATCGCCGATCTGCGCGGGGAAGTGGCCGACCTGGCCCTTGCCGCGGCCGGTCGGGTCGTCGGCGAGACGATGACCGACACTCGCGAGCGGCGCATCGTCGAGGAGTTCCTCGCCGGTTCCGCCATCGGCGGGTCCAAGGACTGATGGCCGGCCGGGACAGCGCCGCGCGACGCTACGCCGAGGCGGCGTTCGAGGTCGGGCTGCGCGACGGGACGATCGAGACGTGGCGTTCCGAACTTGCGAACGCCGCATCCGTGGTGGAGGACGACAACGTCCGTCGCTATCTCTCCAACCCGGCCATCCCCCACGAGGACCGGCAGTCCCACCTCGAAACGTCCTTCGGGCCGCTCGTCTCGAAGCCGGTCCTCAACCTGATCAGCCTGATGCTCAAGCGCAGCCGGATCGACGACCTGCCCCGCGTGGCGGCCGAGTTCCAACGGCTCGACAACGTCCGGCAGGGCATCACCCCAGCCACCGCAACCAGCGCGTCCCCGCTGAACCCGGATGAGATCCGGGAGCTGCAGGGCCGTCTTGAAACCATGACCGGCGGTCGCGTCGAGCTCGACACCCAGGTCGACCCCAGCCTGCTGGGTGGCCTTGTCGTGCGCGTCGGCGATCGCATGATCGACGGGAGCGTCCGGGGCCGCCTCGAGCGCCTGCGGAACCGGCTCGTCTCGGGCGCCCTGTAGGAGATCCAACGATGGCCATCCGTTCCGACGAGATCACCAGCATCATCAAGTCCGCCATCGACTCGTTCGACGCCGGCGCGGAGACGCGCAACGTCGGAACCGTCGTCGAGGTGGGCGACGGTATCGCCCAGATCTACGGGCTGGCCGGCGCCCTGTCGTCCGAGCTGCTCGAATTCCCAGGCGGGCTGATGGGCATCGCCCTCAACCTCCAGGAAGAGACGGTCGGCGCGGTCATCCTCGGCAACGCGACGGGGATCAAGGAAGGCGACACCGTCAAGACCACGGGCCGCGTGGTCGAGGTCCCCGTGGGCCAGGCGCTCCTGGGACGGGTCGTGGACCCGCTCGGCCGCCCGCTTGACGACAAGGGCCCCATCAACGCCACCGCGGTCCGCCCCGTCGAGCGCATCGCCCCTGGCGTCATCGTGCGCAAGTCCGTGGATACGCCGGTCCAGACCGGGATCAAGGCGATCGACGCGCTGATCCCGATCGGCCGTGGCCAGCGCGAGCTGATCATCGGCGACCGCCAGACCGGCAAGACCGCGATCACGATCGACACGATCATCAACCAGAAGGGCAAGGGCCTCGTCTGCATCTACGTGGCGATCGGGCAGAAGCTGTCCACGGTCGCCAACACGGTCGCGATCCTCGAGCAGTACGGCGCGATGGAATACACGATCGTCGTGGTGGCCGGTGCCGAGGATCCCGCCCCGCTCCAGTACCTCGCCCCGTATTCGGGCGTGGCAATGGGCGAGGAGGTCATGGAGGTCGGCGTCGAGGTCGGCGGCGTGCTGATCAAGGATGCCCTGTGCGTCTATGACGACCTCTCCAAGCACGCGTGGGCCTACCGCGAGATGGCCCTGCTGCTGCGTCGTCCGCCCGGACGCGAGGCCTACCCCGGCGACGTCTTCTATCTCCACAGCCGCCTGCTGGAGCGCGCCGCGCGCCTCAACGACGACAACGGCGGCGGGTCGCTGACGGCGCTGCCGATCGTCGAGACGCAGGCCGGTGACGTGTCCGCGTACATCCCCACGAACATCATCTCGATCACCGACGGCCAGATCTTCCTGGAGACGGACCTCTTCAACGCCGTCCAGCGGCCCGCGCTCAACATCGGCATCTCGGTGTCGCGGGTGGGTTCGGCGGCGCAGACCAAGGCCATGAAGTCAGTGGCGGCGCCGCTGAAGCTGGACCTGGCGCAGTACCGCTCCCTCGCGGCGTTCGCGCAGTTCGCGTCGGACCTGGACAAGGCCACCCGTGACCAGCTGACCCGTGGCGAGAAGCTGTCCGAGATCGTCAAGCAGCCGCAGTACCAGCCACTGGGCGTGGAGAAGCAGGTCGCGATCCTGTACGTCGCCACCACCGGCAAGCTGGACGACATCCCGACGCCACGCGTCCGCGAGTTCGAGAGCCAGTTCTATCGCTTCCTCGAGACGGAGCGCCCCGCGATCCTGACCGAGCTTGCCGACAAGAAGGCCCTCTCCGACGAACTGGCCGCGTCGCTTGACGAGGCGATCGTCGCCTTCCGCACGACCTTCCTGGCCTAGGCGCGGAGAGGGAGTCGCAGACACGTGGCCAGCCAGCGCGATATCCGCCGCCGCATCGGGTCGGTGAAGAACATCAAGCAGATCACCAGGGCCATGCAGTTCGTCGCGGCGTCAAAGCTCAAGCGAGCCCAGGACGCCACGCTGGCCGCGCGTCCGTACAGCGAGAAGCTCGATGAGGTCCTTGCCGACCTGGCTGCCGTGCTCGATGGCGAGGATCATCCGCTCCTGGCCACGCGTGAGGCAGGCAAGCGCCTGATCGTGCTGATCACGACGGACCGGCCGCTGTCCGGGCCGCTCAACACGAACATCGTGCGCTTCGTGGCGCGCGACATCGTGGACCATCCGGGCGACCTCGCGGTCATCACGGTCGGTCGCAAGGGCCGCGACGCCATGCGTCGCACAGGCGTCCCGATGGAGGCCCATTTCGCGACCTACGGCGACCGTCCGACCTTCGCCGACGTGCTGCCGCTGGCCCGCCTCGTCACGGACGACTTCCTGGCCGACACCTACAGCCGGGTGGATCTGGTCTACAGCCGCTGGGTGAGCACGCTGGTGCAACGCCCGGAGCTGCTGACCATCCTGCCGATCCAGCCCGCCGCGGACACGGAAGGCATCCCGGGCAACCAGTTCATCTTCGAACCAAGCGCCAAGGCCGTCCTGGAGCAGCTCCTGCCGCGCTATGTCGCGACCCGGCTCTTCCAGGCCGTGCTGGAGGCCAAGGCCAGCGAGGAGTCCAGCCGGATGGTGGCGATGAAGAACGCCACCGAGAACGCCGAAGAACTCATCGAGGACCTGACCCTCTCGTACAACAAGGTCCGTCAATCCAACATCACCCGCGAGATGATCGAGATCGCGTCCGGCGCGAACGCTCGCTGACGCACAGGACGCAGGAGGCATCACCCATGGCGACCGTCGCTCCAACCGCGACCGGACGGGTCATCCAGATCACCGGTCCTGTCGTGGACATCGAGTTCCCCGCCGGCCATCTGCCGGCCATCTACAACGCCGTCGAGATCCAGCGCGAAGGCCAGGAGCCGCTGACCTGCGAGGTGCAGCAGCACCTCGGCAACAACTGGGTCCGCGCGGTGGCCATGACCACCACGGACGGTCTCGCCCGCGGCGTGCCGGTCCACGACACGGGGGCAGCCATCACCGTCCCGGTCGGTGAGGCCACGCTGGGTCGCGTGTTCGACGTCCTCGGTCAGCCGATCGATGGCAAGGGCGCCGTCGTCAGCGAGCACCATCTCCCGATCCACCGCGAACCGCCCCATTTCGACGAGCAGTCCACCGAGGTGGAGGTCTTCGAGACCGGCCTGAAGGCCATCGACCTGATCTGCCCCTTCAAGAAGGGCGGCAAGATCGGCATCTTCGGCGGCGCCGGCGTCGGCAAGACGGTCATCATCCAGGAGCTGATCCGGAACGTGGCCCAGGAGCATGCGGGCTATTCCGTGTTCGCCGGCGTCGGCGAGCGCAGCCGCGAGGGCAACGACCTCATCGCCGAGATGACCGAGTCGGGCGTCATCGCGAAGACGGCCTTCGTGTTCGGCCAGATGAACGAGCCGCCCGGAGCGCGCCAGCGCGTCGCGCTGACCGGCCTGACCATGGCCGAGTACTTCCGCGATGCGGAGAACCGCGACGTCCTCCTGTTCATCGACAACATCTTCCGGTTCACGCAGGCCGGTTCGGAAGTCTCCGCACTGCTCGGCCGCATGCCGTCCGCAGTGGGCTACCAGCCGAACCTCGCCACCGAGATGGCCGGCCTCCAGGAGCGCATCACCTCCACGAAGTCGGGCTCGATCACCAGCCTGCAGGCGGTCTTCGTCCCCGCCGACGACTACACCGACCCGGCGCCGGCGACCACGTTCGCGCATCTCGACTCGACGATCCGCCTTGAGCGGAGCATCGCGGAACTCGGGATCTACCCCGCGGTCGATCCGCTGACCTCCACCTCGCGCGTCCTCGACCCGAACATCGTGGGCGCCGAGCACTACGACGTGGCCCAGGAGACCAAGCGGGTCCTCCAGCGCTACCGCGACCTCCAGGACATCATCGCCATCCTTGGCATCGACGAGCTGTCCGAGGAGGACAAGGCCACCGTCTCGCGCGCCCGTCGCCTCCAGCGCTTCATGAGCCAGCCGTTCTTCGTCGGTGAGGTATTCACCGGCCGGACCGGCAAGTACGTCTCCATCAAGGACACGGTCGCCTCGTTCAAGGAGATCCTCGAGGGCAAGGCCGACACCCTTCCCGAGCAGGCCTTCTTCCTGGCCGGCACCATCGAGGATGTCCGCGAGAACGCCACCAAGTTCGCGAGCTGACGGCATGCCTCTCCTCCTCGAGATCGTCACGCCGGAGCGTCTGGCCTACTCGGACACGGTCGATTCGGTCGTGCTGCCGGGGAGCGAAGGCGAGCTTGGCGTGCTCCCGCACCATGCCCCGCTCGTCTCGATGCTTGGTGTCGGCGAGCTGCGCATCCGCAAGGGCGGCACCGAGGAATCGTTCGCCATCGTCGGCGGTTTCCTGCAGGTCCGGCCGGACCGGGTGGTGGTGATGGCCGAGACGGCCGACATGGCCAGCGAGATCGACCTCGAGAAGGCCCAGCAGGCGCGGCGCGAGGCTGAGCAGCTCATCGAGAGCGGCTCCAGCGAACCCTCCGACCTGGCCTCGGCTCGCGCCCAGCTCCAGCAGTCGCTCCTCCGGATCCGCGTCGCCGAGCGACGGCACCGTGAGGGTCCGCGGCACCGCGGATAACGGCTGTGGCAGACGCCAGACCGTTCCACTGGGAATACCGCCCCGAACCGGTCGTGCGGGAGCGCTTCCGCGTGGAGGGTGGTCGGCCGCTGCATGGATCCGTGCCGATCAGCGGGGCGAAGAACGCGGCGCTCAAGCTGATGGCCGCGGCCACGCTGACCGGTGAGCGCTGCCGCCTGACCAACGTGCCCGAGATCGAGGACGTGCGCGTCCTCGTGGAGACCCTGACCGACCTTGGAGTCGTCGTCGACCACCCGGCCCCGAACACGTACGAGATCGCGTCGGGTGACGTGGAGTGGCTGTTCGTCCCACTCGAGGCGGCCGCGAAGATGCGCGCCAGCTTCATGCTTCTGGGCCCGCTCCTGGCGCGCTTCGGCCGGGTGATCATCAGCAACCCCGGCGGCGACCGGATCGGCCGGCGACCCGTGGACCTGCACGTCGACGCGATGCGCGCGCTGGGCGCCTCGATCGACTATCGCAACGGCTACTACTTCGCCACCTCGCCGGGCCGGCTGCGCGGCGCCGAGGTGACCTTCCCGTTCGTCTCGGTCATGGGGACCGAGAACGCGATGCTCGCCGCGACCCTGGCCGACGGCCACACCACGATCCGTCCGGCGGCCCAGGAGCCCGAGGTCGACGACCTGATCGACTTCCTCCGGGCGATGGGTGCCGATGTGGCCCGGACCGCGCCCGACACGATCGAAGTCGAAGGCCACAAGCGGCTCCGGGGGGCGGAGCATCGCGTGGTCCCGGACCGGATCGAGGCCGGGACGTTCGTGGTGGCCGCCGCCGTCACCGGCGGCAAGCTCACCCTCGAAGGCGCCCCGTGCGACCACCTCGGCGGGTTCCTGGACGCGGTGAGTCGGGTGGGTGTGAGCGTCGCCTGCACGAAGGACACGATCGAAGTCGATGGCTCCGGGCTGGGAAGCGGCGCGTTCCGTGCCACGGACATCACGACGGCGCCCTACCCGGGTCTTGCCACGGACCTCCAGCCGCCGACGTGCGTGCTGCTCACCCAGGCGGCCGGCACGTCGCAGGTCCACGAGGCGATCTTCGAGGACCGCTTGGAGTGGCTGACCGAAGCGCGCAAGATGGGCGTGGTGTCCGAGCAGATCGACTCGCACCATGCCACCATCACCGGCCGCACGCCGCTCCACGGGGCGGAAGTCGAGATCGGCGACCTGCGCGCCGGAGCGTCCCTGATCCTCGCCGCGCTCGCAGCGGACGGGACCTCCACCATCCACGGTGCGCACCACGTTCGCCGGGGCTATGAGAACATCGAGCGCAAGTTCCTGGATGTCGGGGCCAGGATCGAACGCGTCGCGGAAGGGACCTAGTCATCACCTCATGAAGATCGGCATCGATCTCGGAACGGCCAACGTCCTGGTCTACGTCAAGGGCAAGGGCATCGTCATCACGGAACCGAGCGTGGTGGCCGTCTCCGACGACAACCGGATCGTGGCCGTGGGCGAGGAAGCGCGCGAGATGATCGGCCGGACCCCCGGCAACATCCAGGCCATCCGGCCGATGAAGGACGGCGTCATCGCCGACTACGTCATCACCGAAGCGATGCTGCGCTTCTTCATCGCCAAGGCCACCAAGGGCCACTTCGGCTTCAGCCGGCCCGAGGTCATGATCAGCGTGCCGGCAGGCGTCACCAGCGTCGAGAAGCGAGCCGTCCGTGACGCGGCACTGAAGGCCGGCGCCAAGGAGGCGTACCTCATCGAGGAGCCACTCGCGGCGGCCATCGGCGCCAACGTGCCGATCAGCGGGCCGTCCGGGAACATGATCATCGACATCGGCGGCGGGACCAGCGAGATCGCGGTCATCGCCCTGGGCGGGATCGTCGTGTCGCACAGCCTGCGGGTCGGCGGCAACAAGTTCGACGAATCCATCGCCACCTACATCCGCAAGAAGTACAACCTGATGATCGGCGAGCGGACGGCCGAAGAGGTCAAGATCCAGATCGGGACCGCGTTGCCGCTCGAGCGCGAGCTGACGATGGAGGTTCGCGGCCGTGACCTGATCGCGGGTCTGCCGCGCACCATCCCGATCACCTCGTCCGAGGTCATGGAGGCCATCGAGGCGCCACTCCAGCAGCTGGTGGCGGCCGTCCGGAGCGTCCTTGAGCAGACTCCCCCCGAACTCTCCAGCGACATCATCGACAAGGGGATGGTCATGTCCGGCGGTGGCGCACTGCTGCGCAACATCGACCGCTTGCTGACGCAGGTGACCGGCGTGCCCTGCCACGTCGCCGAGAACTCGCTGAACTGCGTGGCCCTGGGGACGGGACTGGCGCTCGAGCACTTCGACTTCTTCAAGAAGTCCCTCGTCCAGCAGATCTGACGTGCCATCGATCCGACGGCGGGTCCTGGCTGGGATCGTTCGTGGATCGCGGGATGTGCGACAGCCGGATGAAGGTGGTCCCTCGTGACTCGTGCCTTCATCGACCTGCATTGCCATACGAGCGCCAGCTTCGATTCGCTCGCGCGGCCACGCGACGTGGTGCGCGCCGCCGCGGCCCGCGGGCTGACCCACCTCATCATCACCGACCATGACCGCATCGATGGCGCGCTCGCCGCGCGCGACGCGGCACCGGCCGGTCTCCTGGTCATCGTGGGCGAAGAGGTCCGGACCGCCGAGGGCGACCTCATCTGTGCCTATCTCGACCAGGTCATCTCGCCTGGGATGTCCGCCGCCGACACCATCGCGGCCGCTCGCCAGCAGGGTGGGCTGGTGGGCATCCCGCATCCGTTCGACCGACTGCGTGGCTCACTCCTCAAGGATGAGCGGATGGCCGTGCTCGCCGGGTCGGTCGACTGGGTCGAGGTCCACAACGCCCGGCTGATCGGCGGTGGCAACGACCTGGCTGCCGACTTCGCCCGCGAGGAAGGGCTGCCCGGCGTCGCCGTCTCTGATGCGCACACGGTCCTCGAGGTCGCTGTCGCCTACACGGCGCTCGATGGCGACCCGTCCACCCCGGCCGGTCTGCTCGCCACACTCGATACCGCGGAACTCGTCCCCGGCCGTGCCAGCTATGCGGTCCGTGGCTGGACACCGATCGCCAAGGCCGTCCAGCGCGCCCGCGGCAACGGCCGCATCCAGCCGGTACGACCATGACGGACCACCCCGGACAGGACCATCGACCCGTGGCACCGGGACCTGGCGAGCCGGTAGGGTCCGGGGCGATGGAGATCAGTCCGCCGCTCGACCAGCGACCCGTGCACGCGTCCACCCCGCCGCCCGCGGGCACCTTCGCGCCCGCCAGCGCCCTCCCGCCCGCCGGCGACCTCGCGGTCGATGCCGCCGACGAGGGTTCCACCCAGATCTCGATCGGGCAGCGCCTGCGCCAGCCGCGGACGATCATCTCGATCCTGGTCCCGCTCGCGATCATCGTCCTGTTCATCGCGATCAATGGCAATCAGCTCTCGAAGGTGCCTGGGCTCGTCGTCGGGGCGAACCCGCTGCTCGTGCTGGTCGCGTTCGCGGTCTTCTACCTCGGCTTCCCGTTGCGTGGCTATCGCTGGGCGATGCTGCTGCGCGGGACCGGGTTCAGGATCGGGACGAAGGACTCCACCGAGATCATCCTGCTGTCCTGGCTGGTCAACTGCGTCGTGCCGGCGAAGCTGGGCGATGTCTACCGGGCCTACCTGCTCAAGATCAATAGCACGGCCTCGCTGAGCCGGACCTTCGGGACGGTCTTCATCGAGCGCGTCCTGGATCTCATCGCCATCGCCCTGCTGGGCATCGGTGCCGGGTACTGGAGCTTCCGCGGCGGCCTGCCGGCGGCGATCCAGGTGGTCTTTGTGATCGGCCTGATCGTGGTGGTCGTGCTATCGGCCGGTCTCTTCACGATGCGCAACTTCGGTCGACGCATCCTCACGGTCCTGCCGTTCCCACACCGGATCCTGGAGCTCTACGATCGCTTCGAAGAGGGCGTCTTCGGCGCCGTGCGGCTGCGTCAGCTGCCCGTCCTTGGCCTCCTCACCGGCACGATCTGGATGAGTGAGTCGCTGCGCCTCTACTTCGTGGTCCAGGCGCTCCACTTCTCGGATGTGGAGCTGGGTCTGTCGGGCGCGGTGTTCGTGGCCCTCATCGGCTCGCTGCTCACCGCCGTGCCGCTCAGCCCCGCCGGGCTCGGCATCGTGGAGGCCGGCGTGGTCGGCGTGCTGACCGTCGCGTACAAGGTGCCGCTCCCCGAGGCCACGGCGATCGCCCTGCTCGACCGGGTGATCAGCGTCTTCTCGGTCATCGTCTTCGGGACGATCGCATACGTCGCCTCGGACAAGCCGAGCGGGCACGGACGGATCGCCGAAGGCCCGCAGGCCGCGTCGCAGGTCCCGAGCGCCTGACATCCCGGCCCGTCACGGGCCGTCGCGGGTCAAGGTCGGGCGTACCTTCGTCCGGGGTCATGTTCCCGCCCTTGTCCACCCGGACTCCGCCCGACCACACCGCTCCGACCCACGCTCGGCAGTGCCGCGCCGGAGCACCACGGTACGAACGGGGGATACAGGGCTTGGCGCCCACCTTCGATAGTTGGACTCATCGCGGTACCGCCTGCGGGCCGCCGGAGCCGAACTCGACGGAGCCCACTCCCTGATATGACGACCCAGAACGGCCGAGCCTTCAACGAATGGCTTCGAGCCCAGCTCAAAGCCAAGAAGATGTCGCAGCGCCAACTCGCGCAGCAGTCGGGCGTCGACCATTCGACGATCTCCCGGCTGATCCGCGGGGATCGGATGCCGTCCCTTGGGACGGCCACGAAGCTGGCCCGCGGACTCCGCGAGCTGCGCGACGATGCCGATACGCCGCAGTACCTGGGCCTGGTCGCCTCGGGATCGATGAATCCGACCGCACGCGTCGAGTACGCGCTCCGGGCGGACGATCTCCTGAGCGAGCCGCAGGTCCGCCAGATCATGGAGTACTACCTCGCCGTGCGGATGCGTCGCTTCGGGCGACCGTTCCAGCCGGCCGAGCCGACCAGTGCCAACGAGCGCTCCGATGAGCGATCGACGCTGGCTCGGTCCGCTACCCCTGGCCGCCCGATGGGCACCAGCGGGTCCTCCAGTCCGGTGGGCGTCGGTGTCGGATCCGTCCGACCCGTCTCCCGCATCCCTGGCCGTGAGCCGGGGCGAGCCGGGCGCTTCTAGCGAATATTCGGGCACGGCTCGGACATCCCTCCTCGTCCGAGCTATTGGGGACAGCGAACGCCGGCGTCTGGGGCGCCGGCGTTCGCGATTCCCGGGGTCGGGAGCCGGAGCCCCTGTCCGCGCCAGGGCGACACGGTGCGTGCCACGCACGCAGTGCTGCGACGCCCCCTCGTGGATCAGTGCCCACATCCCACCGATCAGCGATCCGTGGCGTGCTCCACGCTCAGATGTCCGGAACTTGCGTGTGAGAGACACCACGGCACAGGGAGTGCCACGTCACCAGCCGAGGGCGTCGCAGGACAGGCGCCCCACTCAGCCACCGCTCCCGGCCGGTGCCACCAGCCCACAGTCCGGCGTGTCGCACAGGCTGAGGCCAAGCTCCGCCAGACCTTCGGCCAGCGGCGTGAACCCGAGCGATCCGCCAAAGCTCCGCGACGTGACGCCCGCCGGGATGCCCCGGACCAGGACGACACCGCCCGAATCGCCGACGCCGACCTGGATCTGCGCAGCGATCATGCACGGGAAGTAGGCGCCGTCCTCGGCCGCCGGCTTCAGGTTGACGCCCTTTTCGACCACCGCGCCGCTCCGGTAGGTGTTGCGCCCGTCGATCTCGACCGTGTCGCCTACAGCGATGTCGCCGCAGTCCAGCGGCTTCGTGCCCGGCGCGATCACGCGATAGCCGGCGGTCCCCATGTCCACCACGTTCAGGTGGCCCCACGGGATGCGGTCCACGGCCACCACGAGGTAGTTCAGATCGGACGCTGCGCAGGTGTGCCCGGCATAGGGACACGTCGCATCGCGCGCGGGAGGACCGAAGACCCCGCGGACGGTGGTGCCGTCGTTGTCGTAAGCAACAGTGCCCGGACTTGTGCAATGACCGGTCGAGGTCAACACGATGGTGTCGCCGAGGCGCGCATAGACCCCGCCAGAGCACGCCTGCCAGAGCTGTTGACCGGCCAGGACCGGAGGGTCGTAGAACGGGGTCGTGCGCCGTGGCGTGGTGATGATGCTCACCAGGGTGATGGCGCCCAGCACGAGGACGACGCCGACCAGCACGACGATGATCCGACGACGCAACGGCATGGGATGGGTCCCGATCGTCACGTCCGATGCTAGCCACACCGGGCCTGGCGGCACAAGCCGACGAAGGTCCTGGCAGAGGGTCGTCGCCGTCGGCCACGGTCTGACGGCCGCGGCCGACGGGTCAGGGTCTGGCGTAGATCGAGATCACCTGGTTCGGAGCCGCATCGAAGCGGTCCAGGAGGGTCGGCGTCGCGCTTCCGAACGGGACCGCCGCGAGCGACAGGGTCTCGGCTGGTCCGCCACAGGCCGCCCCAAGCGCGGTTTCGAACCGGCGGTCGCACAGGATGACCAGGCGGGCCGCAACGACCTCATCCACGGGCGACACCCCGAGCAGCAACAGGGGATAGCCGAGGGCCTCGGCTGTCTTGGCGCTCGGGAGCGACCTGGTCGCAAGCGCGTGCACCCCCCCGGTGTCCGAGCTCACGGTCATGACCCGAACCGCTGCCGACTGCGCCGCCGGGAACCCGCCATCGGCGGCGACCGCCGGCGGCTGGTTCGCCCCGTTCCAGCCGATGAACCCGATCGCGAGGACGGTGGCCACGGTCAGCGGCACGGCTGTCGCCCCCACGACGGCCCCCGGCCCTCGCGCTCGGTTCCGCCACGACCGGACGGCCGCCGCCATCCCTACCCCGACCAGCACGAAGACCATCGGATCCGCGAATGCGTGGTAGTG
>JBBQLI010000071.1:0-15568 GCA_038327765.1 Candidatus Limnocylindrales bacterium | reverse complement strand
GGTCAGCTGGCCGGTCGCCCCGGCAGCGCGCACCCGACCGATCGTCTCGGTCAGGAAGTGGGCCGCGCCGCGGGCGGTGTTGGCCCGGCCCTCGCGCAGGCGGGCCATCAGGACGTCGCCGGTCCCGGCCGCCACGGCGAGGAGGGGGTGATAGCCACGGACGTGGGTGTAGCCGTGGTGGCGGGCACCCTGTTTGTGGAGCCCGTACGTCTCGCAGATCGTCGAGTCGAGATCGATCGTGAAGGGCTCGCTCCCAGGGCCGGCGCCGGCCGCCCAGGCACGGGCCAGGAGTTCCCGGCTGACCCGATCGAGCTGGCGGACATGACCCCAGCGGAAGCTGCGCAGGAACGTCCCCAGGGTGGACGCCGCCTTGACCGTGAAGCCGAGGACCCGCTCCGTGCCGCCCGCCCGCAGGGCGTTCGCGTCGTCGATACAGTCACCCCCGGCGAGGGTCGACATCACGAGCGTCAGGAGCTTGTCGCCGGGGTTCGCCGCGCCGGGCTTGTCGCCCAGGTCGACGTGCTCGTCGACGAGCTCGCGCAGGCCGAGGTGGTGAGCCAGGGTGGCCGGCAGGAGGAGCCCGGCATCGGCCACCAGGCGATCGTCGTCGAAGGCCGCGTCGAGCCGGTCGAGGGTATGCGAAGATCGCATCAATCAGGTGCTCCTCTGTTGGGCTTGATGGGTGTCTTTTCAACTCCATCTTCCCAGTTCAGATGGGCACCTGATTCGTCGTTTCAGCGCTCTCTGACCAGCGGCTCATCGGTGGATCCGGGCTAAAGGGTGGCAAGGCCAGGGCGGACGCTCTTAGCCCTGAGCGTCGAGCCGAGATTGCCCGGAAGGCCGCCCTAACTCGGTGGACGAAGGAAGCTCCGTAGCGTCTCGCTCGCGCATGGCACGGTGTCGTCTCTCTGCCTCCCCGTCGAGTCGCAGGCCTCTTCGCGCGTCTGGCCAAATATGGCCCATCCATGGCCTACAGCGGCCCACCCGCCCTTGATCGGTGTCAGGTCTGCCATCGAGCGATCCTCCATTTCAGAGAAGATTCTCGCTCATCGACCCGCGATAGGCCCAAGTGCGGCTCTTCCTTCGGGTCCTGACCATATTCCTTGATGAAGAGATCTGCCGACTTCTCGAATCAAACTGACCGACCACCCCCGGCACCCCGGATTGACCATTCTGCCGTTCGACCGTAAACTCCACTGTCCGCGCTCGACCGATGTCGGGCGCCATCCCATGTCCGACGTCACGGACGCCCATGCGCGTCACCCGTCGTCGAGATCGAAGCCCTGAGGACCCATGTACGCAGTCATCGAGACCGGCGGAAAGCAGTATCGCGTCGAAGTCGGCACCGAGCTTGAGGTCGAGCTGCTCGAAGTCGAACCCGGCCAGACGATCACGCTTGACCGTGTCCTGCTCGTCGCCGACGGCGATGAGGCCGCGATCGGTCGACCGCTCGTCACCGATGCCGCCGTGACCGCCGAGATCCTGCGCTTCGATCGCGGCCCCAAGCTGATCAGCTTCAAGTACCGCCCGAAGGCCCGCAGCCGGGTCAAGAAGGGTCATCGCCAGGAACTCACCGTCCTGCGCATCAGTGACATCACGTTCGGTGGCAAGAGCGCGGCCAAGGTCGCCGCCAAGGCCGCCAGCGACGCGAAGACCGAACGGATGCGCGTCGAGGAAGCTGCCGCGGTCCAGGCCGCCAAGGACGCAGAGCTCGCCGCGAAGCTCGCGGTCGGCACCGCGGCCAAGACCGCCGCCGACGCGAAGGCGGCCACGAAGACCGCCGCCAAGACGACCCCCGCAGCGAAGACCCCGGCGGCCAAGACGGCCACGAAGGCCGCCACCACCGACACCAAGACCAAGACCACCGCCGCCCCGAAGCCGGCAGCGAAGGCCGCCGCGCCGAAGGCGACCGCGAAGACCGACCCCGAGCCCAAGGCGGCAGCCCCCAAGAAGGCCCGCACCACGAAGAAGGACGAGTAGCCGAGATGGCCCACAAGAAAGCTGGCGGCAGCGTCAAGAACGGTCGCGACAGCGCCGGTCAGCGACTCGGCGTCAAGGCCGGAGACGGTCAGCTCGTGACCGCCGGTTCGATCATCGTCCGCCAGCGCGGACAGACCTTCCTGTCGGGCCCGGGCACGGGCATCGGCAAGGACTACACCGTGTTCGCCGTCGTCGCCGGCAAGGTGAAGTTCGAACACGCGACGAAACTGAAGAAGCGCATCCGGGTCGAGGCGGTCGAAGCCGCCCCCGCGAGCGCCTAGACCAAGCACCACAGCCGGCGACCACCGGCGGGGCGATGGCCCTGCTCGGAAGGCGTCGGAGGAGAAAGCACCCCGTGAAGCCCGACATCCATCCCAAGTACTACCAGGCGACCGTCCACTGCGGCTCATGCGGCACCGAGTGGGTCGTGGGATCCACCCGACCCGAGTTGCGCGTCGACGTGTGCAGCAACTGCCACCCGTTCTTCACGGGCAAGCAGACGATCATCGACACCGCCGGCCAGGTCGAGCGCTTCCAGAAGCGCCTCGAGCGCCAGGTTCGCAGCTAACCCCTCGGGTCCATCATCCGGACACGAACGAACGACGGGCCTTCGGGTCCGTCGTTCTAATTCACGGGGCGTAGGCTTCGCCCATGCATCGCTCGGTCGGGCGTGGCGCGCCGCTCCAGTTGCTGATCCTCACCGCGATCGTCGCGATCGTGATGGCCTGCTCGCGACCGACGACGTCGACATCGCCATCGACCGCGGGCGCCACATCGCTCCTGACACCCGCCTCCGCTCACGCCACGGTCGGCGCGACCCCGCCGACGCCATGGACGCATCTGCTGTGGAGCGCCCCGATCCCGGCCCGTTCGACACGGTCGGACACAACACCTTCGTGCAGGACGTCGTCGAACATGACGGTCGATGGCTCGCGGTCGGCTATGCCGTCGACGTCGTCCACCCGATCAGCGGCGTCGAGGGTCTGATCTGGCGGTCGGATGACGGCCGGCACTGGCGACGCGATGACACGGCCCGGCCCGATATCCAGTTCGATCGCGTGATCGCGGAGCGCGGGCGACTCACCATCGTCGGCCTGCACCGCGCTCCCGACGTCGGCGACCAACGCGGTCCCACGAGTCTGGGCATGTGGACGTCCGCCGACGGTGGCCCCTGGACCGAGGTCTCGCTCCCCGCCGACGTGTTCGGTGACGCCCCCAGCGTCCAGTCTCTGGCCGTCGGTGGACTGGGCT
Source organism: Candidatus Limnocylindrales bacterium (assembly GCA_038327765.1). GTDB lineage: Bacteria > Chloroflexota > Limnocylindria > Limnocylindrales > CSP1-4 > SPCO01. The sequence goes on along the minus strand of JBBQLI010000071.1, from coordinate 12,337 downwards.
GGCTGATCCAGGTGTCGGAGCGTGACGGAGGGGAGCGCTGGATCAGCGGTGCCCCGGATGGCCCATGGAAGCGCCTCGACATCGATCCGACGACCTTCGCAGGTACCCAGGTCGCACGCTTTGCCGGAACCGACGATGGCTGGCTCGCAGTAGGGATGACCGGCTGGAATCCTGACCCGAAGGCCGCGCTGGTCGCCAACCAGGATGACCCGAGCGACGACCGTGGCGCGATCTGGCGCTCGACGGACGGCCAGCACTGGACGCCGGTCACGGTGGACAGGCCGGGTACCTCGATCGGCGTGATCCTTCGCGTCGCCGGAGGCTTCGTCGCGGAGGGCACGGATCATGGCGGCTGCCCGCGGTGCGTGGGACACCCGACCTATGTCTGGCGCTCCGACGATGGGCGTGCCTGGTCGGCCGTCGATCTCGCACTGGACGGCGACAACCGGATCGGCGGCCTGCCGCTCGCAAGCGACGGCCTTCGCGGGGTGGCCGTGGACGTCGATGCGGCCGGTCGGCTGCGAGTCCGCGAGACCGCCGATGGCCGGTCGTGGACGCCCGTCCAGCTGACCCTGGATCCCGCACTGGATCCTGGCGCTCCCCAGCCATTTCGGACCCCGTATGTCGGTCCTGATGGGCTCGTCACCTTCGACGAGCTCAGCAACATGGATGGACCCGAGCATGCGCGGCCCGTCCCGTACGTCGGCGTGCCCACCGCCTCCGGTGCGGGAGCCACCCAAGCCCCCATGCCGACGTCCCATGACATCCCCTGCGATCCGGCGGGGCAGGTGTGCGGCTGACCCGAACACGGCCGATAGCGTCCTGACAGGTCCCGGCCGGTAGACTTCCGGGCATGCCCAGCTATGCATACGGTGGCCAAGCCCTCATCGAAGGGGTCCTCATGCGCGGCCGCGACGCGATCGCCGTCGCCCTCCGCGCGCCCGACGGCCGCATCGTCTACGCCACGGAACGCCTGGATTCAGGGCTGCATGGCCATCGCTGGTCGCGCTGGCCGCTGATCCGCGGACTGGTCGTCCTGTACGAGACGCTGATCGTCGGCACGCGCTGGCTGGTCCGCAGCGCCAACGTCCAGGCTTCTGAAGAGGGCGTGGAACTCGGCAAGGGCTCGATCGCGTTGATGCTCGGCCTGACCCTGGTCGCCGGCGTCGGGATCTTCTTCCTGCTGCCGCTGTTCATCGCCAGCGTCACCACCGCGAACGTCCAGAACGGCGTCGTCCAGCACCTGGTCGAGGGGCTGGTGCGGGTCGGCATCTTCCTCGGCTACCTCGTCGTGATCGGCCGCTCCCCGGATATCCGCCGCGTCTTCCAGTACCACGGCGCCGAACACATGACCATCCATGCGCTCGAAGCCGGCGATCCGCTGACCGTGGCCGAGGTCCGCAAGTACCCGACCGCGCATCAGCGCTGCGGCACCGAGTTCCTGGTCATCGTGATCCTGCTCTCGATCGTGGCGTTCTCGCTGGTGGGCCGGCAGGAGCCGCTGGTCATGGTGGGCAGCCGGATCGCGCTGATCCCGGTCATCGCGGCCGTGGGTTACGAGATCCTCAAGCTCGGTGCGCGCTACCGCTCGAACCCGATCGTCGGCGCGCTGCTGGCTCCGGGGCTACTCGTCCAGATGATCACGACGAAGCAGCCGACCGACGACATGATCGAAGTCGCCATCGTCTCGATGGAGGAGGCGCTCGAAGCCGACGGCGCGGAGTCGCCCGCAGGTTCGACGGCCTTCGCGCGCGACCCGATGCCGCTCGGACCAGCGGCAGATCCGACCGCGCCAGCCGCTGCCAGCGCCGCGCCGGCAGCTCCCGCGGCACCCACCGACCCGCCAGCGGGGTCATGAGCGACCTGGACGACACGCTGCGCGAGGTCGCGCAGCAGTACGACGAGGTCCAGGCCCAGCTCGCGAAGCCGGAGACCAGCGCCGACCCCTCGGAGATCCGCAGGCTCGGGCAGGAGCTGTCACGGCTGGAACCGGTGGTCAACGCGTTTCGCCGGCTCGAGGCCATCCGTGCCGAGCTGACTGGCGCGCGCGAGATCCGCGACGCCCACGACGGTGACGACGAGATGCGCACCATGGCCCGCGGCGAGATCGCCGATCTGGAGACGCGCGAGACCGGGCTCCTCGACGACCTCAAGGTCCTGCTCCTCCCGCGCGACCCGAACGACGACCGCGACGTGATCATGGAGATCCGTGCCGGGGCCGGTGGTGAGGAGGCGGCGCTCTTCGCCTCGGAGCTGTATCGCATGTACCTGCGCTACTCGGACCGGCATCGCTTCAAGCCGGAGATCATCAACCTCAACCAGACCGGCATCGATGGCATCAAGGAGGCGATCCTCCAGATCCACGGCGACGGGGCGTACAGCCGCCTCAAGTTCGAAGGCGGCGTGCATCGCGTCCAGCGCATCCCCGCCACCGAATCGTCCGGGCGGATCCACACCTCCACCGCGACGGTCGTGGTCATGCCCGAGGTTGACGAGATCGAAGTGCATATCGACGAGGAACGCGACCTGCGCATCGAGGTCAAGCGCTCGTCCGGGCCGGGTGGCCAGTCGGTCAACACCACCGACTCCGCGGTCCGCATCACCCATATCCCCAGCGGGCTGGTCGTGGAGATCCAGGACGAGAAGAGCCAGCACAAGAACAAGGCGAAGGCGATGTCGGTCCTGCGCTCGCGCCTGTACGACCTGGAGGTCCAGAAGGCGCGTGAGATCGGGTCGGCGGCGCGCCGTTCGATGGTGGGTTCCGGCGACCGCAGTGAGAAGGTCCGGACCTACAACGTGCCGCAAGACCGGGTCACCGATCACCGCATCGGCAAGACCGTGCATAACCTGCCGGGCGTGCTTGCCGGCGACCTGGACGACCTGATCGATGCGCTCCAGATGGCCGACCAGGCGGAGCAGCTCTCGATCCTGACCGAGACCGGCGATGACGACGCCTGAGACGGCCGTCCGCTTCATCGAGCCACCGGTCGTCCCGATCACCCGCGCCACGGACCTGGGCTCGGTCCAGGTACTCAAGCACGGCAATTGCTACCTCCTGACCGACCCGTTCGGGGATATCCACCCGGACGCCCGGGGCCTGGGGCTCTACCACGGCGATACCCGGCTGCTGTCGTGTTCCGTGCTCCGGGTGGGTGGCGATCGTCCGGTCCTCCTGCAGGGTTCGATGGGTGGCAACTATCGCGGCGCCATCCAGCTCACCAACCCGAGTGCCGACCGCAACCCCGACGCGAAGGTCCACCCGCTCGACGAGCTGGTGGGTCGCACGATCGGCATCTCGCGTGACCGGCTGATCGGCGGGGGCGCGCTCGAGGAGCGGGTCCGCGTCGTGAACCACGCCATGACCGCGATGACCATCCCGGTGGACCTCGAGCTGGGGGCCGATGGCGCGGACATCTTCGAGGTGCGTGGCTATCCGCGGCCGTCGCGCGGGACGTTGCGCCCCGTGGCGGTCACCCCGGATCGCGTGACCTTCAGCTATGACGGGCTCGACGGTCTGCGTCGCCTGACGCACGTGGCGTTCTCGATCCCGGCGCTCGAGGTCGGGGCGGTGGATCCATCGACCCACGACCCGCTCGATATCGGCGCGAGCGTGCGGTTGCATTGGCGGATCGACCTTGGCCCGACGGCGTCGCGCGAACTGCGCTGGACGGTCTGGCACACCTCGCTCCCGGTCCCGAAGAACGGCGATCCCGCTCGACCCTCGACCGATGCCGAGCTCTTCCCGCCCGCACCGCCGGTCTCCGCCGACGAGGGCGCCGCCGCCTACCACGCCTGGGAGCGCGGCACCACCGCGGTCTCCAGCGATCACGAGTTGTTCAACCTCGTGGTCCGGCGGTCGGTCGCGGATCTGCGACTGCTCGTGAACGAGGGTCCCGGGCCGGACCAGCGCTACGTGGCCGCGGGCGTGCCGTGGTTCGCGACGCTGTTCGGTCGTGATGCGCTGATCACCGCGCTCCAGGCGGTGCCGTTCCGACCGCAGATGGCCGTGGAGGCGCTGACCGTGCTGGCGGCCTACCAGGCCACCGAGGTGGACGACTGGCGGGACGCGGAACCGGGCAAGATCCTCCACGAGCTGCGGACAGGCGAGATGGCCAGGACCGGGGAACTGCCTCATACCCCGTACTACGGCTCTGTCGACTCCACGCCCCTCTGGCTGATGCTCCTCGGGGCCACGTGGGACTGGACCGGCGACCGGGCGATGCTCGAGCGCCTGTGGCCGAATGCCCTGGCCGCGCTCGACTGGATCGATCGCTACGGCGACCTGGACGGCGACGGGTTCGTGGAGTACCTGCGCCGTTCGGAGCGCGGTCTCCTCAACCAGGGCTGGAAGGACTCCAGCGATGCGATCCGCTCGCGCGACGGCCGGCAGTCCGAACCGTCGATCGCGCTGGCCGAGGTCCAGGGCTACGTCTACGCCGCCAAGCGGCGGATGGCCGGTCTCGCCCGTGTCCGCGGCGACGACGCGATGGGTGCTCGCCTCGATGCCGAGGCCGAAACGCTGCGGGTCCGATTCGAGGCTGCGTTCTGGGTGGAGGACCAGCGCTACTACGCGCTCGCGCTTGACCATGAGAAGCATCAGGCGGATGCCATCGGTTCGAACGCTGGGCAGTGCCTGTGGACCGGCATCGTCTCGCCGGAGCGTGCCCGCGACGTGGTCGATCGACTGCTGGGACCCGGCATGTTCTCCGGCTGGGGGATCCGCACCTTTGCCGCGGGCCAGCCTGGCTACAACCCGATCGGGTACCACACGGGTTCGATCTGGCCGCACGACAACTCGATCATCGCTGCGGGGATGAAGCGCTACGGCTTCGACGACGAGGCCAACCGCGTCCTTGGCCCGGTCCTCGAAGCCGCGCAGCGCTTCCCCGACTACCGGCTGCCGGAGCTCTTCTGCGGCTTCGACCGCGTCGATGCGCACATCCCCGTGCCATACCCCGTCGCGTGCTCGCCGCAGGCCTGGGCCGCGGGATCGCCGTTCCTGTTCCTCGCCACGATGCTCGGGTTGCGTGCGAACGCCGGGGCGAACGAGCTGGAGCTGCGTCACCCGCAACTGCCGGACTGGCTCCCGAAGCTCACCTTGACGAACCTGCGCGTTGGCGACGCATCGGTCGACCTGCTGTTCCACCGCTGGCGCGGGACGACCAGCGCCGAGGTCCTTCGCAAAGTGGGTGACGTGGCTGTCACGATCCGGCTCTGAACCGCGTGCCCAGCCGATGAGCACGGTCGGGATGCTGCTGCGCGAAGGAGCGGCCAAGCTGATCGCTGCGGGCTCCGATTCGCCCAGGCTGGACGCCGAGCTCCTGCTCGGTTTCGCGATCGGCGCGGACCGGACGGTGATCCTCGCCCACCCGGACGCACCCGTCGGGGCCGATGCCGAGACCACGTACCGCGCGACGCTCGCCCGCCGCGCCGCGGGGGAACCGGTCGCCTACATCCGTGGCATCAGGGAGTTCTACGGGCTTGCCTTCAGCGTGGATCGGCGGGCGCTGATCCCGCGGCCGGAGACCGAGCAGCTGGTCGAACTCGCGGAAGCCGAGGTGATGCGGCGTCTGGCCTTAGGCGCACGGCCCGCCGGTTCGCCGCCGATCCGCGTCGCGGACGTGGGGACGGGGAGTGGCGCGATCGCCATCGCCCTGATCGTAGCGCTTCGCCACCGCCGAGCCGACGGCGAGGTGACGGTCATCGCAACGGACGCGTCCGCAGAAGCCCTCGACCTTGCGCGCGAGAACGCGGTCGGCCACGCGACCGCCGATCGGCTGGCGTTCCTGGAGGCTGACCTGCTGCCGCCCGTCGTGATGGAACCGTACGACCTGATCCTGGCCAACCTGCCCTACGTGCGACGGGACGTCATCCCGACGCTCTCCGCGGCCACGACGTTCGAGCCGGTGGCCGCCCTCGACGGGGGAGCGGATGGCCTCGCCGTGATCGACCGACTGCTGACACGACTCCCCGAGGCACTCACGGGAGACGGCGTGGCGCTCCTTGAGATCGGCGCGGACCAGGGAACCAGCATCGTGACGCGGGTCGGCGAGCGGCTCCCGGGCTGGGTCTGCACGGTGGACGTGGACCTGGCGGGTCTGCCGCGCGTGGCACGGATCCAGCGGTCCGCGGGATGAGCGCGCGCCCGACACGCCAGCCCGTGACGAGCGGACGCGCCATCCGACGCGTCGAGCCCGTCTTCCCGATCCGACTCGTCGCGCTCGATATCGACGGGACGCTGGTCGGCGAGGATCTTCAGGTCTCGCCCAGGACGGTCGCGGCCGTCAAGGCGGCCCTTCGGAGCGGCGTCCAGGTGTCGCTCGTCACCGGCCGCATGGTCTCGAGCGCGATGCGGTTCGCGCGGGAACTGGGTCTCACCGGTCCGATCGTCGGCTATCAGGGCGCACTGGTCCGGGCGATGCCGCCAGACGGCTCCTCGAATCTCGGCCGCCTGCTGATCCACACCACGCTACCGGCTGCCGTCGCCCGCGAGATCGTCGTCTGGACGCGTGCCCGTGGCCTGGATCCGCACGTGAACATCCTGGAGCGGTTCATCGTCCGCGACGACGACCCCAACGCAGCTGACTACTCGGCGTTCATGGGTGCGGCCGCGCAGTTCTCCACGGACCTGCTGGCCAGCATCACGCATCCGATCACGAAAGTGATGGCCGTCGGCACGCCGCCGCTCCCCACGACGCTCGCTCCGCTCGCGCGGGCTGCCTTCGCGGGTCGCGCGGACGTGACGATCAGCCACCCGAGCTATCTGGAGTTCGTCGCGCCCGGTGTCTCGAAGGGCCGCGCGATCCGCTGGCTGGCACGACGACTCGGTGTCCCGCTCGGGGCGACGCTGGCCATCGGGGACCAGTGGAACGACCTCGAGATGCTCGCGGACGTCGGGCACGGCACGGCCATGCCCACCGCCCCGGCCGGGGTCCTGGAGGTCGCCCGCTACGTTGCGCCACCGGTTCGGGAGGACGGAGCGGCGGCCGTGATCGAGGCGCTCGTCCTCGCCGATCCACGGGACGCCCGTCGCGCCTCGGCACGGCTCATCGAGGACGCGGCCGCGCGACGCATCGCCGGTCCGCTCCCGCACGAACGAGAGGAACGGGACCGATGACCACGCGGCTCCTCCCCGACGACGCCACGGGCTGGGCGGCCGCGGCGGCGATCTTGCGCGACGGCGGTGTCGTGGCACTCCCCACGGACACGGTCTATGGCATCGGCGTCGCGCTGGAGACCCCGGGTGGCATCGAGCGGCTGTTCCACGTGAAACAGCGCCCGCCAGACAAGGCGGTGGTGCTCCTGCTCGCGGATGCCGCGCAGGCGGCGACCTTCGGCGTCATGACCCCGGCCGCGACGGTCCTCGGGGACACGTTCTGGCCGGGTGGCCTGACCCTGGTCCTGACCCAGCGGCCGGACGTGACCCTGCCAGCGGCCCTGACCGGTGGTGCCCGGACGATCGGGTTGCGTGTCCCGGACCACGCCACGCCCCGGGCGCTCGCCGCACTCATGGGCCCGCTCCCGGTCACGTCGGCCAACGTCTCCGGCCAGCCCGAGGCCCGCGATGCAGCCGAGATCCAGGCGATCCTCGGTGGCGCGATCGACGCGATCATCGATGGCGGTCCGGCCCACGGTGGCCCCGCGTCCACGGTCATGGACTGCTCGGCAGAGCACGTCGCGATCCTGCGCGACGGTGCCATCGCCTCGAACCGCATCGCGGCGGCGCTCGACGACGCCCACATCGAGCACGACCTTCTGGCGGTCTGACGGGTCGGGTTCGTGGGAAGATAGCGGCCGGCGTGCTGGCCAGTCACGACGCCGGCAGCAAGGAGTGGGACGCATGACCACCGCCCGGGCGAAGACCCCTGTCACTTCCCTCGCGATGGAGTCCATCGCGGAGCTGGACCCGGTGCTGTGGGAGGCGATGGTCGCCGAACGACACCGCCAGCACGACAAGATCGAGCTGATCGCCAGCGAGAACTACGTCTCCGCAGCGGTCATGGAAGCCCAGGGCAGCTGGCTGACCAACAAGTACGCCGAAGGCCTGCCCGGCAAGCGCTACTACGGCGGCTGCGAGTACGTCGACATCGCCGAGCGGCTCGCCCGGGAACGCGCCCTCGCCCTCTACCCGGGTGCCGAGCACGTCAACGTCCAGCCGCACTCTGGTGCGCAGGCCAACATGGTCGCGTACTTCAGCGTCCTGGAGCCCGGCGCCCGGATCATGGGCATGAACCTGGCTCACGGCGGTCACCTCACCCACGGGATGGCCCTCAACTTCTCGGGTCGCCTGTACGAAGTCCACGCCTACGGCGTTCGCCAGGACACCGAGCGCATCGACTACGAGGCCATGGAGGCGCAGGCGAAAGCCGTGCGCCCGAAGGTCATCGTGGGTGGCGCAAGCGCCTACTCGCGCCTGTGGGATTTCGAGCGCATGGCCGCCATCGCCCACGACGTCGGGGCGCTGCTGTTCATCGATATGGCCCATGTCGCGGGGCTGGTTGCGGGCGGCGTCCATCCCAGTCCGTTCCCCCATGCGGACCTGGTCACCACCACGACCCACAAGACCCTGCGCGGACCCCGTGGCGGGATGATCTTCAGCCGCACCGATCTTCCCGACGCCGTGAACCCGCTGGACTTCCCCACGGTCCGCGGCTCGCTGGCCGCGTCGGTGGATCGCAACGTCTTCCCGGGCACCCAGGGTGGGCCGCTCATGCATGTCATCGCCGGCAAGGCCGTCGCCTTCAAGCTCGCCGCGGAGCCCACGTTCAAGGAAGACCAGCGGCGCACCGTGGAAAACGCCCGGATCCTCGCGGAGACCGTGGCCGGTCTTGGGGCCCGGGTCGTCTCGGGCGGGACGGACAACCACCTGATGCTCGTCGACGTCACCCCGCTCGGAGTCACCGGCAAGGAAGCCGAGCACCTGCTCGACGAGATCGGGATCACCGTCAACAAGAACGCGATCCCGTTCGACACACTCCCCCCGAACACCGGATCGGGCATCCGCCTTGGTACCCCGGCCACCACGTCCCGGGGCTTCGGCCCGGACGAGATGCGGGCGATCGGCCGGATCATCATCTCGGCCATCCGCGAACGCGACGATCCGGCTGCGCAGACGCGGCTCGCCGGCGAAGTCACCGAGATCGTGGATCAGTTCCCCGTCCCGGGTCTGACCGCGGCGTGAGGCCGCCCGGGCGGCAAGGGCACGCGCTACCCGGGGCTTCGCGATGACGTTGATCCGGATGGCTTCGCGATGACATTCATCCCCACCTCCCTGAGTCTGCTCGGGCCGATCCTCTTCACGTCGGTCGCCGCGGCGCTCGTGACGATGATCCTCACGCCCTTCGTCCGACGCGTGGTCGAACGGCTCGAGATGATCGACCGCCCCGAGGCGCGTCGGGTGAACACCTCGCCGATCGCGCGCGGTGGCGGCATCGCGACCGCGGCAGGGTTCGTCGGGGTCGCCTCGGCCTTCATCTTCGTGAACCTCGTCACGAAGACCGTTCCGACCCCGCGGTTCCTCGACAAGCCCGAGGTCGTCGCCCTGATGGCCGGGTGTCTCGGTGCGGCCGTCCTGGGCGCCCTCGACGATCTTCTCGATCTGCGCGCCCGGTGGCAGCTCCTTGGTCAGCTCGCCCTCGGCGGGTTCGCGGTGCTCCTCGGCATCTCGATCGACTTCATCGCCAACCCGTTCGGCAAGGGCTTCGTCGTCTTCAGCGACTACAACCAGTACCTGGCCGCCGGGTTCACGATCTTCTGGGTCGTGGGGATGATCAACAGCATCAACTTCATCGATGGTCTCGATGGGCTGTCATCGGGGATCGCGTTCATCGCCGCGGTCACCCTGGGCCTGATCAATCTCACGACCGACTCGCCGTCGCCGCTGATCGCGGTCCTGTGTTTCATCCTGGCCGGGTCGCTCCTGGGGTTCCTGCGCTGGAACCTCCATCCCGCATCGATCTTCCCGGGGACCAGTGGCGTCCAGTTCGTGGGGTATGCGCTGGCGGTGCTGGCGATCCTCGGGTCCGCGAAGGTGGCAGTCGCTCTGCTGGTCCTTGGCGTGCCGATCATCGACACGTTCTGGATCATCGTCCGGCGCCTCTCGCAACGACGCTCGCCGTTCAGTCCGGATCGGGGCCACATCCACCACCGTCTGCTGGACCTTGGCCTGACGCATCGGCAGACGGTCTTCGCGATCTACGGCATCTGCCTGGCCCTGGGGATCCTCGCCCTCGCGCTGTCGGGCGCCGAACAGCTGTATGCGTTCCTCGGGGTCTTCGTGGCATCGGGGGTCGTCCTCTTCGTCCCGACACGAGGCGCCCTTCGGCGTCCGCCGGAACTCGAAGCCGACGCGTACGAGCCAGCGGACCACGACCACGACCACGACAACGCGAGTCGCCCGACCTGATCCCGGGCGTCGCCATGTGGTGCGTGATCCGGTACCGATGGTGGCGGAACGTACCAATGGCGCCGCGGCCCGCTGGTGCTAGCATCAACCTCGCTGTGCGACCCGTCGCGCCGGTGCGCGCACGCCTAGGGGATCAATGAACCTGTCAGTGGTCATCGTCACTCTTGCCGCGATCATCGGCATCGTGGCGGTCGTCGCAATCCTCGCGAGGATCCAGCAGTCGGACGCCGCGTCCAGGGCGGTCCCGCGTGACCCCATGGGCATCGCAGCGCGATCGCGCGACGTGGTCAACGGATCGATCGGCATGTATCTCCTCCGGCGCTTCACGGGTCGACGTCCCGACCCGCCGGCACCCCCGCCCCTTCCGCCACTGAGTCAGACCGAACTCGAGCAGCGACTCGGCATCGGCACGTGGCCCATCCCAAGCGCGCCGTCCACCTTGATCGTCTCCGGCGACCCGCTCCCCGTCGCCGCAGCCACGACCTCCTCCACGGCCGCGCCCGCGCCGATGCCCGTCCTCGAACCGCAGCCGGTCTTCTCCGGGCCGTTCGTGCTGCACCCCGCACCGACGCGAGTCCAGGCGACGACGGCCCCGGCCGTGGCCGCCATGTCGACGACCACCATGCCCGCGGCGACCATGCCCGTGCCCATGGTCTCTCCGGCGCGTGTCCCGATGCCGATGGCGACCCCGGTCGCGGTCCAGTCGGGTCCGGTCGTTCGTCGTCGCGGCCTGCCGCGGTTCTCGTTCAACATCGCGCTGCTCTTCCTGGTCGTGGCCGCTGCCGCCTTCGCGGGCCTCAAGGTGATCCCAGAGGTCAGCGGGAAGATCCCGCCGAGCCCGAACCAGCTGGCCGTCATCGGCCCGCCCACACCCGAACCCCCTCCGTCGGCGACGCCTGTGGTGACCCCGACGCCCGCGCCGACACCGACTCCCACCGTCGAGCCGACTGCGTCGCCGAGTGCCGATCCGACCCCATCGCCGTCACCCGCGCCGACGGCCGTCCCGACCGAGAAGCCGACGGCCCGTCCGACCGCTGTCCCCACGGCCGTGCCGACTGCGAAGCCCACGCCGAAGCCCACGCCCAAGCCGTCTCCGGTTCCCAAGCCGATCGCGTATTTCACCTGTTCCGTCTCGGGCTACGCGCTTGACTGCAATGCGACCGGCTCGCAGTACGGAAAGACCTACGCTTGGGACTTTGGTGACGGGAACGGTCAGGGGGCCACGTCGTCGAAGTTGGCCCACCACGTGTACAGCAATCCCGGCCCGCCGACGTACATCGTTGTCCTTACGGTGACGAACGCATCTGGGTCCAAGACCGCTCATCTTCAGTTCACGGTGCCCCAATGACATTTCGACGGATCGCCACGCTGCTGGCCGCGCTGCTCCTGATCGGGATGACCCTCCCGCTCACCGTCGTCGCGTCGCCGCCTGATGCACAACCCGACAGCGCCAACGTCGTTGAAGACACCGCCACGGTCATCAACGTATTGGGCAACGACAACACCGATGCTGGGCCGAATGTCGTCATCGCGGTGACCGTTCCAGCGAATGGATCTGTCGTGATCACGAACGCCGGCGCCGACGTCACCTATACGCCCGCCTTGAACTACAACGGTCCCGACTCGTTCGACTACACCGTCGACAACGGCGATGGTCCGATTGTTGCGACCGTCACGATCACCGTGACACCTGTGAACGATCCACCTGTCGCCACACCCGATAGCGGCAGCACGAACGAAGACACCGCGGTGGACATCAACGTCCTCGCGAATGACTCGGACGTCGACGTCGGCGACACACTCACCATCACCGACCCCGGCACGCCGCAGCATGGCGTCACGACCGTCGTCAGCGGCAAGATCCACTACGTTCCGACCGCGAACTACCACGGGCCAGACTCGTTCACGTACACCGTCTCCGACGGGAATGGC
>JBBQLI010000070.1:0-16607 GCA_038327765.1 Candidatus Limnocylindrales bacterium | reverse complement strand
GGATCAGCCTTCGCCAGGTCGCTCCGACGTCGGATGGTGCTGTGGGTGATCCACGCCTCTGCGGCCCGGCACGAACCCGCGGTACCCGGGATCAAGGACCTCGGCGTCCCAGCTCACCAACACCAGGATCAGGCGCTTGGCACCACCGAGGCGGAGACCGGCGCGCCACCCGACGCCATGGCGTCGCGCATCTCGAGCGGCGCGAGGGTCCCGAGGGATTCGGCCACGACCACCGCATCATCGCCTGGCTCGAGGACGAAATCCGAGCCGGGGTTGACGAACGCGCGCCCGCCGCGGTTGACCGAGAGCAGTGTGGCCCGATGATCGAGACGCAGCCGCGTCGACACCTGGTCGACTGACAGGCCGTGGTATTCCTCGGGCAGCGTGATCCGGTACAGCTCGGATCCTTCGCCGCCGGACACGATGTCGGTGACGATCGAGGTGAGCCCCGGGTAGAGCGCCGACCGCGCGAGCAGATGCGAGGCGACCTTCGAGGTCACGAGCAGCTCATCCACGTCTGCCCGCCGGAAATGCGGCTCGTGACGCGGGTTGTTCACCTCCGAGACCGTCCGCACGTTCGGCGCGATCGCCTTGATGGCCATGATCGTCAGGATCGAGTGCATATCGGACTCGTCCGACGAATCGGTCGGAAAGACCACGGTAGCCGAGGCATCGTCGATCCCGGCACGGACCAGGTCCTCGGTATTCGTCCCGTCGCCGCGGACGAAATAGACGCCGTCCCCAGCCGGGTTCTTCTGGAGGTCCGCCAGGACGACGACCTTCTGCTTGTAGTCGTCGCCGCGCAGTTCCTCGATCAGGTCACGCGCAGTCGCGTTCCAGCCGCAGACGATGATGTGACTCTTGAAGCCCGCGGCACCCAATCCCTGACCCTCCTTCAAGAGGAAATCGATCACGCTCGCAACGACGGCCCCGGTGATCATGCCGAGCATGGCGGCACCGAACAGGATGAGCAACCAGCTGATGATCCTCCCCGCCGGCGACGTCACGAAGCTGGAACTGCCCTGACCAAGGACGGTTGCGATCCCCCAATTGAACGAGTCGAAGAGCGATTCCAGGGTCCAGCTCTTCTCGATGAGCGTGATGAGGATCGCCGCGATCGCCACCACGCCCAGGATCCCCTGACCAAGGGTCAGGAAGAACCGTCGATCGAGCTGGCCCGACACGCGCCGGATATGCCACGCGACGCGTCGGATGATCGGGCTGCTGACGACGAACGGCAGCGGAAGCTTGGCCACGCACCGATCGTGCCACACCCCGACCCGTCACCGCCAGTCCCGCTGCGATCGGGCGAGCGGGACAGGTCGAGTCGGCCGGCCGCGTCGGCCGGTCGCGACGGACTACTCGGGCTCGCTCCGGGTCTGCACCAGCTGGATCCCGTCGAGCGCGCCGAGCCCCTTGATCACCGCCAGGGACGAGGCACGGTCGGTCGCGCGGAGGACGACGTCGATATCGACCGCGCCGCCGGGGCGATGCCGCGCGGTAAGCCGGTCCATCGCCACGTCATGGGCGGTGAGCAGGTCGATCACCGCCGCAAGGCCGGCTGCGTCGCGCGATACCAGGCTGACCGAGACCGTGCCGTGATGTCTCGTGACGAAGCGCTGGGTGAGCGCCTGGAGCGGCCAGAGCGAGACCAGGACGATCACGGTCGTGAGTGTCGCGATCAGCCACGCGCCCGCGCCGGCACCCAGCCCAACCGCGGCGACGGCCCACAGGCTGGCGGCCGTGGTCAGGCCGCGGATGTTGGCACCCTCCTTGAGGATCGAGCCTGCTCCAAGGAACCCCACGCCGGTCACGATCTGGGCGGCGATCCGGGACGGATCCGAGCCCGGGAACGACTGCATGGAGAGCACCGTGAACGCGGCCGACCCGAGCGAGACCAGCAGATGCGTCCGCATCCCGGCCGGATGGCCGTGGACCTCGCGTTCAAGGCCGATGGCCCCGCCGAGGATCGCCGCGACCAGGAGCCGCAGCGCCACGTCCACCTGGAGTCCGAGATCGGCCGACACCCTGCCAGCATAGCGGTCTGTCCCGGGCCCGCCTCCGACGGTAGTTGACGACGCAAGTACCCGGCGAGGTCGTGGTCGTCGATGACGCGGCCGCAGCGCGGGACGTCGTCCTGGCGCGGATCCCGGATGGTGCCGAGGTCTTCCAGGGAGCATCACTCACGATGTCCGAGATCGGCGTGACCGACGTCATCGAGGGATCGGGTCGATACGACGCGATCCGGCCCCAGACCCGTGCCATGGACCGCCAGACGCAGAGTCGCGAGATCCGGAGTTGGGTGGCGCACCCGAGTTCTTGGTCAATAGCGTCCAGGCGATCACCGAGGACGGAACGCTCGTCGCGGCCTCGTTCGGCGGCAGCCAGCTGGGCCCGTTGGTCAGCGGCGCCGGCAAGGTCGTCATCGTCGCCGGTGCCCAGAAGGTCGTCCCCGATCTCGCCACCGCCTTCCGACCCATCGAGGCCCACAGCTACCCGCTCGAGGACGCCCGCCTCCAGGTCGCCTACAACGGCTACCGAAGCGCGATCAACAAGCTGATCGTGATCAATGCTGATCTCCCGGGTCGCATCAGGGTGATCATGGTCCGGGAGCTGGTCGGCAACTAGCCACCCACACGGCGGTCGCGCCAGTCGCCACGGCCGCCCATCCCTGCGCCCGCCGGTCGCGGCGGCACGGGCCGTCTCAGTTCGCGCTCGGCTCGTCCGAGAAGATGACGCGCGTCCACGACTCTGGCCGATGGGTGTCGGCGCGACCATGCGGCGTCCAGCACCAGGCTGGATGCGGCACGACCTCGCGCCCGCCCACCATGAGCCGCTCGAAACGGCCGAAGAAGAGCCGCCATTCGTCGCCGGATCGCGGCGGCAGGGACCGCGTGCCCGCCAGATGGGTCATCCCGGCCCACGGGAAGGACACCTCGACCGTCCAGCCGCGATCGACATCCGTGTCATCGTTGAGCGTGCCATCGAGCGTGACGACGGTGCGCAGCCCCGGGAAGTCCCACTCGCGGAACGCCCAGCGCGGTCCGCGCGGGTGACTGCCGCGCCAGAAGGTCTCGCCCGTCCGATCGTCGTCGCCGGCGAAGGAGAGCGCGTGCCGGGCGACGAGATCGAACTCGGGGCGGTCGAACCGCGTCCCCGGCCCGAACGCATCCTGCCAGATGAAGAACACCTCGTAGACCGTTCCGAGCGCATTGATCTCGAACTCGTAATAGGCATCGCCGCCGTCGATGAAGACCTCGACGTCGTTCTCGAGGAACACGATCGAGTCGCGCTCGGTCTGGCGGGCCTGGAGGAACGGCTCATCGATCCAGAATCGGATATGGAGTGCCTCGTCGTCCCACAGTGCCGCGGCGCGGCTATCGAACAGGCCCGGGGCGCCGGTCACCATGTCGACGAACCGCGGCGATCGCTCGGCACGCTCCCAGTCGATCGTCGGACCGGCACGACGGACGAGATACGCACGCTCGCCCTGGCCTGGCGTGCCCTCGCCGCTCATGCCGGGTCGACCAGGGCGATCCGGATGCGCTTGTTGATGCGACCTTTCGATTCGTAGCCGGTCACCCTGATCGCACCCACCTCGCGCGTGTTGGCGACATGCGTGCCACCGTCTGCCTGCAGGTCCAGCCCGACGATCTCGATCGTCCGGATCTCCTCGATGCCTTCGGGCAACAGGTTGACCTTCGTGCGGATCAGGTCGGGGATCGCGAATGCCTCGGCCCGTGGCAGGACGTCCACGCGGACGTCGCGGTCGGCCGCGAGCTCGATGTTGACCGTGGCCTCGATGGCATCGACCAAGTCGGCCGACATCCGCTCGAACTCGAAGTCCATCCGCGCCGTGCCGGGCTCCATGTTGCCGCCCGTGACGTGGGCGCCGTAGTCCCGCCACACGACCCCACACAGCGCATGGAGCGCGGTGTGGGTCCGCATGAGGGTCAGCCGCCGAGCCCAGTCCAGATCCACCCCGAGACGGTCGCCGATGGCCGGAGGCTCCGCGTCATCCGCCTCGAGCTCGTGGACGATCTCGCCATCGACCTTGCGCGCGGCACGCACGACCCAGCTCCGGCCGTCAGCAGCGCGCAGGAGGAGTCCGCGATCCGATGGCTGGCCACCGCCACCAGGGTAGAAGACCGTTCGGTCCAGCACGACCAGCGTGGCCTCGCCGACGTCCAGCGCGACGACCCGCGCCTCGATCGATCGGGCGTAGGCGTCGCGGTAGCAGATCTGGTCGCCGGCGGGCGTCATGGCGTGTGGCCTACTGGACGGTCAGGTTCCCGAGCATGTTCGAGTGCACCGTGCAGATGAACGTGTACGCGCCAGCCGCGAGGGCCGGGACCGGGAAGGTCTTGGTGGCGACCCCCGGGAACGGCGTCCCGGTATCGAAAACGGTCGCGCCCGACGCGTCCTTGATCACGACGTCGTGCGGGACCCCCGCATCCTCGTTGTCGAAGGCGAGGGTGAAGGGCGTGGTCGGGGCCGTGACCGCGGCCGTGCTGAAGGCGATGTTCTGCGCGGTGATCGTCACGGTCGCGCCAGACGCCGAAGCGGACGGCCCGACACTGGCCGACGCAGACGCCGAGGCCGAGGCGGAGGCGGACGGCGCCACGGAACCCGACGCTGACGCGGACGGCGCGACACTGGCAGATGGTGCCGCCGATCCGCTCGATGACGGTGCCGGCGTGGTGGACGGGGCAGGGGCATACGTCCAGCCCGGAGCCGTGCTCGCACACGCGCTGAGTGTGAGGACGGCCAGCAGGGCAAGCGCGACAGGACGCGGGTGGCGCATGGGGGACCGGGTCACCTTTCGTGGGCGGCGGCGGCCGCGAGGGCGTGAGACTCCGAATCTACCGCGACACAAGGCAATCCGTCGCCCGAGCCGCCATCGGTACTAGGACCCGATAGGAAAAATGGACTGGTTGTCGCGCCGGCGCGTGGGTCCTAGGCTCCGCGGTCCACCCCCAGGGCCCGCCAATGGGTCCGATGGATCACCTCGCGACAGCATCGGAGACGTCTGATGATCAAGGACTATGCCACGCGCGCCTGGCGCATCGGCCTCACCCTGGCACCGGTCGTCGGTGTCGCTCTCGTCCTCGTCGCCGGAGTCAAGTGGCGTTAAGCCGAACACCTCATCGCCGCTTCGACCGGAGCCCATCTGGACGAAGCGATCCGCGACCCCCTCGAGACCCGGAGACCCTCCCTCCGGGTCTCGCGGCATCTCCGGCCGCTGACGCCCGCTGGTTGCGAGCCGCAGGCGCCCCTGGGTTCCGGGCCGTCAGCCACGCTCCGTCAGGCCGAGCCTGATCGCCACGGCGGCCGCCTCCACCCGGCCCGACACCTCGAGCTTCGCGAGGATGTTGCCGACATGGACGCCGACCGTCTTCTGGCTGATGAACAACCGCTCCCCGATCTCCCGGTTGGTCCGCCCCTGCGCGACAAGGTGCAGGACCTCGCGCTCGCGCCCTGATAGACCGAACGTGTCCGCGCGGCGCGGCGTCGCGTCGACATCGCCGGCGATCACCCGGACGAGCGCCGACCGTCCGTTGGCATGGGCGCTGCCGTTCCCATCCGTGTGCGCAAGGCCTCCGGTCGCCATGGCGACGGCCACCGGCTGACGGACCGTCGGACCGGCGAGGACCGCGGCGACCGATTCCGGCATCGTGATCCGCCCGCGGATCGCCAGTTCGCGCAGTTCGCGCAGGAGCGGCCGCGCATCGAGCTCCAGCGCCAGGCGCACCGCCTCGAGGAGCGCGTCACGCGCGTCCGGCCGTCCGGATCGACCGCCTTCCACGAGCGTCGCCTCGGCCTGGTGCCAGTCGGCCAGCGCGACTTCATAGGGGGCCGATAGGGCGGTCCACATGGCGGCGACCCGTGCCCAGACCGCCGGATCGTCATCGCCCTCCAGACGACGCTGGTGACCACGGGCGGTGGCGAGGTACGCCTCGGCCACACGGCGGGATCCGGCCGATGGCGGCGCGCCACCGGCCTCCACCAGTCCGGCTGCGGCGCGCAGGACGTCCGCGGTCCGGGTCCGGGCGGCGGCGAGCGGGGCGAGCTGTCGACGCTCGCGGGCCTCTGCGCCGACCGCGGCATCGACGCGCGAGACCATCGCGGCCATCCGCGCCGCGAGCACCCATTCCTCGGTGTCGCGGACCAGCGCCCAGCCGCGGTCGACGGATCGGCTCGCATCGCTCACGTCGCCGGTCCACAGCGCGTACGACGCAGCCGCCAGGTAGTACGGGCCGGCCAGTTGCGGTTCTCGCAACGCATCGAACTCGAGCACGGTCTGCCCGAGCAGTCGCGCGGCGCGTTCCCCCGCATCCATCTCGATCTCGACCGCCGCAAGCTGGACGACCCCCATCAGGAACACGACCCCGACCGGCAGCCAGGCAAGCGCACGGGCACTCAGTTCGCGGGCCTCTGGCCAGCGTCCAAGCAGGACCAGCGACTCCATGACGTTCCCGGCGAGGAAGCTGCCGTAGACAGCCTCCAGCCCGGCTTCCCTGGCATCCTCGATCCCGCGGTAGGCGACCGCCACGGCCTCCTCGCGCTGACCGACCAGGTCGAGCACCGTGGTGAGGTTCGCGGTGATGCGGAAAAGTGCATCAGGGTCGTCGATCTCACGGGCATCGCGCTCGGCGGAGCGAAGGAGCTCGATCGCAGCGTTCGGATCCTTGCCCCAGGCCATCGCCACACCCAGCGTCGTGGTGGCATGGATCTGCTGGACGCGGGCCACGGGGTCGCACGCACGAGCCAGGCGGATCGCCTCGCGGGCCAGGCGCTGGCTCTCGGAGAAGCTGCCGTCGACCATGTACAGCTGGGCGTAGGTGGCCATGACCGTGGCGCGTTCCTGGAGCGCGTCGCGCGGGACCAGCTCGACGGCGCGCCGGGCCGCGACCCGGGCAGCGACTGGATCCCCGGCCGCCCGCCGCACCGTGGCCAGCCGGTCGTAGGCCATGGCCATGCGCAGCCGGTCGCGGCGCGCATCCAGGCCGCCGATCGCGGCTTCCAGGTAGGCCGTCGCGCGCGACGTCCGACCGATCGCGAAGGCGGCCTCGGCCGCCCGGTCGTGCAGGGCCGCCTGGTCGGTGGGGCGGTGCAGGCCGACCGGGTCCGTGCGCCGCCGGCTGCGGCCCGACGTGGCGCCCTGGTCCCCGAGCGAGAGTGCAAGCTCCAGCGCGTCGAGTTCGTCCGCGGGTGCGTGGCGCAAGGCCGCGATGTCAGCCGCGGCGATCGCGGCACTGCGTGCAGCCGCGGCATCGTGCGCCTCGAGCCAGTGGTGCGCGGCGGCAGCGGGCTGGTCAGCGAAGGCCGCCGCGATCGCGGCATGGTGTCGCGTCCGGACGAGCGGCAGGAGGTCGCGCTCCACAGCCGCGCCGATCAGCTCGTGGCGGAACCCGATCCGGCCATCGCGCTCCACGAGGAACCCATGCTCGATCCCCTCAGCCAGCCCGGCAGTCAGGTCGGCGTCCAGATCGTCCCCGCCACGGCGCGGACCGGTCGATGACCGCGGCGCCGGACGTTCTGCCTGGGATTCGAACTCGACCTCGATCGTCGCGAGGCGCGAGCGCGTCAGCGCCCGACCGGCCGGCGCAAGGAGTCGCAGCACGCGCCGGCATTCGACGGACCGAGCGGCCAGGCGCCCGACCACCAGTTCGTCGAGCGAACCCGTCAGCGACGCATTCGGCAATTCGCGGCGCGCGGCCAGCAGCTCCTCCGCCACGAGCGGGCGACCGCCGGAGCGCTCCACCACCAGCAGCAGCAGGCTGGCCGATGCGCGCTCGGCCTCGATCCCCTCGATCAGCGCTGCCAGGTCGTCGCGGCCGAGGACCGGAAGGGCGATCCGCTCCAGGGGCCTGGGTGCGGCGGTGATCGACGCCACGGCGGCGGTCCAGGGATCGTCGCGCGCGACGATATCGGGTTGATCCGACCCGATGATCGCCAGACGCTGGTCCCCGGCGATCCGGCCAAGGAACGTGATCAGTGCCCGGGTCGCACCGTCAGCCCGGTGGATGTCCTCGAGCATCAGGACCACGGGCGAGCGTTCCCCCAGTCGGCCCAGCATGCCCAGGACGCCCTCCATCGTCCGGCCCTGGCGTCGCTCCGGGGCACCCGCGGCCCGGATCCGTGGCGTCCGACCGCTGTCCTCGAGACGCTGGGCGAGGCCGGGCAACAGGCGCGCCAGATCGCCGGCTGCCGGCCCGAGGACGGCGTCCAGATCGTCGTCGTCAAGCCCGGCGAGGGCCGGCTCGATGGCGCGGATGACCGGCCCGTACGGTTCGTCGGTGGATGTCGGCAGCGCACTGCCGCGCAGGACCGTCATCGGCTCGTGCAGGTCGCCGATGCGCTTGACCGCTTCGTCGAGGAAGCGGCTCACGCCCACGCCCGCGGGTCCGCTGATGAGGAGGGTCCGGGCTCGCCCGCTCGCCGCATCGTCGAGGACGGTGGCCAGACGCGCGAAGGCCGCTTCGCGGCCGATGAAACGCTCGCTCGTGTATCGGGCAGGCATGGGTCATTGTAGGCGCCGCTCGACTGGCTCCGGCCCGCCGATCGCCCACAGCCGGTCGCCCACAGCGGACCATCCGGCAGCGTGTCAGCTCGGCTAGGCTGGGTGACGATGACCGATGACCGGGCCGCGCCACATCCGGCCAACACGCTCAATGAGCTGAGCGGCGAGTCGTGGCTCTATTTCACGAAGTCGGTCCTGACCACCGCTTACCCATCCGAGCTCGGTCACGCGGCACGCAAGGCGCACGGGGCGAACAAGCCACCGCGGCTCATGGCCCGCCTCATCGAGTTCTTCACGAAGACCGGCGAGACGGTCCTCGATCCGTTCGCCGGCGTCGGCGGGACGCTGCTCGGCGCGGCCATCTCGCGCGGGCCGCGGCGGGCCATCGGCATCGAGCTGGACCCGCGCTGGGTGGAGATCTACGCCTCGGTCGTGGGCGACCTCCAGGCCGAGCATGACGGGGCCGGCCCACGCATCAGCGATCTCGGTGTCACGGATCCCGGCGGACCGCGCGGGTTCGACCCGGCCGGGTGCGAGATGCGCCTCGGCGATTCGCTCGCGCTCCTGCCGACCATGCCGGCCGACTCGGTGGACTTCGTGGTCACCGACCCGCCCTACAACGTCCAGCTGCCGCTGACCATGGCCGGTGGCCGCCTGGCCGAGACGTTCGCCAATCGGCGGACCGACTACGCCATGATCAGCGACTCTGCCGCGGATCTGGCCAATGCACCTGATTACGCCACGTTCCTCGAGCGCATGGGCCTCGCCTTCGCCGAGATCGCCCGCATCGTCCGGCCCGGAGGGTACGTCGTTGTCATCGTCCGCGATGCCTACATGGATGGCCGCTACGTCTTCACGGCATCGGATCTGGCAGCACGAGCGTCAGCGGTGGGACTGGTCCCCAAGGGCGATCTGATCTGGTACCAGGCGGGCACGCGACTGCGCCCGTATGGCTATCCGCACGCGTTCGTGCCGAACATCGCGCACCAGCACATCGTCGTGCTGCGTCGGGACCCCGCCGGTCGTCAGCCGGCGCGGCGGCGCGACGCGAGGTAGGCGGCAAGCACGTCGTCGTCGATCTCGGAGTCAGCGGCGGCCTCGGATCCGTCCTGCGACGCTGATTCCGCGCCGTTGGGCGTCGCTGCAGCATCGGCCGACACGCCACCGTCCTCGATGGCACCGAGCGTCATCTGGTGGAGCCAGCCCTTGCCGCCGTTCGGGCACTGGACCAGCCAATAGGAGCCGTGCTTCTCGAGCAGACCCACCTCGTCGCCTTCACCGACGGCGCCGATCTCGCGACCGCGGAGCTCATCGGGCGCGTCCAGCAGGCGGACCACGGTGTAGCGGACGATCCGTCGTTCAAGACCTCCCAGCGACCCGGCGATCCCGTGATCGAACGTGAGGCGCGGCGTCACGGCATCGGTCCGCAGCGGATCGGCCCGTCGCGCCTGGAGCAACGACGGCCGGCGCCATCGTGGCAGCAGGGCCTCGAGGTCGGCATCGAGTTCGTCGTCGGAGTCGGCTTCAAGGCTCAGGCCCTGCGCGGCACCATCGCCGACCCCGATCCCATCGGCCGCCGCGGCGGCGAGGACCGCGTCGGGCGCGGGCTGCTCATCCGTGCGGCGTCGACGACCGAAGAGACCCAGCGCCATCGACGCCGCGGCCCCTGAAGTGCCCACCACGGTCGGGATGAGCGGGAGGACTGGCAGTTCCGGGTCCGCGACACCGATCGTCGTCAGGATCGCTGCCAGCGGGCCGCCATGCAATGGCCGACCCGTGACCGGCCGCTGGTCAAGCGGGGAAGTGGTGTCGCCCTGTCCGTCGGCCGAATCGAGCGGTCCGGCGACCGCGACGCTGTCGTCCGAGGCGGTCGGCATGTCCGAGGCGAGCGTCTCGTCCGAAGGCTCGGCGGACGGGTCGAAGGTCGAGTCGCCGGTCGGCGTGACCGCCGCCGATCCACCGATGCCATCACCAGCCGAGCCCGTCGGCTGGGTGGTCGGGCTCGGGCTCGGGCTTGGGCTCGGGCTTGGCGTGGCGGTCGGGTGATCGTGCGGCCGGGTCGTCGGTGGGGCCGTGGGATGCGCGGTGGGGTCGATCGCAGGCTTCGACGTCGGGCGCGCCGTGGGATGTGGTGTCGGATGCGGGGTGGGATGGGCGGTCGGGGTCGGGGTCGGTGCGGGCGTCGCGGGAGCGCTCACCGAGATGGACCCCGCTGAGGCGCGGATCTGGTCGTGATGCTGCGTGCGCGCCCCGAACGTGACCGCCTGGGTTCCCGCCGGCAGCGTGCCCGACCAGTCGAATCGGACCCCGTGACGCCAGTCGTGGCCGCCGGACCAGTGCATCCGGTGCTGATCGCCGCCGACGGTGACATCGACCTCGAATGGCGGGCGACCCGCGTCGTCCTGGTAGCTGACCGAGAAGGCGAACCTGGTCGACGTGCTACCAGAACCGGGCGAGAACGATCCGTCGCGCAGCGACGTGCCGCCTTCGCCGGCGAAGGCTGGTGCGACGAGGATCGCCACGAGCGCGAACGCCGCCAGGATGGAGCCGATGGTCGGCAACATCCGGGTCATGCGCTGACGCCGTTGTTCGCGAACGATGAGCCGATCCTCCTCTGGGAGGCAGTCACCTGCCTCCGCGAGGATGGTTGCTGGCTGGGCGCCGGGCAATGGTACGGGGGTCCGGGTGCACTGTGACCACCGGCCGGCCGCCGTCGAGCCCGGCCGGCCGGTGGTGTCGTCGCGCACCAGGGTGGGGTGGTCCGGTGGCGATGGGTGGGGCCGCTAGTGCTACCACCGGGCAGCCATACCCCGGTCAGGTCATACCGCGGGCCACGGCTCGGTCGCACGATGATGCCGATGTCGACTTCCCCAGCGACCCGGACCACCCACCACGACGGATCCGTCCTTGGCGAGACCCTGGTCGGCACGAGCCTCGTACTCCTCGGGATGTGGTTCGTCTACCTCGCCCTCTTTCGCGATCTCGCGGACAGTCTCACCTCCGTCCGCGCCACCGACGGCGGTCTCGCGCTGATCTTCCTGGCCTGGCTTGCCGCGATCGCCGCGCCGATGGTGCTCGTCCTGCTCGGGACCGATCGCCTGGCGCGGATGGTCGCCACGATCCGGCGATCCGGCTGGAGCCGGTCCCGCAGCGACCCGTACCGCGATCTGCCGGCGGGGGTGGTCCGCGTCGGCCGGATGGCCCTCGATGACGGCCGGGCGGCTCCGTCGGTCCTGATCGGCGCGTTCGGACTGGTCGTCGTGCAGGAGTCCCAGATCGTCGACGGGCTCATTGACGCCACCCACAACGGCGGACGCCTGGCCACGTGGGACGACCCGCGCGAGACGGCGAGCCGCGAAACCGAGAGGGTGCGGCGCTGGATCGCCCAGCACGACAACGATTTCGTCGTCCGGGTCTATGCCGTGCTGGTGACCCCGGAGCCACATCTGCCGCGCACGACGAGTTGTTCGGTCGTGACCGCGGACGGGCTGGCGGGCTGGCTCGACGCCCTCCCCCGACAACGCAGCTTCAGCGCGGATCGACAGGCGCGCCTCGCAGCGATGCTGGGTCCGGTGCCGGTGAAGGGTCGTCGTCGGGTCGCTGCCTGACCCCTGCCCGCACGGGTCGAACGGGCATAGACTGGCGACCGGCGGGGGAGTAGCCCAGTTGGTCAGAGGCGCCGAGCTTATACCTCGGAAGTCGGTGGTTCGAGTCCACCCTCCCCTACCATCTCGCCGCGCAGGACCACGTGCGATCCGCCATCGCGCCGTCCGGTCAGTCGCCGCCGCGAGGCCCCGTCAGTCGCCGCCGCGAAGCCCGGTCAGTCGCCGCCGCGAAGCCGACCGGTGATGAAGCGCAGGCTGAACGTCCGTGCACGCAAGCCGGCCTTCGAGTTGGCCTTGCCGTGCTGGCGAGGATCCGTGAGCATCGCGCCACCCGGCTTGTACGCGTGCGACGGCAGGCTCGAGGCGAAGGATCGCTCGTCGTCGCTCATCTCGGCCTCGATCGGCAGTGCATCCGGATCGAACGGCTTCGGACCGGGTTCGACCGGGACCTGGGGCCGGGCGTATGCCGGGCCTCCGTAGAGCTTCGGCAGGGCGACATGCTGCTGATCGATGGACACGCGTGGACCTCGAGTGCGCGGGGCGTGATCGAATCGTACGACCACACGGCGATGGTAGCGCTGCAGGATAGACGAGGCCCACCGTGACCCGTCCAGCGTTCCCTCGTGGAAAGCCCGCGACGTGGTGCGTCCTGTCAACCGAAGATGGGGCGCACGATCTGGACAGCCGCCACCATCACGAGGTACGCGATCGGGACCGCGGCGAAGAACCCAAGCGCGGCGCTCCAGCCGGAGCGACGGACCACCGTGCCGGACCCCGTGGGCTGCGGGACGACCAGCCAGGTCACGACGCTGCCCGCCACCAGCACGATCACGACATAGACGGTAAGTGCGAGGACGCGCAGGTCGCCGCCGGGAAGGGTGGCGCCACGGCTCAGCGCGACGTCGTAGGCGACGTAGGCGACGGCCAGGATGATCGCCACGATCAGGCTGGATGCCACGGCCCGGACGACCGGCCGCGGCGCGTTGCGGAACTGGCGCCAGCGGATCTCGCCCCACGATCGACGGCGGATCGGATCGCCCGTCATCACAGCCCAACGAGGATGGTCAGGGTCCGTCGCGGCGGGATCGTCTCGGGCGTGTGCGCGGCGAGGAGCGCCACGGCGGCCGCGAAGCGTTCGATCTCATCGGTGGTCGTGAAGAACCCGACGCTGATGCGGACAGCATCGAGCGGATCGACGGTCCGGGCGATCGCGAACGCCCGCGACCCGAGTTCGGCCAGCGCCCCCGCGGCTGGCCAGCCGGCGATGCGGAACGTGACGAGCGTCGCCATCTGGTCGATCGGCGTCAGGACGGTCACGCCGGGGATCTCGGCGAGTCGATCGGCGGCGGCGCGGGCCGTGGCGCGACCACGGGCATGGACCCACTCGAGCCCGACGAACATGGACAGCCACGAGATGGAGCGCGCCATGCCGACGACCGATGGCCGATGGAACGTGGTCCCTTCGAACCGGCGGGCACCGGCCCGCAGGGTCCCCTGCGCGTGCTGATCGATGGTCGCGAAGCTCAGGTGGCCAGCCGTCCGCGGGACCAGCCGCTGGGCCAGCTCCGGGCGGATGGCCAGGGCGCCCATCCCCTCGGGTCCCAGCAGCCACTTCTGCGACGCGACGGCGTAGGCGTCCGCGCCGAGGTCGTCGAACTCGACGGGGATGGCCCCGGCAGCCTGGGCGCCGTCGACCAGCAGGAGCGCGTCGTGGGTGTGGGCGAGGTCCGCCAGGCCCGCGACCGGCAGGACCGCACCGTTGGTCCACGTCACGTGCGACGCGATGACGAGCTTCGTCCGCGGGGTTAGCGCCCGTTCGACGGCGGCCATCGTCGCGTCGTCGTCGCCGCCATCGCCGATCTCGGCGACCACGATCTCGACGCCGCGGGCGCGCAGGACGAACATCGCCGCGTGGACGGCGCTGTGCTCGGCGGAGGTGATCACGACGCGGTCGCCGGGCGACCAGTCGAGCGCGGCGACCACGGCATTGACAGCGTCGGTGGTGGAGTGGGTCAGCGCGATCGCCCGCGGATCCGTGACGAGCAGGGCCGCGACCGACGCGCGCGCCTCGTCCATCCGCTGGAGGAAGTCGGCCCAATCGTCGACGTGGCCGCGACCCGTGGCGAGTTCGCGGTCCTCGACCTCGCGCATCGCCGCGGCGCTCTCCACGGGGATCGGCCCGACCGAACCGGTGTTGAGGTAGATCCCGGCTCCCAGCGCGGGGAGCGCCTCCCGGGCGGCAGCCAATCGGTCGGCATCGAGCGAGGAGGGGGCCACCACGGCCGTATCATACCGACGATGGATGGCTTGGCCCCCGCGCAGGATCTGGTCACGACGGACTGGCTGGCCGTGAATCTCGACCAGCCGGGCGTCGTCGTCGTGGATGCGCGCTGGCGTCCCGACGGATCGGCGCCAACCGTGTTCGCCGCGGGGCACATACCGGGCGCCGGTCTCGTCGACTGGCGGACCGAGCTGATCGCCGCGGACCAGCCCGAGGCGCATGGCGCGTTGCGGGTGGCCGATGCGAGCCAGGTATCGGCCGTGGCCGGTCGACTGGGGATCGGCCCGGATTCGACGGTCGTGATCTACGACGATAGCCAGGGGCTGTTCGCGGCCCGGACATGGTGGACGCTGCGGGCCTACGGGATCGGCTCGGTCAGCATCCTCGATGGCGGCTATCCCGCCTGGGTGGCCGAGGGTCGAGCCACGACCACGCTCGATCGGCCACGCGCGGCGACATCGGTGGCGCTCAACGGTCCGGACCTGACCTGCCTCTCGACGTCCGATGTCCGCGCGCTCCTGGGGTCGGGAGGCGTGCTCCTGCTCGATGCACGGGCGTCGGCCGACTACCGCGGCTTCGAAGGGAACACCAAGCGATTGGGGCATATCCCGGGCGCGATCAACGTCCCCGTGGGGGCGACCAGCCAGCCCGGCAGCCACCACCTGCGGGACCTGGCGAAGCTGCGCGCCCGTCTGGAGGCCGCCGGGGTGAGTCACGACAAACGACTCGTCTGCTACGACGGATCAGGTGTCGCGGCGGCCAAGCTCGCCTATGTCCTGCGCGTCCTCGGCTATGAGCAGGTCTCGGTCTACGACGGTGGCTGGGCCGAATGGGGCGACCGACTGGACCTGCCGGTCGACCGCTAGGGAGGTTCGCGGCACGAACCCGCGGCCTGCCGGTCGACCGTCAGGCCGACTCGTCGGCGATGCGTGCCCGTTCGCCGGCGGTAGCTAGCTGATCCGTTCCGGTCTGGAGTCCTTCATAGAGCGCGGTCACGGTCTCGACCGTGTCGATCTCCGCCGCGGACTTGTCGGTGCGCAGCGCCGCGATCCGCGGAAACCGCAGCGAGAACCCCGACTTGTGCCGACTCGAGCGCATGATCACATCGAAGGCGATCTCCACGACGACTGTGGGCTCCACTTCGCGATACCGCCCGTGCTGCGCGATGGTGTGGGCCTCGAACCAGCGGGTCATCTCGGCGATCTCCGCATCGGTCAGCCCGCTGTAGGCCTTGCCGATGGTGACCAGCCGCTCGTTGGCCGTATCACGCACGGCGAACGTGTAGTCCGACAGGACGCCGTGGCGCTTGCCGTGACCGACTTCCACGCCGACGACCACGCAATCGATGGTGGCGAGCGCCTTCTTCATCTTCAGCCAGCCCAGTCCGCGCCGACCCGGGGAGTAGCCGCTCTCCGGGTCCTTGACCATCAGGCCCTCGTTGCGCCGGGCCCGTGCCTGGAGGAACGTCGCCTCCAGATCGTCCGTGGTCCGTGCCACGGCCAGCGTCGAGCGAGCGAACCGGCCGCCCACCTCGGTCAGCGGCAGATCGAGCGCATCCAGCCGCGCCCGGCGTTCGCGCAGGGGCGTTCGCAGCAGCGGTTCGATGGCGGCGCCACCACCGGCCCCCAGCGCGAGCGCATCGAACGCGACATAGATGACCGGGACCTCGGCCTGGATCGCCGCAGACGGCTTCTTGCGGCCGAGCCGTGCCTGGAGCGAGATGAACGGCATGACCGCGCCGTCCTTCCAGGCGAGGATCTCGCCGTCGAGGATGCCGTCCCACGCCAGCCTGCGGGCCGCGTCGGCGACCTCCGGGAACTGG
This sequence comes from Candidatus Limnocylindrales bacterium, assembly GCA_038327765.1. Lineage (GTDB taxonomy): Bacteria > Chloroflexota > Limnocylindria > Limnocylindrales > CSP1-4 > SPCO01. The sequence continues at coordinate 375 of JBBQLI010000070.1, read as the reverse complement.
CCGCTGATGTCGTGCAGGTCGCGCGAGAAGAGCCGGACCTCGTCGCCCTGGCGATGGAGCTGGGCGCGGATCCCGTCGTATTTGTCCTCCACCCAGACCTCGGGTCCGAGCCGGCGGATGATCTCGTCGGCGTCCTCGGCGGGTGACGCGAGCATGAACTTGAGCGGGTGGAACAGGGACATGGCGGCATCGCCGAGGCGGTCGTCGCGGGCGAGCGTCGCCAGCGTACCGATGTCCCCGGTGAGCATCCCGGCCCACTTGACGTCGTCGAGCTTCCGGTCGAACGCCTTGGCGAGCGCGGCCTCCAGCAGCCCCTCGCGCAGCCCGATCCGCAGTTCGCCCCCGAGGACCTTGATGATCGCGCGAGCCGTGACC
>JBBQLI010000069.1:0-16684 GCA_038327765.1 Candidatus Limnocylindrales bacterium | reverse complement strand
AGCGGCACCAGCCCGGTCCAGGCTCGCAAGCCGCGGTTCACCGACATCACGGTCCGCACCCCGCCGGCCGACGGATCTGCCTTCCCGACGAAGACGGCGTCGATCGGGAAACGCATGAACATCATGTGGATCCCGTTGCTGTCGGGCAGCCAGAGACCGGCATCGGCGGACAGCGACGCCCGGCCCATGAGTCCCTTGAATTTCCCCCACAGGCTCGCGGCGACTTCCGTCCGGCTGGACAGGGTCGTCTGGCGAGTGACGTTCCGGACGACCAGCGTGGCCGTCCGGACTCGTCGGACGGGAGTGCTCAGACCGCCAGGTTCTGGACGATCAGGATGATCGCCGGCCCGAGGATGACGATGAACAGCGACGGGAAGATGCACCCGACCAGCGGGAACAGCATCTTGATCGGCGCCTTCGCGGCTGCTTCCTCTGCCCGCTGGCGCCGCTCGATGCGGAGCTGCTCGGACTGGACCTGGAGGACTTTGGAGATCGAGACACCCAACTGCTCGGCCTGGATGATCGCGCCGATGAAGTTGGTCAGCGGCGGGACTTCGGTGCGCGGGACGATATCGCGCAGGGCCTCGCGGCGGGCCTTGCCCACCCGGACCTCGGCCAGGGCGCGCCGGAACTCATCCGTCAGCGGACCCTTCAGCTTCTCCACGACGCGCCCGAGGGCGGCGTCGAACCCGAGACCGGCACGGACGGAGATCGTCAGCAGGTCCAGGGCGTCCGGGATCATGAGCAGGATGAGCTTCTGGCGCTTCTTGACGCGGCCACCGAGCCAGAACTCCGGGATGGTGTAGCCGAACAGCCCACCGACCCCGGTCATGACCAGGCCGATGACGAACGGGAAGCCCATCACCCCGGCGACCACGAACAGGAAGAAGAACAGGATCGCGCCGATGATGGCTGCGATCGCCTTGATGCCGAGCCAGTCGGCCACGCGCAGGTCGCCCGGGTTCCCGGCGAGCGCAAGGCGCTTCTCCGTGCGATCCGTGAACGACGTGCTGGTGACTCGGGCCATCGTGCCCGACAGGCGAGCCGCGAGCGGGCGCAGGGTCCGTTCGAGGAACGGGGCCTGGAGCTCGAGCTCTTCGAGGTTCTTGGCCTGCATGGTCCCGAGCTGGGTCAGGCGGGCCTGGACCGGGTCGACGGACGAACCGCCGGCCAGGCTTGTAGCGATCAGGAGGATCGCGCCGGCCGCAACGGCGGCGACGATGAGCGGAAGGATGGGCATCGGGCTAGACCTCGATGTCGACGATCTTGCGGATGAACATGAACCCGATGAACATCATGGTCCCGCCGAAGATCAGGATGATCACGCCCGCCGGAAGTCCGAGGATCTCCGGAGGCTTGGCGAACATGGGTGCCATGAAGCCTGGCGCCGCGATGAACAGGAAGCCGGCCAGCGCGATCGGCAGGAAGCCGACGACGTAACCCGACAACCGCTGCTGCGCGGTCAGGCTCTGGATCTCACCCTTGATGCGCACGCGTTCACGGATGGTGAAGGCGATGGAGTCCAGGATCTCGGCGAGGTTGCCGCCCACCTGGTGCTGGATGGAGATGGCTGTGGCCATCAGTTCGAGGTCGTCGGATCGCACCCGGCGGACCATGTTCTCGAGCGCCTGGTCGAACGGGAGGCCGAGGTTGACCTCGCGGATGACCCGGCCGAACTCGGTCGAGATCGGCGGTCGCGATTCGCGGACGACGAGCTCGATGGCCTGCAGGAACGATGAACCGGCACGCAGTGCGTTCGCGATCAGGGTGATCGTATCCGGCAGCTGCTTGTTGAAGGCCTTGAGCCGCCCGCCCTTCCGGCGGTTGAGCCAGAAGCGAGGGAGGAAGAAGCCGACCACCCCGCCGATGAGCAGGAAGATCGGGTTGCTCAGCGACGGCAGGACTGCCGACAGCAGGAACATCCCGGCCGGCACGCCAAGCGTGGACCCGGCCCAGATCATCAGGTATTCGGATGGCTTGAGCTTGAGGTCCGCTCGGGCGATGTCACGCGACAGGTTCGCACCGAAGTCCCGCTGCTCCACGACCCGGTTGAGGTTCGCGAGCGCGGCACTCTGCTGGATCAGGTCGGTGATCGGTCCCTGACCGGATGGGCCGGCCTTCTTCTCGGTCGGCCGAGTCGAAGCGTAGCGCTCCAGGCGGTCGGAGATCCCCGATCCACCCGAGGTCGCGACGCCGACCGCGATCAGCAGGACCGCCAGAGCGGCGACCCCGGCGACCGCGAGCGTCATTGGTTCCATCGGGCGTGTACTCCCTTTCGCCTAGTAGGAGAAGCCGAAGAGGCCGGCAGGCAGGTTGATGCCCATGACCTCGAACTTCTCGACGAACTTCGGCCGGATCCCGGTCGGCTTGAGCCGGCCCTGGATCTTGCCCTCGACGACGCCCGTCTGTTCGAAGACGAAGACGTCCTGCATGACGATCACATCACCCTCCATGCCCTGGACCTCGGTGATGTTCACGATCTTGCGGGTGCCGTCCTTGAGACGGCTCTGCTGGACGATGAGGTCGACCGCGGACGCCACCTGCTCGCGGATGGCTCGCAGCGGCAGATCGATCCCGGCCATGAGGACCATGGTCTCGAGGCGCGACAGCATGTCGCGTGGGCTGTTGGCGTGACCCGTCGACATCGAGCCGTCGTGGCCGGTATTCATGGCCTGGAGCATGTCCAGCGCCTCACCGGAACGACATTCGCCGACGATGATGCGGTCAGGTCGCATGCGCAGGGCATTGCGGACGAGCTCGCGGATCGGGATGGCACCCTTGCCTTCGATGTTGGGCGGGCGCGATTCCAGCGTGACCACGTGCTCCTGGCGGAGCTGCAGCTCGGCGGCGTCCTCGATCGTCACGATCCGCTCGTCGTTCGGGATGAACGAGGAGAGGACGTTGAGGGTCGTGGTCTTGCCGGAGCCCGTGCCGCCGGAGACGAAGATGTTCAAGCGAGCCTCGACGCATGCGCGAAGGAAGTCGAACATATCTGCGGTGGCGGTGCCGAATCGGACCAGATCGTCGACGGTGAACGGCGACGCGGAGAATTTGCGGATGGTGATGACCGGTCCGACCAGCGACAGCGGCGGGATGATCGCGTTGACGCGCGACCCGTCCGTGAGCCGGGCGTCGACCATCGGGCTGGACTCGTCGACGCGTCGACCGATCGGGGCGATGATGCGGTCGATGATGCGCATGACGTGGTCGTCGTTCTGGAAGACGACATTGGTCAGTTCGAGCTTGCCGGATCGTTCGATATAGACCTGGCGCGGGCCGTTCACCATGATCTCGGTGATCGACTCGTCGCGCAGGAGCGGCTCGAGCGGACCCAGGCCGATGATCTCATCGGTGATCTGCTCCAGCATTCGCACGCGCTCGGCACGGGTGAGGGCGAGGCCTTCCTCGTCGATGACCTTGCCGAAGATCTCCTCGATCTGGCGTCGGACCTCGACCTGGTTGGAAAGGTCGAGCTTCGGGTCCAGGTCCTGGATGACCCGGTTCTGGATCCGGAACTTGACGTCCCGGAACGATTCCCGGACCGGAGCCTGGCTCGTCAGTCGCGGCGCAGAGGGAGCGGCCGGCGGTCCGCCGGGGGCGGCCGGGAGATTGGAGCCAGGCGCACCCGGCTGGCCCTCAGGGCCGGAACCCGGTCGAGCGCTTTCGATCCGCTTCAGTAGGGACATCGCCTACACCCCTTCTCGCCCCGAGGGGCCTGCTTCGAGTCTGTTCATCGGAATGAGAACAATGATTTCTTCTGGACTGCCTTGAGCTTGTCGTCGGCGCGTGCGGGACTCGTGCCGTCGCCGACGACGGAGCGAGCGAGGCGCAGGATGTCCTGCGACACCTGTGCCTCCTTGTTGGAGAGGAAGAACGGTACACCTCGATTGAGCGCGTACACCACACTGCGGCCGTCGCTCACGATCGTCTCATCGACCTTGCGGCCGATGGAGTGTTCGACATCGGCGACGCGGATCCCCAGGGTGGAGTCGGCCCGGTTCAGGACCAGGCGCACCTTGCTCCCCTCGTAGCCGAGCTGGTCGGCGACTTCGAGGAACAGGCGCATGTTCTTGATGCTGGTGATCTCGAGGCTCAGCATCGTCAGGATGATGTCGGCCGAGTCGAGGATCGCCAGGGTCGTGTCATTGAAATAGGCGGTGCAGTCGACGACCACGAGGTCGTGGTCGCGGCGGACCGCATCGAGGACCTTCTTGATGACCGAGGGGGTCACCGCGTCGGCCATCTCCGGACTGGGCGGGGCGAGCAGGACGCGCACTCCGGCCGAGTGGTTGATGATGAACGGGTCGAGCGTCTCGAGCTCGCCGGCTTCCAGCTCCGGGATCAGGTCGGCGATCGACTTGCTCCGCGGGTTGAGGTTCAGCAGCACGCCGACATCGCCGAACTGGAACGAACCATCGACGACGATGACGCGCTTCCCGAGTTCGGTCGCGGCGGCGACCGCCAGGTTCACCGCGACGGTGGTCCGTCCGACTCCCCCCTTGGGGCTGAAGACCGCGACGATCTGTCCTGGCTCCGACGATCCGCCACCGCTCATGACGAGCGGCGCGACCGGGGCCGGCGCTGCCGGAGCCATCCGGCTCAGCTTGTCCTGTTCCCGCGTGTAAACCTGTCGGATCGACGCGGTCAGTTCATCGCTGCTGAATGGCTTGACCAGGAATTCCCGCGCGCCCGCGAGCATCGAACGCCGCAGGTAGTCCGCTTCGCCCTGGACTGACATCATCACGACCGCGGCACTGGGGACCACCACGGACAACTGTTCCGTGGCGGCGATCCCGTCCATGTCGGGCATGTTGATGTCCATCAGGATGACATCGGGGAGCAGTCGTGCGGCCATCTCCAGGGCCTCGCGGCCGGACGACGCCGAAGCCACCACTTCGATATCGCTCTCGAAGCTGAGGAGCTTCGTGAGGTGATCGCGGGTCTCGGGGATGTCGTCGACGACGAGGACGTGGATCTTGTCGGTCATCTCGCTCTTGAGTCCAGGTGGGTTGATTGCCGGGTCGGTCGGAGTCGGGGCCACGACGGGCACGGGACCTGTGGCGGTCGGCGCGCCCGTCGGGGCGGTGTCTCGGGGTGGCGACGCCCGGCCGATCGCTCGGCCGGGCGAGTGGTTACTTGCCCTTGGGGGTGACGGTCTCGATGACTTCCGGCGGCAGGACGCCGTAGGTGTCGACGAGGGTCTTGAGGATCACGCCCGTGGTCTGGACCGGGATCGGCGTGATGGCTTCACCCGTCGTCGGATCTTGGAAATCGTCCGGCGAGCGAAGGACCAGGCTGATCGTGGAGTCGATCTGGGCGTACTTGATGACTTCTGCCTGCTGCGGGGTGACCGCCAGGATGACGATCTCCAGCTGGCCGTTGAGCGCCGTGCCCGGCTGGGCCGGGGTGGATCCGTCGCCCGAGGTCCCAGAACCCGCGGCAGCCGCGGTGGCCGGCGGCAACAGCGTGCCGATGACCTGGATACCCTGGAGCAGGACCTTGACGCTCGTCCCGCTCACACCGGCCACGACCGTGATGGCGTTGTCGGTGGGATTGACGGTGACGACCGGGAACTTGTCGCCAGTGAGACCGGCCACGAGGTCGACGTAGTCACCGTTCTGGATGACGGTGCCGACACCGGTGACCTGGTCCACCTGGACCGAGATGGCTCGCAGCCCGGCGGGAACCACCGGATGGACGAGCGTGCTCGACGAAAGGAATGCGTCAGCGGTGACCTGGGCGCCGGCCTTGAGGCTCGTGCGCGCGATCTTGCCGATGACCTGCGAGACGTCCGTGAACGCACCGGCACTGATGGCCGTGAGGTCCTTGGTCTCGATCTTGACATCGGTGGCCTTGACCGTCGACGACAACGGGATGTCCACGGCGGCGATCACGACCGGGCCCGTGGTGGCCACAGGCGGCGTGCCGCTACCGGTACCTCCCTGCGAGATCAGGATGATCCCGACGAAGGCGACGACGGCGAGGAACACCCCCACCAGAAGGACGAGTCGATTAGAGCGCTTCAAGTTGATTCTCCCCGAGGCGATGTGTGACAGGTGGCACCACTGTAGCACCGCCCTAAACGCGCGCGACTATACCAAAGGGCTAGGACCATTAGGAGGAAACTGCAGGATTTCACGCACGATGCAAGGTGCTCTGCAAGGTCACTCCGGAGGACGACCTGGGACGTCGGCTGGTGGTGCACGGTGGTGCGTCCGACGAATGGAACGGCCCCCCGGACTGCTCCGACGGGCCGTTCGCGAATGACTGGTTCGGGTCGACGTGCACGGCACGTCCGTGGCTAGAGGGCGCTTCCCACCACGCTGAGCTTGTTGCTGATCTGTCCGCCCAGAAAGAGCAGAGCGATGATCGCGATCATTGCGATAAGTCCAAGGATAAGGGCGTATTCAGCGAGACCTTGACCGGCGTCGCTGTCGCGACCTGGCCGCGGCAGACGCTGGAGCAACATCCAGAGTGCCATCCGTTCCATTACCTCCTTTCCGTCAAACGGCGGGATACCGAACCCGCACAGTGCGAGCGCTCGGATAGGGCAACAGTACGGCCCCGGAAAGCGCCGTCAATAGCCCGGAACGGCTGCGCACCGACGCACCACTCCCGGCATCCGGACACGAAAGGACCGCCACGGCCCGAAGGCCTCGGCGGTCCCGACGTACTTGTTGGAAGCCCGGTACTAGACCGAGTTACCGACGGTGCTGAGGATCTTGCTGACCTGGCCACCCAGGAAGATGAGAGCAAGGATCGCGACGATCGCGATGAGCGCGAGGATCAGCGCGTACTCGGCCAGCCCCTGGCCGTCCTCGTCACGGTTGATGAGATCCATGACACGAAGATAAAGATTGGTCATCTGTTGGTTCCTCCCTTCTTGACGAACTCCCCGGCATGCCGGAGGCCGGGTCACGGTACGCAACCCTCATGGAGGTGTCAAGCAGGAGCCGGGGAAGAATCGGTGCACGCGGACGACACAGTAAAGCCCCCGGCTCCGAAGAGCCGGGGGCTTTACTTCGCTGTGCTTGGTGGCTCGGACTAGACCGAGTTACCGACAGTGCTGAGGATCTTGCTGACCTGGCCGCCCAGGAAGATCAGGGCGATGATCGCGACGATCGCGATGAGCGCGAGGATCAGCGCGTACTCGGCCAGCCCCTGGCCCTCCTCGTCACGGTTGATAAGAGCAACCGCTCGAAGATAGAGATCGGTAAAAAGCGCCATCTAGGCACCTCCTGATGAGTTCTCGCCTTCAGTCGAAGGCCTCTGCACTATAGGGAGCGCGCTCGGGCGCTTACTCTAGCCAGATGGTACCGAGACCCCCCTGACCTGCGGCACGCGCATCCACGCACCACCCGTCAGCGTGTCCGGTTCAGCCCCCGGCCGCGGCGTCGATGGTACGGGCGATGGCGGTGAGGACGTCGGCCACGGCACCACCGAACACGCCCAGGATCAGGACCGTGATCGAGACCGTCAGGGCGAGGATCAGGCCGTACTCGACGATGCCCTGGCCGCGCATCCAGGTGGCGGCCCGCACGTCAGCCAGCCTGGATATCCGGGATCTCGGCGACCACCCGGACCTCGGCTCCCTCGCCCAGGAGCTCCACCACGATCCCGATGGTGGAGCCACGACTTTGGATCTCGCGCCATGAGGTCTCCGGCAGCGCCACGATCGCTTCCTTGCGGGCGCTTTCGGCGGCTCCGCGGGCATCGGCCCGGCGGTCTTCCATCATCGCGGCGAGCGCCGGCGGCAGATCGGCGCCGGTCCGGGCGGGCGCATCGACCGTGGCCGCCGGTTTCGCGCCGTCGCGTTCGGTCCGGGTCGCGATGATCCGCACCTCGACCTGTTCGGGTGCCCAGTCCAGGCGCATGGACACGCGGTCGGGTGATCGCTCGAGGTACCCGACGAGGGCCTCGTCGACGATCCGGAACAGGCCGCTCTCGAGGTCCATCGGCAGCCGCTGGTCCTGGCCGATCGATTCCATGTCCACCGCGATCCCGGCGCGACGACCGCGATCGCGCGCGGCACGGCGCAGGGTGGGCACCAGGCCCAGGTCATCGAGGACCATCGGCCGGACATCGAAGATGAACGACTTCGTGGCTTCGAGAGTCTGCTGGACCATCTCGACCAGCTGATGGACTTCTGTCTTGGCCATGACCGGATCGGAGGCCACGAGCCGTTCGACGATCTGGGCCTGCAGGACGATGTTGGTGAGGCTCTGGGCGGGTCCGTCGTGCATCGCTCTGGCGATCTCGCGGCGCAGGTCCTCCTGGGCGGTGAGGACGAGGCGCGAGACGGCCGGCGGCATGACCGGCTCGATCTCCTTGCGGGTCTTGGCCGGCGATGGCTTGGTGATCGGGATGTTCGGGTCCATGCCTGCCGCCAGATCCGCGAACCCGGAGAGCGCGTCCCGATGACGGAGCAGGGCCCGGCGCTTGCCCTCGAGGACTTCGACCTGGGTCTCCATCAGGGCGGCGCGCTTCGTCAGGGTGACGACCTGCGTGCTCAGCTCGACCAGTTCCGGCGCGACCTCGGTGCGCGTGGCGGCGGCCAGCTTGTCGGCCGCGGCGACACGCCGAGCCTCGTGTCGCCCGGCTTCGGTGGAGGCCTGGGTGATGAGCAGGTCGACCTCGCCGAGTTCCAGGTCCAGCCGCTTGACCTCGTCGGCGAGCTGCGCCGAAAGATCGCCGAGGCTGGCGGGAACGGGCTTGGCAGGGCTGTCGGTCATCGGTCGCTCATGGTCGCACGGTTCCCCCCGATCCCTCTCCTCGTGCTGCTCAGTCTTCCGGCATCCGGATCCAGCCCTGGCGCATCGCGTACACCACGGCCTGGGTGCGGTCGTTCACCGAGAGCTTGCGCAGGATCGAACTCATGTGGTTCTTGACCGTCTGCTCGCTGATGGACAGCGCGTAGGCGACCTGCTTGTTGGTCATGCCCTGCGCGATGTTGTCAAGGATCTCGACCTCGCGCGGGGAGAGCGGCGCGAAGATCGGGGCCGCCTCCTGGCCATAGACCGCGAGCTCGCGGAACTCCTTGAGGACCCGCGAAGCGACCGCCGGCTTGGCGAAGACCTTGTCGTTGATGAGGTACTCGCCGGCGACGACACGACGGATGATCGTCACGAGGTCGTCCGGCCCGACATCCTTGAGGATGAACGCAGCGGCGCCGGCCTTGATGGCGTCAAAGAGGGCGTCCTCGTCCTCGCTCTGGGCCAGCACGATGATCCCGCTGGACGGCAGCTCGCGCTTGATCCGCTGGGTGGTCTCGATCCCGCCCGGCGCCGGGAGCGACAGGTCCATGAGGATGATGTCCGGCGATGTCTCGAGCGCGCGATCGATCGCGCTCCGCGAATCGTCCGCCTCGCCGACGATGTCGAAATCGGGCTCGCGGCCCAGGATGTTGGCGATCCCCACACGGAACAGGGCGTGGTGATCGACGATGAGGATGCGCGTCAGTTCCCCGACGTTGCGCCGGTCCGGGCCGCCCCGGCGCCGGTCCTGGCCGCTGAAATCCGTCATATGACCTCCTTGGCTGTCGTCGCCTCGTCACCGGGGATCGACAGCCGGACGACGGTGCCGCCGCCGGTTCTCGATCGAACGTCGAAACGAGCGCCGATCAGTTCGGCTCGCTCGCGCATGAACTGCAGACCGAAGTTCTGGCGGCCGCGGGCGACCACCGCATCGCTGTCGAACCCACGCCCGTCGTCGCGGATCTCGAGCGTCCAGATGCCATCTTCCACCATCGTCCGGATGGAGACGTGCGAAGCATTCGCGTGTTTGCGGACATTCTGGAGCGCTTCCTGGGTGATCCGCAGGGCGACCGTCTTCTCGATGGTCGACAGGCGGGCCTCCGGGGCCGACGTATCGAGCTCCATCTGGAGCCCCGTCAGGGTCCGGGTGTGGTCGACGGCGTCGGCGATCGCGCCGCCCAGTCCGCGCTCATCGAGCATCGGCGGTCGGAGCTGGCTGATGAAGGTCCGCACGTCACCCAGTTCGCGCCGCAGCAGCTCGCGCAGGAAGCGCAGCTCTGTCTGGGCGAGTCGCTGGTCGGTCTTGACCACCTTCTCGATGTACTCGACCTGGAAGATCGCATTGGCCAGCGCCTGGGCGGGTCCGTCGTGGACCTCCTGGGCCAGCCTGGAGCGCTCGGCCTCCTGCGCCTCGAGCAGCCGCATCGCGATGTCGCCGGCGGTCGGGGGGCCGTCGGAATCGGTGACCAGCGTGGCGTCGCCCCGCTCGAGGAAGAGCCACGTGCGCTCCAGCGTGTGCTGGGCCAGCTCCAGCTTGCCCAGCTCTGACTGGTGCAGGCCGAGCTCGCCGGTGAGCTGGTCGACCTCGGACCGGAGGATGCGGCTGCGGGCGTCCTCGGCACCGGCCTCTGCGGCACTGGCGGCCTGATCGGCGGCGCTCGCCTCCGAGGCCACAGGACCGAGGGCGCCGACCGCCCGATCCACGGCTTCGAGTTCATCGTGGACGGCCTGCCAGCGCACGAGCGCGTCGCCGTAGGCCTCGCGGTATCGCTCGCGGACGGCGCGGAGCGTGTTCGCGCTGTATCCGACCGCCGCCGCGGCTTCGGCGCGCAGTCCATCGAAGCGGCCCTCGCCGACGGTCGCCCCGGAGCGTGCAGACTCCATGAGCTTCTGAGTATACGGGTCGTCTCTCATGGACAGGCGACCAGATACGCCGTGGTTCCCGCGAGTGGGTCCCGGGCGAGCGTCGGATCGGTCGGTGCGCCAAGGTCGATCGGCCGGAAGCAGTCCGCATCCGGCGCACCCGACCTGAGATCGGCCGGCCAGTGCGTACCCTGCGGATCGACGAGGACGAGCAGGTGCGCTCCCGGGAAATGCGCGGCCAGATCCACGACGCTCGCCGGCGGTTCATCGGGGAGTGCCAGCGCCGGGATGCGCGCCGTCTCGGCGAGCCAGATCGGGAAGTTGGAGATGACCGGTCCGGCCGTGGCGTCGAGCGGTTCGCCGGCGGCGCGCATGCGCGCCTGCAGCTCGTCATAGAAGCGGGCCGTGTCGCGCGAACCCGTCCCGAATGTCGGCAGGAGCGCGGCGGAGAACAGGACGGCGCTGAAGATGCCAAGCACCGCACCAAGCCAGGCGATCGGTCGGGTCCAGCCCATCCGCACACCCAGTCGGGCGATGGCGGCGTCAAGGGCGACCAGCGTCGAGATCACGAGCAGGACATGGATCGGACCTGCGGCATGGAGGAAGGTCCCCCAGGTCGTCGAGACCGGGAAGAGCAGGCTGGTGACGAGGAATGTCAGCCCGCCGACCAGGACGACCGGCCGGAGCGCCGCACCGCGTGCCGTCCACGGCAGGGCCAGCAGGCCGATCAGGGCGATCGGGAAACCCGGCAGCAGCAGGACGTCGAAGAGGTTGTGCGACACGCCGTCGACGCGCATCTGCAGGAGCTGTCCGGCGCCGACCGCGAGATAGCGCGACACGGTGGGTGGATCCTGCCAGGCGAAGATGTCAAAGCCCGTGACGGACAACGCGTTCGTGGCGGCCTGGCCCGGGAGCGGACTCCCGAAGACCACCCAATCGCGCAAGGCCCACGGCGCGAACACGATCCCGGCGACCACGGCCGCCACGCCGATGAGGCGGACCCGCTGCCCGACGCTGAGGCCAGGCAGCCTCCACGCCACGATGGCCCATGCAAGGCCGATCCAGATCGCCTCGTTCCGGGTGAGGGCGGCAAGACCGATGAGCACGCCGAGACCGATGAGTTGCAGGTCAGGTCGAGGGGCGAGCCCAGGCACGGGAGCGGCGGCGGGCCCAGGCACGGGAGCGGCGGCGGCGCGCCGCGCGATGCGGGTCATCAGGAGGCAGGCGCCCAGCGCCAGTGCCGCGAACGGCATCGTAGAGTCGGGCAGGGCGGAGTGGAGGAGGAGGGGCAGATAGACGGCCGTGGTCAGGCCCGTCCCGAGGGCGAGCGTCCGGGCCCGGCCGAGCGGCAGGCCGCGTTCGCCGGCGACATCCGCGGCGAGCCGCCAGGACAGCACCGGCACGAGCGCACCGACGAGGACCGACGAGACTTGCGCCACCGAGAACGTCGTCCCGGCGATGGCCATCGGGATGGCGGCGAGCAGGGACGGGAGCGGCAGCCACACCTCGAACGCCGGCCGGGGGAAGACGAGGGGCGGCGTCGCGTAGCTCCACAGCGCGTCGGAGACAAGGCCTCGACCCTCGATGAGGTTGCGGGCCACCCCGACGTAGTAGGCCGTGTCCTCCGGTTTCGGGAACACGATCTGGGCGGCGAAGACGGCACGGACGACCAGGGCGATCGCGAAGATCGCCACGGCCGACAGGACCGCCTCACGGCGCGGGCTCAGGCGCGCCATCACGGCAGGTGGACCGGGTAGACGGCCAGCTGGGTCGGGGTGCCCTTCGCGAGGATCGGGTCGCCCAGCCAGTCGGGTCGGGCCGTGCCGTCGAGGATCGGCGCGACCGAGGCCACGCTGTCGTCGCGATCGAGGACCAGCCACTTGATGTCGTAGGCGCGCGCGACCTCCTCGATGGTGGACAGCGCGTCGTTGACGAGGACCACGCCGCCGTGTCCGGTCCAGTACTTCATGCTCGACGCGTCGATGGACATGACCCGGTCGGTCGGCGGTGCACCGGCAGCATCCAGGGCGACTCCCACCGCCTTGAATGAGTCCGTGCGCGCAGCCCACGTGGCATGGACGACCAGCGCGCCGACCGCGGAGAGCGCCACCGAGAACGCGATCGCGGCGCCGACGAAGATCCGCGCGGCGGATGGGTCGCGCCAGACCGGCCGCCGCTTCGCCACCCAGCCCACGGCGATGACGATCCCCTCGAGGGCGAGGATGTAGCTCTGCGGTGCCAGCGCGATCGCCGAGTGGATGAACGTCCCGCCCGGGACATGGATCGCAGAGACGATGGCCGAGAACGCGAACAGCAGCCCGGCATAGAGGAAGAAGGGTCCGAAGTCGGTGGCGCGCCGGCGCGCCCAGCCCCCGACCACCATGAAGGGCGCGAGGACGAAGCCCGCCACGAGCGTCGTGAAGATCATGAGCGCCGCGATCAGCCCGCCGATCCGCGTGGCGATGAGCGGCCCGATCCCCATCCCCAACAGGTGCTGGAGCGTGGCCGGGGTGGTGATGCTGTCCCACTCGCCGATGTCGCGGATGAACAGGACCTTGCCCGACGTGGTGGATGGCGAGAGCGACCCGAAGACACTGAGCTGACGGGCCCACCACGGGGCCATCACCGCGACGAAGACCGCGACACAGGCGACCGCAGCCCAGACCGGGATGGCAGGAATGCGTGCCCCGGATGAGCGCCACGCCCGCCAGCGATCGAACAGGAACGCGATGCCGAGTGCGCCAAGGACCAGCAAGCCGTCATTGCGCGAGAACGTGGCGAGACCGGCGAGCAGGCCGGCGCCCACGAACGCCCGCCCGGATCCGCGCAGGGCCCGGGCTCCAAGCCAGAGCGAGCCGAGGACCAGCGGCTGATAGAGCGAGAAGTTGTCGGGCTGGACCAGGTAGACGGCGGAGAGGAGCGGGATCGCCACGAGGATGCCGGACCCGACCGCGACGAGCGATCGCGCACCGGCGTCACGCGCGACGGCCCAGGTGAGGGGCGCGGCGAGGGACCCGATGATCGCGAACGGGGCCGCCGATGCCCATGCCACGTTGCCGAAGACGGCCAGGAACGGGACCTGGACCAGCGAGGCCAGCGGCATCCAGTGGGCGTTCGACGGGATCGGCAGGACCGGGTGGACGGGGATCGTGCCGCCGACCTCCGGGAAGATCCAGAGGAAGTCGACGTTGAAGCCCTGCCCGGCGTGGAGTGCCCGCGCGACATCCACGTAATAGGACGAATCGGGATACGCCGGGTCCGGAAAGTGCCAGATCAGGACCGCACGGACGGCGAGGGCCAGCCCGTACAGGAGTAGGGGGATACGCAAAGCCGGTGCAGCGTAGCACCGGGTCCCGGCCGTTCAGACCGGTACTTCCGGCTTACTCGATGGTCACCTGAAACGCGCCGCGATGATCGGGAGCAGGAGGATCGGGACGTCCTGAAGGGAGTACGCGATGCCCCCGTTCCGCGAGTTCAGGACGACCGTCACCCAGTCCGTCCACATCGTCCCGAATGGCAGGCTCGCGATCGCGAGGACCGCCAGCGCCAGCCACCAGCGCCGGTCGCGGATGCCGAGCAGGGCGAACGGGAAGAGCGAGGCCTTGATCAGCGCGAACACCGACGGCCACCGAAACAGACAGCCCAGCGCGACGGCCGCCATCGCCCACATCACCGGGTTGCCCGCGACCGTCCGGGCCACGAACGGCGGCCAGGCCAGGCACATCGCGATGAACGGCCAGGCGATCAGTGGCGGGCGCATCCGCCAGACGGCCCATGCCGTGACCCCGAGGGGGATCGCCCACCACAGCACCATGGAGAGGACCACCGGGACGACGGCGAATGGCACGAACAGGAAGAGCGCGTTGGGCTGGTACAGGATGTCGCCGTTCTGGATCGGGTAGGGACCGGCCAACTGGTACGCGTGATAGAAGGGACCGCCCGCGAGCCACGAGCGGGTGGCGTCCATGTAGAGCTGGAAGTCGATGCCGCCGTACCCGTTCCAGTTCGGCTTGAACGCCGCCTTGACCAGATCCACCACCGGGAACACGAGCAGCAGGATCGTGACCGCGATCAACAGCCAGCGGACGCGCGGCGTGACGGGTGATGGCTTCGTCGGTTCGATGATGGTGGCGCTCATGCGTCGGGCACCGTAGCACCCGGGGATGGCGCGGTCCCGTGGTACGAACGCCGCGCCCGCGTGGGCCATCGGAGACCACGAGGCGGCGGCCCGGGTGCGTACCATGCGCGCGTGCCGATGACCCGGACCTCTCGAACCACACGCTCGTGACGCGCCGACCACAGTCCCTCCTGTGGATCACGGTGGGCGTCATCGGTTGGCTGGGGTTGGTCGCGATCGCCGCCCAGCTGGCGGCCGTCTCGTCGGCCCAGCTCGGGTTCGATCTCGAGCTCCTCCTCGTCGCGGGTCGTGCGGTCGGGGCCGGTCACTCGCCGTACGATGCCGCGCTTGTCGCCGGCTCCGCGCCGCTCGCCACCGGTCTGTTCTATTCCTATCCGCCGCCGGTGGCCCAGGCGATGGCGCTGGTGGGAGGCGTGCCCGGTCGGGCGATGCTGCTCGCATGGGACCTTGCCGCAGTCACCGGGCTGGCCTTTGTGGCCGACCGACTGCGGGCCGCGTTGCGACCGGACCTCGGACGGGGTGCGGTGCTGATCCCGCTCCTCGCCGTCGCGCCACTGGTGATGCCGTTCGCCATCGGTCTGTTGTTCGGGAACGCCGACGTCTTCTTCCCGCTCCTCTATGGGGCGGGCGCGCTCGCGATCGTGAGTCCGGGGCGCCGGACCGCGCTCGGTGCCGGCGTCGCGCTGGCCATCGCGGCACTCAAGCTGCATCCGGCGTCGCTGCTGCTGTGGTTCGCGGTCCGTGCGGTGGTGGAGTGGCGGCGCGGCGGTCGCGACATCGGATCGAGCGCCCGGGTGGTCGTGACCGCGATCCTCACCCTTGTGCTCATCGGCGCGGTCAGTCTCCTGGCAGGCGGCGGCGCGCCATGGTCCGACTACCTCGCGGTGGTGCGGGCGGGGACCAGCGCCGCCGTCGTCGATCCGCGCAACGCCGGCATCGCCGCGCAGGTGGCGCTCCTCGTGGGCGGGACCGACGTCCTGGCGCGCGGGCTGCATCTGATCGTGGGCATCGTCGCGCTGCTACTCACGGCCCTCGCGGCGTGGCGCGTCCGTGACCCGCTGACCGGGTTCGCGATCGCCGCAGCCCTCTCGCTCGGGACGTTGCCGGTCACCTGGTATCACTACCCGAGCGCGATGATCCCGCTTGCGCTTGTCGCGCTCCTGCGGGCCGCACCAGAAACGGCGGGGCGCGTCCGTGGCGCGGTGGCGGGTGCGGCCGTGATCGCCGTCCTCGCGCTCGCGTGGCTGCCGCTGCTGTGGGTCACGGTCGCGCTGGTGGTGGGTGCCGTGGCGATCTCCCGGCCACGCCCCGCACCGGACCGATCGGTCATGGCGTGACCGTGCGGCGGCGACCACGATGATCGACCTGCGTTTCGTGCGGATCTGGTTCACCCGCTACTGGCTGGCGATCTGGTTCGCCCTGGTGACGGCGATGACCCTGGGCATCCAGCCAGAGCGGTTCGACCTCTTCATCGACGCGCGGCTGTACGTCCTGGCGACGCGCGCCTGGCTTGCGGGCGGCGACCCGTGGATGGTGGATGTGCGCGGTCTCCTGTTCGGCGCCCCGCCACCGACGCTGCTGGTTGTGGCGCCGTTCACCCTCTTCCCGGGACCGTCGGCCGCGTTCGTGCTGGGTGCCGTCGGGATCGGCGCCGCGATCCTCACCGTCCGGATGCTCCGGCTGCCCTGGTGGTGGCTCCTCTTCCCACCACTGGTCAGCGCCGTCGTCAACGGCAATGTCCAGACGCTCCTGCTGCCGCTTCTGCTGACGCGGGCCGCACCGATCGCCGTCTTCGCCAAGATCTACGCGGCCGTACCGATGGTCCTGCGGGGCCGGTGGCGACAGGTCGCGGTGACGATCGGGTTGCTGGTGCTGACCATCCCGCTGCTGCCGTGGGGGACCTTCATCGCCGACTACAGCATCATCAACG
>JBBQLI010000068.1:0-17432 GCA_038327765.1 Candidatus Limnocylindrales bacterium | reverse complement strand
GACCACGTCACCGTCGGCCGGCGGGTACGCGTCCGGTCGGACTCGTCCAGACAGCCACTGGGCGAGGTCGATCGCCGTCTGCTCCCCGACCTGTGGCATCCCGAGTCCGTTGAGCACACGAGCCAGCGGTCGTCCCACTCGTGCCCGCGCGATGCGGGCGGCGAGGTTTTCGGCACTCTTCCTTGCATACCGATCGAGCGTCTCGAGGTCCTCGGCCCGGAGCCGAAAGAAGTCGGCCCGCGAATGGACCATGCCACGTTCCAGCAGCTGGGTCAGGACCGCCCAGCCGGCGCCTTCGATATCCATCCCGCCACGACCCACGAAGTGCCCGTATTCCTGGGCACGTCGAGCGGGACACTGCGTGTTCGGGCAGTAGACCCGGACCGCGCCCTCGTCCTGGACAACCGGGGTGTCACAGACGGGGCATCGTTCCGGCATGACAAACTCTCGTTCGCTGCCGGCTCGCCGCTCGAGGACTGGCCCGACGACCTCGGGGATTACGTCACCCGCCTTCTGGAGCACCACCCAGTCGCCGATCCGGATGTCCTTGCGGCGAACCTCATCAAGGTTGTGGAGGGTCGCGCGCGACACCGTGGAGCCGGCCACCTTGACCGGGATCATGTGGGCCACGGGTGTCAGCGTCCCTGTGCGCCCAACGTAGGCGACGATGTCGTCGACGAACGCGTGGACCTGTTCGGGCGGGAACTTGAAGGCGATGGCCCAGCGCGGTGCCCGGCTCACCATCCCGAGTCGCTCCTGCTGGTCGAAGCGATCCACCTTGACCACCACCCCGTCCGTCTCGTACGGCAGGGCGTGCCGAGCGTCGCGCCAGCGTTCGGTGAAGGCGATGACACCCTCGATGTCGAGGTCCGGCTCGCGATCGGGATTGACCGGCAGACCCAGGGCGGCCAGCCGTGCCAGCGCCGCGCTCTGGGTGGTCGCCGGCGATCCCTCCTCGACCAGTTGGTAGAACCACGACGACAGCTTGCGACCGGCCGTCACGGACGGATCGATCTGGCGGAGCGAGCCCGCTCCGCTGTTGCGAGGATTGGCGTACAGCGCCAGGCCCGCCTCCTCGCGCTCGGCGTTGATCCGCGCGAACTCGGCCTTCGGCATGAAGACCTCGCCGCGCGCGTCGAGCGTCCCGGGTTCGGTCAGCCGGGTCGGGATGACCGCGATGGTGCGCAGGTTGGCCGTGACGTCCTCGCCGGTGGTCCCGTCGCCGCGGGTGGCGCCCTGGACGAACCGGCCGTGGTCGTAGTGGAGACTGATGGCCAGGCCGTCGATCTTGAGTTCCGCGACATAGCGAAGGTCGCGGGCAGGCTCGGGTGCGGCCGCCATGCCAAGGCCCTTGCGGACCCGGGCATCGAAAGCGCGCAGCTCATCGTGGCTGAAAGCGTTGGACAGCGACAGCATCGGCCGCCCGTGGCGGACTTCATCGAACGTCCCTACGGGCGTCCCGCCGACGCGCTGGGTCGGTGAGTCGGGCGTCGTCAGCGACGGATGCGCGGTTTCGATCGCGACCAGCTCGCGGAACCGCTGGTCGTACTCCGCGTCGCTGAGCTCCGGGGCGTCCTGCGTGTAGTACAGCTCGTTCGCCCGCACGATCTCGGCGGCAAGGTCCGCGTGCCTGGCGGCAGCAGCCCGCTCATCGAGCGCAGCGGCGACCGAGACAAGCGCCGGGTCGACCGGCGGCAGCTGGATGACCATCCATGCGAGGGTACCGAACGCGCCGGTCCCGCGCAGGACGGGTCAGGCGGCGACGCCCTCGGAGAGATCAACGATCTCGTGGCGCAGGTGGGGCAGGAGCACGGCCCCCACCCGGGCGGTCAGGCTGGTGGGCTGACTGGCGGATGAGCACTCCAGCATGATGTGGCCGTGGTGGTCGGAGACCGTCGCAGGGGCGCTGCAGACAGGGCAAAAGGGGTCGGTATCCATCGCTGTCTCGATCAGATCGAGGGCGCGGGTTCGGTCGAACATGAGAGCCTCAGGGTCGCGGTGACAAGAGAAGAAGCGCGGTTCTTCGGACCGGCGTCTCCGGTCGCTCGGACTCCACCCTGCCCCGAAACGACCCTGTCCGTCGATAGCGGCAGGGTCTCGCTCCGGTCGCATTCGCGGTTCGTTCAGCGGCCGTCGGTCACCCCGCCGACGAGGTGGCTCGGGCCGATATCGGCCGGCGTCGGCGTCCCCAGCAACGCGAGCGTGACCTCGAACTCCTCGCGCAGGATGGCGAGCGCTCGCTCGACCCCGGCCTGTCCGCCGGCCGCCAGGGCCCAGAACACCGGTCGTCCCAGCAGCACGCCCTGTGCCCCCATCGCGCGGGCGATGGCGAGATCCACCCCCCGTCGGACCCCGCCGTCGATCCACAACTCCATGCGACCAGCGACGGCCGCCGCGATGCCCGGAAAGGCGTCCACCGTGGCCTCGACACGATCCAGCTGGCGCGCGCCGTGATTGCTGACCACGATCGCATCGACCCCATGCTCGACGGCGAGCCGGGCATCCTCCGCGGTCAGGATCCCCTTGAGCACCAGCGGCAGTGACGACCAGCCGCGGATGACGGCGAGGTCCCGCCAGGTCAGCCCCGCGCTCTCGCTGGAGTCGTACGGGATGAGGGACGCGGGAACATGGCCACCGTGGGTCGCGGGCGTGTCCGTGAAGTTGCCGAGCGTCGGGAGTCGGAACCCGTTCCGTCGGTCGCGGTCGCGCTGACCGAGCAGCGGCAGGTCGACCGTCAGGACGATGGCGCGATAGCCGGATGCTGCCGCGCGCTCGACCAGGGATCGAGTGATCGCCGGCCCGGCCTGCACGTAGAGCTGGAACCAGCGGACGCCATCTGGCGCGGCGGCGGCGACGTCTTCGATCGACCGTGACGAGGTCGTGGACAGCGTGTAGGGCACGCCGGCTGCCGCTGCGGCACAGGCACTCGCCAGTTCGGCCTCCGGGTGGGCCAGACCATGGGCTGCCATCGGGGCGATCGCGAGCGGCAGGCTGGAGGCGTGACCGAGCATCGTGGTGGATGGGTCCACATCGGTGACGTCGACGAGCACCCGCGGGCGCAGGCGCCGGCGCTGCCAAGCGGCCACGTTGTCGGCGAGGGTGATCTCGTCCCAGGCCCCGCCGGCCACGTAGTCGAAGGCGGCCGGGTCCATCGACGCCCGGGCGAGCGGCTCGAAGTCGGCGAGCGTGACGACCTCGTCCATCAGCCGACGATCTCCAGGTTCGCGAGACTGGCCAGCATCTGCTTGCGGCCGACCGAGGGGTCCTTGAACGCGACCGTCACCTCCTCGTCGCTGCGGGTCAGCTTCGAGGTCACGACGATGCCGTCACCCCAGCGTCCGTGGTTGACGCGGTCGCCGTCGCGATAGCGCCGCTCACCAGGGATGACCGGTCGCGCAGCCGGTCGCGTCCGTGCGGGTCGCGGGGCGGCGTCGAGGTCATCGTCCCAGGCCGGGAGCGGCCGACTGAGCGAACCCGATGCGGCGCCATCTGCGTAGGCCTCGCGCTTGGCGGCAAGGTCCCGCGACGGACGGAACGATTCGCCTGCCGCGGGTGCGCCTGGTCGGCCGCTGCCCTGACGGAAGGCTCCACCTGTCCCGCCGCGGATCGGCGTGCCGAACCTGCTGGCCCGCCTGGCACCGAAGACGAGGTCCAGGTCGAGGTCGCGATCGTCAGAACCGGCACTCAACTGTGGCCCGACCATCAGCTCGGCCGGGATCTCCATGAGGAAGCGGGACGGGACGGCGGCCTGACCCATCCCCCACGTCGCGCGGCGCCACGCGTGCGACAGGAACAGCCGCCGCTTCGCGCGAGTGATCCCGACATACGCCAGCCGACGCTCCTCCTCGAGTTCCTTCTCGTCATCGAGGGCGCGGCTGTGCGGGAAGAGGCCTTCCTCGAGCCCGGCGATGAACACGACCGGGAACTCCAGGCCCTTCGCCGCGTGGAGCGTGATCAGGGTGACCGCGTCCGCGTCGCCTTCGTACGAGTCCTGATCGGCGACCAGGGCGGTCTCCTCGAGGAGCCGGTCAAGGGCGTCATCCGGGGTGAGGTCGTCGTAACGCGTCGTGACCGCGCGCAGCTCGAGCAGATTCGCCCAGCGTTCCTCGCCGTCCTCGGAGCCGTCGGCCAGCATCGCGCGGTAGCCCGACGCTTCGAGTGACTCGTCGAACAGCTCAGGGAGCGACAGCAGCCCGACCCGGGTTCGCAGCCGCCGGACCAGCCCCGCGAAATCGGCCAATGCGCTGCGTGCCCGCGGCCCGATCCCGTCGAGCGTCCCGTTCGCGGCCGCCTCGATCGCGGACCACGTGGAGCCGCCTTCCCGGGCGGCCGCCAGTCGGAGCCCCTCGATGGTCTTGTCGCCGATGCCGCGAGCCGGCACGTTGATGATCCGCTCGAAGCTGACGCTGTCCGTATCGGACCGCAGGATCCGCAGGTAGGCCAGCGCATCCTTGACCTCCCGCCGGGCGTAGAACCGCGTGCCGCCCACCAGCTGGTAGCGGATCCCGTAGCGCAGGAACGATTCCTCGATGGCGCGTGACTGAGCATTCATCCGGTACATGACGGCGATGTCGCGGGCGCGCACGCGTTCGCCCAGGTCGTCGGTCTCGTCCGCCCGCCGGGTCAGGATGCTCCCGCGGCCGCCGCACAGCCCCTCGACCTGGCGGGCGATCCATTCGGCCTCTTCTTCCTCGTTGTAGGCCTCGAAACGCTGGATCTTGACTCCGCCTGCGTTCTGGGTCCACAGTTTCTTGTCCTTGCGCGCGGTATTGCGCGAGACCACGGCGTGGGCGGCGTCGAGGATGAGCTGGGTGGAGCGGTAGTTCTGTTCCAGCTTGACCACGGTGGCGGTCGGCCAGTCGCGCTCGAAGTCCAGGATGTTGCGCAGGTCCGCGCCACGCCACGAGTAGATCGATTGGTCGTCGTCCCCCACCACGCACAGGTTGCCGTGCTTCGCGGCGAGCGCCTTGACCCACAGGTACTGCGCGCGGTTGGTGTCCTGGTATTCGTCGACGTGGAGGTAGCGCCACTTCTCCTGGTACTTCGCGAGCACCTGGGGTGCCTCATCGAACAGGCGCACCGCTTCCAGCAGCAGGTCGTCGAAGTCGACGGCCTTCGCCTTGCGCAAGCGCTCCTGGTAGCGCGTCGCAAGCCGGGCGATCGTTCGCTCGCGATGGTTCGACGCGTTCTCGCTCAGGAAGGTCGGGTCGAGCATCTCGTTCTTGGAGCGGCTGATCGCCCCGAGGACCGCGCTCGGCCGAAACTCGCCGGTCAGCGGCATGTCCTCTTCCTTGAGGATCTGCTTCATCAGCGCCTGCTGGTCGTCGGTGTCGTAGATGACGAACCGACGGTCGATCCCGATGGCATCCCCGTCCTGGCGGAGCACCCGCGCACAGAGGGCGTGGAACGTGCCGGCCTGGACGTCGCGACCGGGCTCGCCGACCAGGCTGATGATCCGCTCGCGCAGTTCGGCCGCGGCGCGGTTGGTGAAGGTGACCGCCAGGATCCGCCACGGCGCGACGCCCTTGACCCCGACGAGGTACGCGATGCGGTGGGCCAGGACCCGGGTCTTGCCTGACCCGGCTCCCGCGAGGATGAGGAGCGGGCCCTCGGTCGTGGTGACCGCGCGTGCCTGCTCGGGGTTCAGGGCCCGGACGATCTCGTCGATCCGCTGGGTGCGCCGGGCTTCGATGGCCGCGGGGTCCAGGACGGGCGCTGGCACGGCCGGGTCGCTCGCCGGACCGGTGGCCGACTCGCGCATCCAGACCGGCTCGTCCTCGGGCGGGGGTGCGTCGTCAAGGTCCGCGAACGCGGTCCCCACGGGTTCGAGTGCCGTCGCGATGGCGTCGTCGAGCGTTGGGTCGCCGGGCCGGCGACGACGGGTGGGGCTCACCTCTCCATTGTAGGTCGGCGGGCTTATCGCCCGGCCGAGGCGTCAGCCCGCTGGCTTGACCTGGTCGGCCGGCGGCGCGGTGATGGTGACCGCGGCACCCCACTTCGAAAGCACGAGATCGACCTTCAGCGTGCCGTCCTTGGGCGAGGCCAGGGTCGCCGTCAGTCCGGCCAGGTGATCGGTGCCCTTCTCGACCCGGAACTGCAGCGTGAGCGTGGCGTCGGACACGTTGACGGGCAACGTGGCCGTGGCCGAATCGGCACCCAGGGCCGCAAGCTCGAGCGGCGTCAGCTCGATGGTCACCGTGTAGCACTGCGTGCCACCACAGGCGACGTCATCGCCCTTGGTCGGGGCCACGCCGGGCTTCGCCAGGATCGCGTCGAGTTGGGCCACCAGGTCCAGCGGGGCGCTCGATCCCACCGGCAACGGTCCCAGTGCGCCCTTGGTCTGGGTGTACTGATCCCCGGTCAGGGTGCTCTTGAGATAGGTCGAGCCGTCGATGACGATCAGGTCGCCCGACAGACCCAGCAACGCCGGCGCCGAGAACGTGGCATGCGCCGCCTGCTTCGCGATATCGATGTCGGCGATGGCCGTGGTCCCGGTCAGCGAGAACGGCGTGCCGGTCCCGCTCTTGGTGAGGTCGATGGACAACGAGCCGTCGACAGTGGCCTCGATGTGGACCGACGTCGACGACTGCGCACTCTTCAGCGCGGCGGTCAGGATGTCCTTGGGGTCGGTGCGCACGGATGCGCTCGAGCCGCCACAGGCGCTCACGGCGAGGATGGCCAGCGCGCCGAGCGCGAGGATGGGGGGCAGTCGGCGAGACATGAGGCTCCTTCGGGTGCGGCGCGGCGGGAGCGGCCCGGTTCGCCGGTCCGTCGGGTCGTTGACGTCCGGGACCAGCCTCGCCGTGACGGCGGGACCTGTCAACTCGTGCCGCCGACGACGGGCGGCCGGGAATCGAAGAGCCCCGGCGGTGCCGGGGCTCGTTCGTGCGTGTCGTTCGGGTTCGGGTGGACTAGAAGTCCATCCCTCCGCCGCCATGGCCGTGATCGCCGCCGCCGGCGCCGCCCGAGGTCTTCTCAGGGAGATCCGTGATCAGGGTCTCCGTGGTGAGGACCATGGCCGCGATCGACGCCGCGTTCTGCAGCGCAGAGCGGGTGACCTTGGCTGCATCGACGATCCCCTTCTTGAAGAGGTCGCCGTATTCGCCGTTGAGGGCGTCGTAGCCGAAGCCGGGCTTCAGTGTCTTGACGTGCTCGACCACGACTTCGCCATGGGCGCCGGCGTTGTCGGCGATCTGGCGGGCCGGGGCCTCGAGGGCCTTGCGGACGATGTCCACACCGACCTGCGCGTCACCCGAGAGCTTGATCTTGTCGAGCGCCGGGATCGCCTGGAGGAGCGTGGTGCCACCGCCGGCGACGAGACCCTCTTCGACGGCCGCACGGGTCGTCGAGAGCGCATCTTCGATGCGGTGCTTCTTCTCCTTGAGCTCGACCTCGGTGGCCGCCCCGACCTTGATGACCGCGACGCCACCGGACAGCTTGGCAAGGCGCTCCTGGAGCTTCTCCTTGTCGTAGTCCGAGGTGGTGTCCTCGATCTGGGCCTTGATCTGGCTCATGCGGGCCTTGATCTGGTCAGGCTTGCCATCGCCATCGACGATGGTCGTGTCGTCCTTCGTGGCCACGACGCGGCGAGCCGAGCCGAAGTCCTCGATCGTGACGGAGTCGAGCTTGCGCCCGATCTCTTCGCTGATGACCGTGCCACCGGTGAGGATGGCGATGTCACGCAGCATCTCCTTGCGGCGGTCGCCGAAGCCCGGCGCCTTGACCGCGAGGACCGAGATGGTGCCCTTCAGCTTGTTGACGACGAGCGTGGCGAGAGCCTCGCCGTCGACGTCCTCGCTGATGATCACCGTGGGCTTTCCGAGCTGGACGGCCTTCTCGAGCGCCGGGAGCATGTCCTGGACGCTGGAGATCTTCTTGTCGGTGATGAGGATGAGGGGGTTGTCGAGGACAGCCTCCATCCGGTCGGAGTTGGTGACGAAGTACGCCGAGAGATAGCCTCGGTCGAACTGCATCCCCTCGGTGTATTCCTTCTCGAGGCCGAGGCTCTGGCCTTCCTCGACGGTGATGACCCCGTCCTTGCCGACCTTGTCCATCACTTCGGCGATGATCTCGCCGACTTCCGGATCCGCGGCGCTGATGGCGGCGACGGCCGCGATCTGCTCCCGGTTGTTGACCGGGCGGGACTGCTTCTTGATCTCCTCGACGATCGCCGCGACCGCCGCCTCGATGCCGTGCTTCACGACCATCGGGTTGGCGCCTGCGGTGACGACGCGAAGGCCTTCGTTGACGAGCGCCTGGCCCAGCACGACCGCGGTGGTCGTCCCGTCGCCGGCGACGTCGTCCGTCTTGGTCGCGACCTCCTTGAGGAGCTGCGCGCCCATGTTCTCGAACGGATCGTCGAGCTCGATGTCCCGAGCGATGGTCACGCCGTCGTTGGTGATGGTCGGCGAACCGAACTTCTTGTCCAGGACGACGTTGCGGCCCTTCGGACCGATCGTGACCTTGACGGCGTCCGCGAGGCGATCGATGCCACGCTTCAGCGAGCGACGAGCCGTCTCGTCGAAGATGAGTTGCTTAGCCAATTCGGGTGTCCCTCCAGGGAGTGGGGCGTGTCGAGGTGCGGCCTGACGGCCGTCAGTCCTCGACGATCGCCAGGATGTCCTTCTGGCTGACGATCAGGAGATCGTCGCCTTCGACCTTGAATTCGGTCCCGGCGTACTTGGCGAAGAGGACCTTGTCCCCGGCCTTGACGTCGATCGCCTCGCGCTTGCCGTCATCGAGGATGCGCCCGGGCCCGACCGCGAGGACGGTCCCCTCCTGGGGCTTCTCCTTGGCAGTGTCCGGCAGGACGATGCCGCTCTTGGTCATCTCCTCGCGTGCGCTCGGCTTGACGACGATGCGATCCCCGAGCGGGCGAAGCTTGTGTGCGTTCGCTGTGGCTTTGGCCAACGTGCCTTCCTCCTGTCGCGGCCGCACGCGGGCGGCCGTCGGTCGTGGATCGGATGGGATGTCGCCCGGTCGCATGCGGCCGGCGTACCGACGTCCCCATATCCTCATGTGGTCGCGCCGCCGGTGCGTCCGGGTCCCGCTGGTCCGCCGGTCCGTGTGTGGGCCGGCGCGGTTCGGGGCTCGCTGGGTTGCGGTCCGGCGATGCTTGGCACTCTCGCATGGAGAGTGCTAATACGGAGACTAGCGAACGCGGGGCGGCCCTGTCAAATCCCCCCGCCCCACCCGTGTGGGTCAGCCGTGGGCGAAGGCGACGATGACGGTGGAGCCGCTTCGCGTGAGCGTCACGCAGCCAGGGCCATCGAACCCGAGATACCAGTTCTGGTGCCCCTCGGAGGCGTCGTACAGGACCCCGCTGCGGAACGCGCGACCGGACGATGTCAACGTGGGTTCGCCCGTGAACGTCGGGTCGCCCGTGTCCGCGACGATCGACATGTGGTCGAAGACGAGGTCGAGCACCTGCTCCCCGGCCACCGCGACCGACAGGCCGCTGCCCGCCATCGTGTACGGCTGCGCGGCGACGTGGAGCGCGCCCGTCGGGGCTCCGGCCGGGTTCGCCGGGATCGAGGAGCGTCCGAACGTGAACGTGACGATATCGGCACCGGCGGTCGCCGCGACCGTGACGTCGACCAGCCGGTCGGACGGTGGTGCGAACGTGACGGGCGTGATCGCACAGTCCGTCGCGCTCGGGCTCGGGGTCGCCGCAGGCGTCGCTGACGGCGGCGCGCTGGGTTCCGGTGTCGCGGAGGCGACCGGCGTCGGAGTCGGAGTCGGTGAGATCGCGCTGGCGGACGCTGCGGGACTCGCGGTCGGAACCGCGGTCGGTGTGGTCGCGGTGGAACAGGCGACGAGTGCGCCGGTCAGGACCAGGGCGCCGACCAGGGATCGGATGCGGGTCGTCGTGGTCATGTGGGCCTTCCTTCGCGCGGGATCGTGCGGTCGTAGGCGGCGACGAGGAGCGGTCCGAGCCGGTCGAGCGCGATCCCGCGGCGCTCGGCGAGCCATGCCGCTGTGACGCGCACCCACTCGGGTTCGTTGCGGGAGCGCGGGGCGCCCGGCGGCGCGAGGAACGGCGAATCGGTCTCGATCAGCAGTCGATCGAGTGGCACCAGCGACGCGACCGCCGCGGAAGCCTCCTCCCCTGCTCGAAAGACCAGACCGGAGAAGCTGACGGCGAGGCCAAGGTCGATCACGGCCTGACCGTAGTCCAGTGGACCTGAATACGAGTGGATGATCGCCGCTGGTCGGTCCCCGAATGCTGCGAGCCACGTCGGGCCGCCGATGCCTGCCAGACGGAATTCATCGAGGAGGGCGTCCTGGGCATCGTGCCGGCCGTCCGCCGAGCGGCAGTGGATGATCGCCGGCTTGCCGGTATCGAGCGCCAGCGCGAGATTGCGGCGGAGGTTGATCACCTGGTCCGGGATCGGGCTGAAGACCCGGTCGAAGTCGAGGCCGGTCTCGCCGATGGCACGCACGCGGTCGTCCGCCGCGTCGCGGACGAGCCCCGACCAGCCCACGTCATCGACCTTGGCCGCATCGTGCGGATGGACGCCGACCGCGGCGTCGAGCCATGGGTAGCGATCGATGAGGGCCAGGGCCCGAGCCGATGAGGCCACGTTCCAGCCCGGGACCATGATCCGTTCGAGGCCCGCCAGCCGGGCCCCGCCGATGACCAGCTCGACATCTCCGTCGAAGCGGTCCGCGTTGAGGTGACAGTGACTGTCGATCAGGGGCACGACCTCATGGTAGGCGCGGCGTCGATGCGCCGGCGGACGAGCGGCACGCCGCTCCGCCGGGCCGGCGGGCGGGCGCCGGTGGGCGGGCGGAGCGCAGCGGTTGGCGCCGGTGGGCGGGCGGAGCGGTTGGCGCCAGTGGGCGGGAGAACCGGTTGGTACCAGTGGGCGGGAGAACCGGTTGGTGCCTGTGAGTCACCAGAAATGGCCCGACGGCGCCGTGACCCGCCGTTCGGGCAGGATCTGATGCCTACCAGTCGCCAGAATCCGCTCGAACGGGCCCCCGACGGCTCGCGGCCGGGTCCTCGGCCCCGTTCTGGTGACTGTCAGTCACGGGGCGTGCACGCGAACAGTCACGGGGCGTGCACCGGCGCCGTCACGGGGCGTGCACGCGAACAGTCACGGGGCGTGCACCGGAGCCGTCACGGGGCGTGCACGGGAGCGTGCGGAGCCGGCGCGCGCGAACGTCAGCCGCCCGCGGGCGTCGGTGCTTCCACGTCGAGGCGTGGGAAGAGCGGCTCCGCCGCGGCGACCTTCCCGCGTTCGGTGGCATGCGCGCCCCACGCCAGCTCGCCGAGGATCGCGGGGCCGGCACTCCCGTCGACCGCATAGGGATACGCGAACCCGAGCTGCGCCAGGACGCGCGGGGCCGTCGCGGGCAGGAACGGCGCTGCGGCCAGACCGAGAAGCCGGCACGACTCGATGAGGTCGCCGAGCACGCCCCGGAGCTGTTCGCTGGCCGCGCCATCGCCCGTCCTGGCCGTCTTGTTCAGATCCCACGGTCGCTCAGCATCGACCGCCTTGTTCGCCCCACCAACGAAGGTCCACAGCTCGGCAAGGGCCTCGTGCAGCAGGCACGACTCCAGCCGCTCCTGGTACCGCGCGAGCGTCCCGGTCCAGCCTGCCGCCAGCGGTGAATCGACAGCGGATCGCGGCGCGGGCCGCTCCCCATCCAGATATCGGTTCGTCATCGAAACGGTCCGGTTCACGAGGTTGCCGAAGTCGTTCGCGAGGTCAGCGTTGTAGCGCCGCACGAACGAATCCCATGACACCTCCGCGTCGCGATCGAACGGGACCTCGCGCAGGACCACGTAGCGTGCCCCATCGGACCCGAAGGCCGCGACGAAGTCATTGGGGTCGAGGAAGTTGCCCCGGCTCTTGCTCATGCGCTCGCCGCCGGCGGCGAGCAACCAGCCATGGACCCACACCCGGCGCGGCGCCTCGAGGCCGGCACTCCACAACATCGCAGGCCAGAAGATCGTGTGGAACCGGGCGATGTCCTTGCCGATCACGTGCAGGTCGGCCGGCCACCACCGCTCGAACATCGTGGGGTCGTCCGGGAACCCGGCGCCCGTGATGTAGTTGATGAGGGCATCGAACCAGACGTAGATCTTGCCGGCGGCTGGATCCCACGTCCCATCGGGGAGGAGCGAGGACGAGCCGTCCTCGCGGATCGGGAACGGGATCCCCCAGTCGCCGGGCGTCCGCTCGCGCGACACCGAGAAATCCTCGAGACCACCCCTTATGAACCCGAGCATCTCGTTACGTCTATGTTCCGGCTGGACGAAACCGGGATGTTCCGCGTAGTAGGCCTCGAGTCGCTCCTGGTAGGCGGAGAGACGGAAGAACCAGTTCTGTTCGGTCAGCCACTGGAGCGGGACCTCGGGATGGTTCGGGCAGATGGTCCCGCGGGCCGTCTCCACCACGTCGGTCGCGTTGCGGAAGCCCTCGCTCGGGCAGTACCAGCCCTCGTACGTCCCGACATACAGGTCGCCGTTCGCGTACGCGCGGCGGACCATCTCCTGCGCGGCGCGGATGTGATCGGGATCCGTGGTGCGGATGAAACGGTCCGGCGCGATGCCGAGGCCGTCCTCCGCCGCCTTGAAGAGCGCGACCTTCTCGTCGACGAAGGCCCGCGTCGGTCGACCTTCGTCGAGGGCGGCCTGGGCGATATTGATCGAGTGTTCGTCCGTGCCGGTCAGGAATCGTGTCCGGTCGCCCAGCATGCGGTGCCAGCGCGCGATGGCATCCGCCCCGATCACCTCGTACAAGGTGTGGAGGCCCGGCTTGTTGTTCGCGTAGGCGATCGAGGTCGTGAGGTAGTAGCGCTGCGGGTCCGACATGGGGGCCGATGGTAGCAGCGGCTGCCCTCACATCGTCGACCGAAGGACGATTCCGCTAGGATGATGGCGTCCGGGCGGCCCCAACCTCCTCTCCGGTCCGTGAGGTCCCCGATGCCTATCGCTCGCACCACGTCCCGCAGGTCGATCGCCGTCGTGGGTGCCGGCTACGTCGGCCTGGTCAGCGCGGTGGGTCTGGCTGGGATGGGGCACGCGATCGAACTGGTCGAGACCGACCCGGTCCGCCTTGCGGCTCTGCGCCAGGGCCGCGTGCCGTTCACCGAAGCCGGCGTCCAGGAGGCTCTGACCGCCGCGATCGCACGCGGCGACCTCACGGTCCACGAGGACACCACGGAGACGACATCGGGGATCGTGCTGATCTGCGTCGGGACCCCGATCGACGACCATGGCCATGCCGACATGCAGGCCGTGGAAGCCGTGCTGGCGGACCTCGCGGGCATGCAGCCACCGCGCGTCATCGTCGTCCGCAGCACCATGCCGGTCGGCACCTCGCAGCGATTGCTCCGCGAGCACCGCATCCCCGATGAGCCGCGCTTCTTCATCGTCCCCGAGTTCCTCTCCCAGGGATCCGCCCTGCGCGACTTCGAGACACCCAGTCGTGTGGTCATCGGACGTTCGCGCGACGCCGATCCGGCTGCCGAGGCCGCGCTGGTCGAGGTCTTCGGCTCGTTGGGCTCGGAGTTGCGGCTGGTGACGCTCGAGGAGGCCGAGCTGATCAAGAACGGCGCCAACGCGTTCCTTGCGCTCAAGATCTCCTTCACGAACGAGATGGCCAGCCTCGCGGAGCGAGCCGGCGCGGACATCGGGCCGGTGATGGACGGGATCGGCCTCGATCCCCGGATCGGTTCGACCTATCTCCGTCCCAGCTTCGGGTTCGGTGGGAGCTGCCTGCCGAAGGAGCTCCAGACGATCGCGCTGTCCGGCCTCGAGCGCGGGCTCGACATGCACGTGACCTCGGCCGCGACCCAGGCCAACCTGGCCCACCAGCGCCTGTTCGCAGAACGGGTCGACCAGACCGTGGGTGGCGTCGCGGGCCGCTCGATCGCGGTGTTGGGGCTGGCCTTCAAGGCGGGGACGGACGACATCCGCTACTCCCCTGCGGTCGGGTTGGCCGGTTGGTTGCTCGAGCATGGCGCGATCGTCCACGCGTACGATCCGGCGGCGGCCGAGCGGGCGGCGCGGGTGCTCCCCGGTCTGATCGTCCACGAAACCGCCGCGGACGCCCTTGCCGGCGTCGAGGCGGCCGTGATCGCCACCGAGTGGCCCGAGTTCAGGACACTCGATTGGGCGAAGGCGCGCACGACCATGGCGCGAGCGGTCGTGGTGGATGGCCGGCGGATCCTCGACCCCGCGACGATGCGCGATCTCGGGTACCGCTACGAGCGAGTGGGATCGCCCGCGACCGAGCCGGTGACCAGCCCGTCCTGATCCAGGCCCGGCGTGCCGGGGACCGACGCGCGAAGCGCCGCGGCCAGTTCGTCTGCGAACGGGAATGCCACATCGGTCGCGAGGAACTCGGGTCGCAGTGCCCGCCCCGTCGCGCCGACCACAGGGTCCGCCTCGAACCGGCGGCACGATGCGGTGAGCTCGGTCGCGATGGCTTCCGCCGAGATGTCGTCGAGCGAGTGGATGTTCGAATGCCAGGTCGAGAGGTCCTTGCCGTCAAAGCCGTTCGTCAGGACCAGCATCCCAAGGTGGGCCATCTCGAGCGGTGGATAGCTCGGATGTGGTGAGACCATCAACGAGATCCCGATGGCGGATCGGCGCAGGAGCGCCCCATAGGCGCCGATGTCGAGCTTGCCGAGCGACGTGAGGGTCAGTCCTGACCCCAGATCGATCTGCGGGTGGGTCTGACCCACCGACACGACCGTCCATCGATGAGCCGCCGGATCGGTCGCGCGCCATGCGCGAAGCCCGTCCACGATCGCGGGGAAGGCGTTCCGCGGTGTCCCGGGGCGGCCGTACACCACGATCGTCCGGACGCGAGCCGTGGGCGGATCACTCATGGCCGCGCGAAGTCGGTCGAGGATCCGCGGTTCGAAGGTGAACTCGCGCGGGAAGCCGATGCCGCGGCGATGGAACGAATCGCGAAGCAGGGACGTGTTGAACACACCGATCGTCTCGTCCGTATGGGCGTAGGTCGCCCCGCTCAGCATCGAGAGGGCAGACGACGGGTAGAAGCCCGGCTCGTAGTCCTGGATGATGTACGCGGATAGAGGTGTCCCGGCCACGGGACTCGCCCGCCAGTGTCGGATCCGCGCGACCAGTTCCGCGGTGGTCCAGAAGGTCGCGATGAACACATCCTCGTCGCGCACCGCCAGCTGCGCTCCCTGGTGTTCGAGGGGCGCAAATTGCAGCGGAATCGCTGGATCGCTGCCCTCGCCGACCACGCTGTACCCGTGGACGGCAGCGTCGGCATCGGCTGCGCTGCCCGCGAGCGAGATGATGCGGCGTTCCGGCGTGCTGGCGCCGACCGCCTCGAACAGGTCCAGGGCGGTCCGGATGCCGCCGAACGTCCTGGCCGCGTCGACGGTCGGCACGACCAGGTTGAGGCGGTAGCCCGAGCGCGTCGAGGCGACCGGCGTGACCCGCCGCAGCATCGTCACGCCGTAGCCGGCTGACGGCGGTCCTGCCGTGCCCTTCCACGGGGAACCCGTGCGAAGGCGGGCAACGAGCGCTCGCGTGCGTCGGTAGAGCAGGGTGATCCGACGCGACGAAGCGAGTCGGGAACGGATGACGACCTCCCTTGGGAGCGCTCGGGCACGGCTGACGAATGGTCCGTGGGTTAGGATAGATGGCCCCGCCTCTCGCGTGCGACCCCCACCCCTGAGGGCCGATGCCCGTGCTTGAACCGAGTTCGTCGCCCGCCACGGACCCTCGACTGGCGTCGACGTATGGGCGGCTCCTGACCTTCGTCCCGACCCCAGCGGATGCGCCTCCGCTCCGGCCTGGGAACGTCACGGTCGTCCTCGATACGGCATGGACACCCGGGCCGGGTGAGCGGCCCGATGTCATCGGGCTGCGACCCGCATTTGCGGCCGCGGTCGAAGGGCACGACCTTTTCGGCGAATCGCTGCGCCTGCTCGACGCATGGGCCGACGCCGGCGGTCTGGCGGACCTCATCGATGTCGAGGGCGTCACGTACTGGTACCGCCTGCGCGAGAACCTGTGGCACCTGGTGCACGAGCGGCTTCTGTGGCGGTACGCGCTCGCCCAGCTTGAGAGCGATGGCGCGTTCACGGCCGTCTCCGTGCCTGCGGTCGAGGATGCATTGATCGACGTCGTGCGCGGCCTCGGGCGGCCCGTCCACGTGACCCGCGAGACCGACGAGGTCGATCCTGGACCGGCCGCCGAGCGGACGCCTGGTCGATCACGACTCGTGCCGCCGGTCCTGCGCCGTCTCTTCCGCTGGATCCGGCCGGGCCGCTCCGTCTCTGCGGCAGCCGAGCGGCGTCGCTGGGATTCGTTCCTGGGCGAGCGGCTGGCGCGGCTGGCGCGGCTGGACGGCCCGCGGGTGGTGGTCCTGACGCTGCCGAGCAGCTATCAGCGCATCGGCGCGCGCGATGGCGGGCAGCGTCGCGATCCGAACCTGGGCGCCGTGATCCCTGCGCTCCGCGACGGAGGGTTCGAACCCATCACCCTGGGCTGGGGGATGGCCCGGGGCCGCGACGACGACCATGCGCTCGTCCAGCAGGACGAGCGTCTCTTGCCGAGTTATCTCCTCCAGACGCGCTACGGGCGTCCTGCAGACGAGACGCGAGCGCAGCGCGCGGTCGAGGCCGTGCTCCGCCGGCTCGATGCGCTGTCCCCGCCCCCCTTGTCGCTCGACGGCGCGGACATCGCCGCGGTGATGACCGCCAGGCTGCGCGACCTGGCCGAGCGCGTCGTCGCCACGGATGTCCGCGAGCTCGCACGAGTCGAGCGGTTCTTCGGCGAGACGCGCCCCAGCGCCCTGCTGATGACACAGGAGGGACACCGGATCCCCTGGCTCCTCGCTGGCGCCCGTGCCGGGATCCCGACGTTCGCGCTCCAGCATGGCGTGCTCTATCCCGCTCATCCAGGCTACGCGAACCGGCGCCACCCGCACCTGGTCCGCCCGACGTGCACGTTCGTGTTCGGTGCCTACGAGGGTCGCGTCCTCGAGAGCCTCGGATATGGGGACGGCCAGGTCGAGGTGGCGGGCTCTCCCCGGCTGGACCTGGACGCCGAGCCTGGGGCATCACCGCAGGACGACGACCGTGACCGTGTCCGCACCGAGCTGGGGATCGGTCGCGATGAGCGCATGCTCGTCGTCTCGACCGTTCACACCCCATTCGTGCGACGATCGCACCTGGTCCACATGCTCGAACGTTGTCTCGGTGGCCCGCTGGACGGCATCCATGTGGTGATCAAGCAGCATCCCGGTGAACGCGATGACGGCCCGTACCGTGCGCTCCTCGACGGCCTTGCGCGCGCGGGCGGATACGCGCCGCCCGCGTTGACCGTCGTGAAGGACATGGACCTCTATCGCCTGCTCCGGGCCGCCGATGCCCACCTTGGCCTCCACTCGACGGTCCTGACGGACGCCGTGGTGGCTGGCACCTGCAACCTC
>JBBQLI010000067.1:0-18452 GCA_038327765.1 Candidatus Limnocylindrales bacterium | reverse complement strand
CACCGGCTGCGGCGTGTGCGTGGACGTCTGTCCGGCCAAGAGCAAGACCGAGGTCCGCCACAAGGCCATCAACATGGAGCCCGTCGAGGCGCACCGGGACGTGGAGCGGCCGCGCTGGGACTTCTTCCAGACGATCGCGCCCCTGGACCGCAGCCTGCTCCCGCACGACACGGTCAAGGGCTCGCAGGTCCTTGAGCCGCTGTTCGAGTTCTCGGGTGCCTGCGCAGGCTGCGGCGAGACGCCATATCTCAGGCTGGTCAGCCAGCTCTTCGGCGATCGCATGATCGTGGCCAACGCCACGGGCTGCTCGTCCATCTATGGCGCCAACCTGCCGACCACGCCGTGGACGGTCAACGCCCAGGGACGCGGACCGGCATGGGCCAACTCCCTCTTCGAGGACAACGCCGAGTTCGGTCTTGGGATGCGTCTGGCGCTCGACGCTCAGGGTGGCCATGCCCGCCTGCTCCTGACTCGCCTCGCGTCAGAGGTCGGCGAGGATCTCGTGCGCGACCTGCTGGAGGCGACCCAGGAGACCGAGGCCGAGATCGCGGCACAACGTGACCGTGTCGCCCGGCTGCGCGAGCGGCTCGAGGCGATCGGCGGACCCTCTCGTGCCGATGCCCAGCAACTGCTGGCACTCGCCGGGGACCTGGTGGAACAGGGCATCTGGATCATCGGCGGCGACGGCTGGGCCTACGACATCGGGTTCGGGGGCCTCGATCACGTCCTGAGTTCCGGGCGCAACGTGAACGTCCTGGTGCTCGACACCGAGGTCTATTCGAACACCGGCGGACAGGCCTCGAAGTCGACGCCGCGCGCCGCCGTGGCGAAGTTCGCGGCGGCCGGCAAGGCGACCGGCAAGAAGGACCTCGGGGCGATCGCCCGGTCGTATGGGAACGTCTTCGTCGCCCAGGTCTCGATGGGCGGCAACGACGCCCAAACGACCAAGGCGCTCCTGGAGGCCGCCGCGTGGCCGGGTCCGTCGCTGGTCATCGCGTACAGCACCTGCATCGCGCACGGGATCGACATGTCGACCTCGATGACCCACCAGAAGGACGCCGTCCGCAGCGGGTACTGGCCCCTCTATCGGTTCCATCCCAGCGAGATCGCAGACGGCCAGCCGTTCAAGCTCGACTCGCAGCCGCCGTCGATCCCGGTCGCCGAGTTCATGGCCACCGAGACGCGGTTCGCGACCCTCAAGCGGACCCGGCCCGAACGAGCTGCCGAGCTGGCGGTGCTGGCACAGGCTGACGCCGACGAGCGATGGCGCTACTACGAACAGCTGTCCGGGATGCACCGGAGCGTCCCGCATCTTGCCATGGCCGACCCGCTGCCGGCCGACGATGTCGTCGCTCCGGTGAGCGACACCGAGGAGCTGCCGGCATGACCGTCGACCTGCGCACCGACTATCTGGGCCTGACCCTTCGATCCCCGATCGTCGCCTCGGCATCACCGCTGACCGGGGACCCTGCGATCGCGAAGCGTCTCGAAGCGGCCGGCGCGGGCGCCATCGTCCTGCCGTCCCTGTTCGAGGAAGAGATCCAGAACGAGGAGTTCGAGTTCGTTCGCTCGCTCGAAGCCGGCACGAACCAGTTCGCCGAGGCCCTTGACTATTTCCCGGCGACCGGGGCGATGGCGGGCGTCGGGGATCGCTACCTGGGGACCCTCGAGCAGATCAAGCACGCGGCGACCATCCCGGTGATCGCCAGCCTCAACGCGACCTCGACCGGCGCGTGGGTCCAGTACGCGACCCGGATCCAGGATGCCGGGGCCGACGCGCTCGAACTCAATGTCTACCGCGTCGCGACCGATCCGCGCCAGAGTGCCGCCGACATGGAAGCGGCCGATCTCGCCCTGATCTCCGCGGTGCGCGCCGCAGTCACCATCCCCCTGGCCGTGAAGCTGAGCCCGTACTACAGCGCACTGGCGCAGTTCGCCGCGCGAGCTGTCGGGGCCGGGGCGGACGGCCTCGTCCTGTTCAACCGGTTCTACCAGCCGGACCTCGATCTCGAGACGCTCGACGTCGTCAACCGGGTGGAGCTGAGCCGACCCTGGGAGGTCCGGCTGCCGGTGCTCTGGATCGCGGTCCTGCGACCGCAGCTGGGCGCGGCCGTGGGGCTCGCGGCGAGTTCCGGGATCTCGTCCGGGACGGATGCGCTCAAGGTCCTCATGGTCGGGGCGGACGTCGCGATGATGACCTCAGCCGTGCTGCGCTGGGGTCCTGACCACGTCCGGACCGTCGAGTCGGAGCTGCGCACCTGGATGGTCGACCACGACTACGAATCGGTGGCCCAGCTCCGCGGCAGCGCCAGCCAGGCGTCCGTGGCCGATCCGGCCGCCTTCGAGCGAGCCAACTACATGAAGGCGCTCCATTCGTGGAGCACGCCGAGCACGCTCGAGTCGGCCATCGTCCCGTGAACCGGTCGGTGTGTCGGGATGCCTGCCGCTGAGATCGGCCCGTCTGATCAGATGGTCGCGTTGGCGACCGCCAGCTCGCGTCCGGTCCAGCTGACCAGGCGCTGGAGTGCGTCCGAGTCGAGGACGTCGCACGCCCAGTCCCAGTGGATCGAGACCACGTCGTCGGCCACCACCTCCCCGACGAAGCCCTGACCCTCTCGCCACGCCGAGATGCGCTCACGGCGCGCCGGGCCGAAGGCCAGCTGCCCATCGACCAGCGCCAGTGGGACGGCATTCACGATGAGGGCGTCGCCGTCGCGTTCGATGACCCGCCCCCACCGGATGCGACACGAATCCATCGTTTCGAGCACCTTGTCGACCTGCTCGCTGCGCATCAGGCCCACCTTCGGGAAGACGTCGAGCACATGGAAGGCATGACACGGCTTGGAACCGGCAGGGGCACTGGATTCCAGCCAGGACCAGGTGGAACGACCGAGCTTGGGACGGAAGCGGAACCGCAGGGAATCCGCGAGCTGGTTCGCCGTCACCGAGTCCAGCAGTGGGCTGCCCAGCCAGTAGGCATCGACGACCCGCCGGTCGAGCGGGTCCTCGATCCCGTTCGACCGCGCGATCAGCTCGAGATACGGGTACGCGCCGGTGAAGCCGACCGCGAGCTCGCGCAACTCCCGCTGGTCGCCACCCTGTGTGCCCTGGCCGAACAGCCCTGCCGCATCGTCCGGCCCGCACAGGCCGAGCCGGTTAGGCCCGTAGGCATAGCGCGCGAAGAGGAGCGGTCCGTCGACCGGCCGGCCGTGGGCAGCGCCCGAGCGATCAGACGCCGGTGGCTGCCGCACGGGATCCCCCGGGCCGAAGCGCACTGAGCGTGACGACCACCCCTGCGCCCGCGATCACGAGGAGGTACCCGCCGATGACGAGCGGATCCGGGGCAGTCCCGCGCGAGATGGTCGTCAGCACACCGGTCACGACCGCCGCGACGACGAGGACGCTGGTCACCGTGGTGGCCGGGGCGAGTCGCAGGGCGGCGAACCAGGTGGAGACGTAGCCGGCCAGGAGCCCGCCAGTCACGAGGATCCAGAGCCACGCCGTGCCACCGATGGAGGCCAGACCTCCCAGCTTGCCGCTGAGGGCCAGGTAGCCGATGAGGAAGACGACGCCAAGACCCATCCGGGCGGCCCCCAGCAGCTGCGGCGAAACGCCGGTCAGGAGCCGCTTCGCGAGCACGATCTCCACCGACCAGAGGAGCGTCGCGGCGGCGATCATCGTCTCGCCGGTCCCCCAGCCCAGACCGGTCGGTGGCGCGATGAGCGCCTGACCGACGAGCAAGGTAGCCAGGGCGCCGATCTGGACCAGCCCGATGCGCTCGCCGAGGAGCGGCACGGCCATGAACGCGACCCAGATGAAGAGCGTCTTCTGGATGAAGGCCGCGGTCGGGGCGGTCGCGAGGGCCAGCCCGCTGAAGAACAGCACGAACGGGATGCTCCCGCCGATGATCGCGATCGCGACCAGGCCGACCCGGCGGCGCGGATCGACCGTCCGGAGCTCGCGGACGGCGCCGAAGCGCAGCGCCAGGGCGACCAGGATGATGGCGGCGACGCCGTTCTTGGCGGTCGTGTAGACCGCGGCGTCGGGGACGGCCTTGACGCCATAGCCATTGAGGTAGATGGCCAGCCCGCTGATGGCCGCCGTCCCCAGCGCGAGCAGGATGCCCCGCCTCATGGCGGGGCTGGACGATGGTGCGCGGTCTCTGGTCACGGCGTGGGTCCGTCCTTCCATCTCAGCCGCTCGCGAAGGGCGAGGCGGCGTTCGTTTCGAGCGATCGAAGACCCGCGTCGGCGCGCGTCGCGTCGTCGAGCATGGCCCGGATCTCGCTGGCTTCCTGAGGGTCGAGGATCTGGAGGACCGTCCCGGCGGAGACGATGACCCAGTCACCGACGGCTGTCTCGGGCTCGAGGACGAGCGACGCGCGCTGGCGTCGCAGGTCGGTCTCGATGACGGCCATCGCGCCGGCGATCTCCACGACCTGACCCGGGTAGGCGATGCACATGCATCGAGGATACGCCGAACGGGCGAGAGACCCGCGATGCTCCCGGAAGGCCGACGAGGTCCGCACGGTCGGTGACCAAGGGCCTCGAGTGCTAATCTCGGGGAGTACGAAGTGTTGACCCGGCGACGACCGAGGGATGCCCTGCGAGGCGGCGTGATGCCAGTCCTGCCCATGCGACCGACGGCCCCCAGCGACGACAAGCGCTGGCGCATCGTCGAAACCCGGATGCGGCGGCTGGGCAATCGGCCCGAGGCCCTGATCGAGGCCCTCCACTCCACCCAGGAAGCCTTCGGCTATATCGACGACGACGCCCTGACGTTCGTCAGCGATGTCCTGGCGGTCCCGCCGTCCACGGTCTATGGCGTGGCGACGTTCTACTCCCACTTCACCATGAAGCCCCAGGGCGAGCACACCGCGGTCGTCTGTACCGGGACCGCCTGCTACATCAACGGAGCCTCGGAGATCCTCGCCGCGATCCGCGCGGGCCTCGGCATCAAGCCGAAGGAGACGACCGCGGACGGCCACCTCTCCCTCCTGACGGCGCGCTGCCTCGGTGCGTGCAGCCTTGCTCCCGCGGCCATCGTGGACGGTGAGGTCGAGGGCCGCGTCAACGCGCAGGATCTCGTCGCCCGGCTGACCCAGCTATGACCGGACCCGCACCGACCGGACCCGCTCCCGAGAAGCCGACCCTGCGCCGTCGCTCCGACCTGCCGGTCCTCGAGGGACCCGCGCGCGTCTCGGCCTATGTCTGCGAGGCGGTCAGCTGCCTGTCCCTGCGATCCCACGAGGTCGCCCTCGGTCTCGCCGACGGCATCGCCGAAGCCGGGCTGACCGATGTCGCGGTGAAGCGCGTCGGATGTCTCGGCCTGTGTGCCGCGGGTCCGCTCGTCCAGATCCCGGAGACCGGTGAACTCTTCAGGCACGTCAGTCCCGACGATCTCGGCGGGATCCTCGGCGTCCTCGCTTCCACGACGACCGAGACGAAACCCGTCGAACAGCCCGCGTTCTTCGGCCGTCAGGTCAGGATCGTCACCGAGAACTCCGGGCGGATCGACCCCGAGAGCCTCGACGACTACATCGCGGCCGGCGGCTACGCGTCTCTGCGCAAGGTCGTGACCTCGATGACGTCGGCGGAGGTCCGGGACGAGATCACCAAGAGCGGGCTGCGCGGGCGGGGTGGCGCGGGCTATCCCACGGGACTCAAGTGGAATACCGTCGCCAAGGCGGTCGGCTCGCAGAAGTACGTGATCTGCAACGCGGACGAGGGCGACCCGGGCGCGTTCATGGACCGCAGCGTCCTCGAGAGCGATCCGCACCGCGTGCTGGAGGGGATGGCCATCGCGGCTTACGCCGTCCACGCCACCGAGGGCTATATCTACTGCCGGGCCGAATATCCGCTGGCGGTGAGCCGCCTGCGGACGGCCATCCGGCTCGCGGAGCGGGCCGGACTCCTCGGCGCATCCGTCGCCGACACGCAGTTCGCCTTCAATGTCCAGATCCGCCTCGGCGCCGGTGCCTTCGTCTGTGGCGAAGAGACCGCGCTCATCGCCTCGATCGAGGGCGGCCGCGGCACGCCCAGCCCGCGTCCGCCCTACCCGGCGGTCGCCGGCCTGTGG
The DNA here is from genome assembly GCA_038327765.1 of Candidatus Limnocylindrales bacterium. GTDB lineage: Bacteria > Chloroflexota > Limnocylindria > Limnocylindrales > CSP1-4 > SPCO01. The sequence goes on along the minus strand of JBBQLI010000067.1, from coordinate 12,374 downwards.
GACAGGCCGACGCTCATCAACAACGTCGAGACCTTCGCGAACGTGCCCGCGATCATCGGCCAGGGCGGCGACTGGTATGCCGGCATCGGCACGGAGACCAGCAAGGGCACCAAGGTCTTCGCGCTCGCCGGCCGCGTCGTCAACACCGGCCTGATCGAGGTCCCGATGGGGACGCCCCTGCGCGACATCGTGTTCGACATCGGCGGCGGCATCGTCGATGGGCGAGCGTTCAAGGCGGTCCAGACGGGCGGCCCGTCGGGCGGCTGCATCCCATCCCAGTTCCTCGACATGCCCGTCGACTACGAGTCGCTCATCGGTGTCGGCTCGTTCATGGGCTCGGGCGGGATGATCGTCATGGACGAGACCTCGTGCATGGTCGACGTGGCGAAGTACTTCATGGACTTCTGCCGCGAGGAATCGTGCGGGAAGTGCGTCCCCTGCCGCGTCGGGACGACCCAGATGCACATGCTCCTCGAGCGCATCACGCGCGGTCTCGCGACGCGCGCCGATCTCGCCCAGCTCGAACGGCTGGCCGACATGGTCCGGCGCACGAGCATGTGCGGACTTGGGCAGGGCGCTCCCAACCCGGTCGTCTCCACCCTGCGCTACTTCCGCGACGAATACATGGCCCATATCGACGAACGCCGATGCCCGGCCGGCGTGTGCGCGATCGAGCCGCAGGGAGTCCTGGCATGACAGCCGTCCATACGCTGACGATCAACGGTGTCGATGTCGCGGGTGCCGAGGGTCAGTCGATCCTCCACGTCGCCACCGAGAACTCGATCGACATCCCGACCATGTGCCATCTGGACGGCCTGTCGGACACGGGATCGTGCCGGATGTGCGTCGTCGAGATCGCCGGTTCGAACAAGCTCACCACCGCCTGCACCACGGCAGTGACGGAGGGGATGGCCGTCACGACGAACTCCGAGCCGCTCATCGAGTACCGCAAGATGCTCACCGAGATGCTCTTCGTGGAGCGCAACCACGTGTGTGCGGTCTGCGTCGCCAACAACCACTGCGAGCTGCAGGACTTGAGCGAGGAACTCGAGGTCGACCACTTCGAGCTCCCGGTCATCAACCCGGCGGTCTCGGTGGACGCCACCCATCCGCTCTTCGCCATCGATCACAACCGCTGCATCATGTGCGTCCGCTGCGTGCGGGTCTGTGCCGAGATCGAGGGCGCCCACACGTGGGGCGTCATGGGTTCGGGCCTCGGCGAGCGCGTGATCACCGACATGGGCACGCCATGGGGCGAATCGACGACCTGCACCAGTTGCGGCAAGTGCGTCCAGGTCTGCCCGACCGGGGCGTTGTTCGAGAAGGGCCGCTCGATCGCCGAGGGGAGCAAGGAACGGCGGCCGTACCTGCCCTACCTCCAGGTCTTCGGCCGCGAGACCGAGGCATGAGCAAGCCGCGTCTCGCGACGGTCTGGCTGGACGGCTGTTCGGGCTGTCACATGTCGTTCCTCGACATGGACGAGCGGCTCCTCGAGATCACGGACCGCGCGGATCTCGTCTACAGCCCGCTCGTCGACTTCAAGGTCTACCCGGAGGACGTCGACGTCTGTCTCGTCGAGGGCGCGGTCTCGAGCGAGGACGACCTTCACAAGATCCGGCTGGTGCGCGAACGGACGAAGACCCTCGTGTCGTTCGGCGACTGCGCGGTGACGGCCAATGTCCCGGGGATGCGCAATCCGATCGGGACGCTGCCGCTGCTGGAGCGCGCCTACATCGAGAACGTGACCCTCAACCCGGGCTTCCCCAGCCAGGTCGTCCCTGCCCTGCTGCCGACCGCCCGGCCGGTCCACACGGTGGTCGACGTCGACGTCTTCCTGCCGGGCTGTCCGCCCTCCGCGGACCTCATCTACCAGGCCCTCGTGGACCTGCTCGAAGGACGCGTCCCAGCGCATCACGGCGCCCGGTTCGGGCGATGAGGCAGCCATGACCGACCAGATCGTCATCGACCCGATCACGCGGATCGAAGGCCATTCCAAGATCACCATCCAGCTCGACGATCGCGGCGAGGTGGTCGACGCGCATTTCCACGTCACCCAGTTCCGTGGCTTCGAGCGCATCGTCCAGGGCCGCCCGATCCACGAGATGCCCTCGATCATGGCGCGCATCTGCGGCATCTGCCCGGTCAGCCACCTGATCGCCTCATCGAAGGCGTGCGACGAGATCCTCGCCGTCGAACCGCCACCCACCGGGGCCGACCTGCGGCGCGTGATGAACCTTGCCCAGATCGTCCAGTCGAATGCGCTGAGCTTCTTCCACCTGTCCTCGCCGGACCTGCTCTTCGGATTCGATGCCGATCCAGCCAAGCGCAACATCCTGGGCGTTGCGCAGGCGAACCCGCAGCTCGCCCGTGACGGGATCGGCGTCCGCAAGTTCGGGCAGCAGATCATCGAGTGGCTCGGCGGCAAGCGGATCCACCCGTCGTGGGTCGTGCCGGGTGGCGTGGAGTCGCCGCTCAGCGCGGAGACCCGCGACCGCATCCTTGCCACGGTCCCCGATGCCATCGCGGCCATCCAGCGCGCGATCACGTGGTACACGGGCGCATTGCTGGACTGGGAGGACGAGGCGGCCTCGTTCGGTGACTTCCGCTCGGCATTCATGGGCCTCGTCGACGATGACGGCAACGTCGACCACTACGACGGCAAGCTGCGCGTGATGGACGCGGACGGGGCGATGCTCGCCGACCGCATCGACCCGCGCACGTACCAGGACTACCTCGGTGAGGCGGTCGAACCGTGGTCGTATCTGAAGTCGACCTACTGGACCGCCCTGGGCTACCCGGACGGCGTCTATCGCGTCGGCCCGCTGGCTCGGCTGATCGTGTCGGACCAGCTCGGGACGCCGCTCGCCGACGCCGAGCTCGCCAGCTTCCGAGCTCGCCTGGGACGCGTGCCCGGCAGCTCGTTCCACTACCACTATGCGCGACTGATCGACATGCTCTACGCCGCCGAGCGGATCGAGCAGCTCCTCCGCGGCGAGGACATCCTGTCGACGCGCGTCCGCTCGCAGGCACGGATCAACCGCAACGAGGGGATCGGCGTGTCCGAGGCTCCGCGCGGCACGCTCCTCCACCACTACAAGGTCGACGACGACGGCATCGTGCAATGGGCCAACCTGGTGATCGCCACCGGCCACAACAACCTCGCGATGAACCGCAGCGTGCTCCAGGTGGCCAAGCGCTACGTCAAGAGCGCCGCACTGACCGAACCCATGCTCAACCGCGTCGAGGCCGTGATCCGCTGCTACGACCCGTGCCTGAGCTGCTCGACCCACGCGGTCGGCGAGATGCCGCTCCTCCTCCAGTTGCGCGGCCCAGACGGAGCGATCCTGTCCGAACTGGCGCGCTGATGGCTCGGCCGCTGGTCATCGGCTACGGCAACACCTTGCGCGGGGACGATGGCGTCGGTTGGTCGGTCGCCGATCGACTGGCCGCGGATCCGCGCCTGAGCGGCGTCGACGTCCTGCGCAGCCACCAGCTCACACCCGAGTTCGCGCTCGATGTCAGCCGCGCCTCGGCGGTGGTCTTCGTGGACGCCACCGTCAGCGGACCCGCTGGCCGGGTGAACGTCGCCGCCCTGGATCCTGTCGCCGGTGGGACCGCCTCGTCACACCATATGGCCCCCGAGACACTCCTGGCGCTCAGCCAGGCCCTCTACGGCGCACAGCCGCCCGCCTGGCTGGTGAGCGTCGGCTGCGCGTCGCTGGAGCTTGGTGACGGCCTGTCCGATGTCGTGGCGGCGGCCCTTCCGGCGGCGGTCGACGCCGTGATCGATCTGCTCGGAGCGCCGATCGGTGCATGAGGTCTCGCTCGTCGCGGACCTGGTGAGCGCGTGCGAGCGCCAGGCGGGCGGACAGCCGGTCCGCCACATCCGCGTCCGGCACGCATCGACCCTTCCCGAGGATGCGCTGCGTCAGGCGTTCACGCTCCTGACCACCGATGGGCCCCTCGCCGACGCGACGCTCGAGACCGAGATGTTCGCCGATCAGCTTGACTGTCCATGCGGGTTCAGCGGCGGTCTCGGCCACGACGATGTCATCAGTTCGTCGCTCGTCGTGTGCCCAGCGTGCGGCGAACTCCGCTCGCGGACAAGGACGGCGGAGATCGAGCTTCTCGAGGTCGTGACGGCCTGACCGGTCCGTGCCCCGAGGGCTGCCGCTAGGTCGGCGTCGGTTCCGGTGTCGGGTCTGGTGTGACGACAAGCGTCGGTTCCGGTGTCGGGTCTGGCGTGACGACAGGCGTCGGTTCCGGTGTCGGGTCTGGTGTGACACCCACGGACGGCGATGGGGTCGGATCGGGCACCGGCGTCGGCGTCGGCGTCGACGTCGTGACGGCAAGCAGGTCGCCATAGACGGCGCTAAAGCCGTGATGTCCTGCCGCTCGTCGGCCATCGCCGTAGGCCACGAACACGTGCGTGCCGTCGGCCGTCAGCGCGGCTCGCTCGCGAAGGCCGACGCCGTTGTAGGTCCCACCCATGTTCGACGTACGCCAACGACTTCCGCTCATCGCCGTTGGGCGACTCCACGTGATGGCGTGATCGAACGAGACGGCGTAGGCGTTGCTGACGGACCCGCCGGCCGTCGCGTGCAAGGTGATCATGATGAATCCATGGCCGACCAGGAGGTTCGGGTGGAACAATCGCTGGGCGCGGCCAGCGTACGGAGCCGCTGCAGGCAAGGTCCGATAGGTCCACGTAGCGCCCTGATCGGTGCTTTGATAGACACGCATCGCGCCGTCGACGCCTGTGGCCAGGTAGACGGTCCCGGTGGCCGGATCCACGTCGAACCCGACGTCCCACATCGGGTCTGTGAGGCCGGCGACAGGCGTGCCATTCCCGAGGTTCCACGCGGTCTTCGGCAGGCGTGCGGCTGACACGGTCGGTGCGAGCGAGAAGCGACCAGTGGACGGGTGATAGGTGAACCGGGTCACCGAAAACCCGATCCTCCCGACGTTGGCCATGCCCCCGTATGAGAACAGCGTGGCCTTGTGCCACGATCGAACGTCCCGTTGGTAGAAAGCGACGTAGGCGGAGCCATCCGGTGCCGAGCGGATGCGGTAGCCGATGCGCCACGTGTCGCCGTAGCCCGCCGGCGGCCTCGCCACCGGGACCTCGACACCGTGGAACGAGCGGCCGAAGTCCGACGACGCCATCAAGCGCAGGCCAGGGCCCTTGTTCGGATCCTTCGGCCAGTTATACGCCGCGTAGACGACCCCATGGTTCGGACTGCCCATGTTGTCGTCGACCGACAACTCCGGGAAACCACCGAACCACGGAGTGGTCCCGTGTGAGACGAATGGCTTCGACCATGTCCGGCCCTCATTGTCGCTCGAGGAGATGCCCGGGTAGCAGCAGCGTCCGCCGAACGTCGTCATCGCCATGTAGTAGAGACGGGCTGAGCCCGCCTTCGGACCCGGACCCCAGGCGATGACCGGGTGATTGCCACCGCCGCTCGGTCGACCGGCCGCGGTCCGGAACGTCCTCCCGCCGTCGTGCGAGATCCGGATGACGACCGACGGGTGGGTGTCGCCTCGTGGGTAGGCGATCGCGATCCGGTTCGGGTCCGTGGGGTGGGTGGCCACGCTTGGCTCGCGACTGCGGGTGGACAGCGACGAAGGAACCGTACTCACGAGGCCTTCATGCACGACCGTCACCGTCGGGGTCCTGGCCGCCACCGGCGCGGCCAGGACGAACGACACGAGGACCGCGGCGGCAACGAGCAATCGGTACAGTCCCGCGCCGCTCATGGCGCCGCCGCCGGAAGGGAAGCGATCGCTGCCCCGAGCGCGGGTGCCAGGGATCGCGAAAACGTGGCGGTGAGGTGGCCGGTATCGCGGAAGACGATCATCCCGTTGACCACGACCGGGCACGGGTACCCGATGCAGACTCGTTGGGTCAGATCGATCAGGCCCGCGCCCGTTGCCTTGGCGGCGACAGCCTCGAGGTCGCCCAGGTCGTCTGCCCCGGCGGTCGCCTTGGGGATCGAGCATGCCTCGACGTCCGCTGCATGCGCTGAGAGGCACGCAGGGATGTCGAGCCGGGCGTAGGGCGTGTCAACGATGAGCGCGATCCGGCCCGGGATCTGGTCGAGCATCCGGGCGAGGGCGGCACCCTTCTTCGCAACGGTGTCGTCGCTGCTCCGGATCGGCCGAATCGCGATCCGGCTCATCGAGACCAAGGTCAGGTCCGGCTGGAGTTTACGAAGCGCCGCGACGGTCGCGTCCCCGAACGCGGCGCACTCGCGATATTCGCGCTTCAAGGCGACGTTGCTCACGGGCATGTCGATAAAGGGGCACGCGACCTTGACGAAGGTGACCACGCGCCAGCCTTCGTGTTTCGCGAGGCGCTCGAGGGCTGGAAACCACTGGGCAGCGTGTGAATCCCCCACGAGAGCAACCGTGAACACGCCGGTCTTGACGCCGTAGACGCACACAGCCGGCTTCGTGTCGAGCTCGAAGGCGAGGCAGCCATCCGCACGCAGACGCTCTTCGTCCGACCGAGCTCGAGCCAAGGCTGGCTTGACACCGGCGGGCAACGCCCCGGTCGTCGAAGCGTCGGGCGCCGCGACGGGCGGCGGGGTCGGTGTGGCTGTGCTGGACGACGATGGCGTCGCCGGGACGCCCAGCGTGCCGTGTGCTGCCGTCGATCCGTGCTGGGTTGCGCTCAACACCGGACTCGATCCGTCGACCGCATCTGGCCAGGCGCTGTCGACTTCGGCCGTCGTCAGCGACGCTGGATCGGCCGCGGCTGCGGTCGTCGCGGCCGGAAGCCCCAGGGTTGGACCGCCGGCGATCAGGATGAAAGCGAGCAGCGACGCGATGCCGACCGACACCGTCCGCGCCGGGCGGCGGGAGAGCGACGGCCAGCCTTGTCTGAACGGTCGTTCGATCAACGCCCACGTCCCGACGGCGACGATCACCGAGAGACCGACCAGACCCGCGCGGGCGACATCGGTCGGCTCCCTGCCGATGACGATCGGCGCGAGAACGAGGACCGGCCAATGGACGAGGTACAAGGAATAGCTGATCTTCCCGAGGAAGCGCAACGGCCCGACCGACAGCACGCGGCCCGGTCCGAATCGGCGCGATCCACCGGCGATGAGGGCGACCGCCCCGAGGCTCGGGAGCAGTGCCGCGGTCCCTGGATAGGCGATGCTCGAGTCGAGAGTCAGAGTCGCGATGGTGATCGCGCCGAGTCCAAGCCATCCGGCCACCCCGACGATCGGATCTCGGATCCGTCCTACCGTGACCGCGCCGACCGCGAGCATGCCGCCCAAGCCCAGTTCCCACGCTCGAGTAGGCAGGGAGTAGAACGCCCAGTTCACGGCCACGTCGGTCACCACGAGATTTGCGATGAAGGATGTGGAGGCCACGACGATGAGCACGGCCATGACCCTGCGGCGGGCATGGACGCCGCGGGCGACGAGCACCAGGAGCGCCGGCCACACCAGGTAGAACTGCTCTTCGACGGCCAGGCTCCAGAAGTGCAGGAACGGCGACGGGGTCGCGACAGTCGTGAAGTAGTCTCCGCTTGCAAGGGCGAACCTGATGTTCCCGATCGAGAGGGCCGCCGCCACCCCGTCAAGGCCCACGGCCGGGCGATCCAGCGGATCCACGACCTGCAGGGCCACGATCAGCGTGGCGACCAGCACGACGATCGCGGCCGGAAGCAGGCGCCGGGCGCGGCGTGCGTAGAAGCCGAGCAGGCCGATCCGGCCCGTGCGCTCGCGCTCCCGAAGCAGCAGGCCCGTGATCAGGAAACCGCTGATCACGAAGAACACGTCGACTCCGACGAAACCACCCACGAGACCGGCCAGACCTGCGTGGAAGAGGACCACGACCAGCACCGCCAGGCCCCGCAGTCCTTCGATGTCGGATCGAAAGCCAAGGTGGGCGGGAACGGCAGGAGCCTCGGGAACGAGCACGGTCACGTCTTTCACGCGACCCCTGACGTCATCGGCGGTCGGGTCGCAGGACCTGGATCGGTGCGTGGCTCGGCGCCGGAGTCACGCGGGTCGATCGGACGCCGGCTTGCGGTGGGTCGGCGCCCGTCGAGCGAGGGGGCGTCCGTCAGGGCAGCAGGCCTGTCAATGCTCGGTCGAGCGCACCCCCGGGCACACCGAGGATCGTCCGAGAGAAGGTGGCGGTGAAGTGGCTGTGATCGCGAAACTTCGTGATGTGACCGACCTTGGCCGGACAGGGCCACGACGAGCACGTTGCTCTGGTCAGGTCGATCAGACGAGCGCCGGTGGACGTGGCAGCGATCTTCTCGATCGCGCCCATCGCGAGGTAGCCCGCGCGCGGTTGGCGGGCAACGGGAGAGTCGATGACGATCGCGACCCTGCCCGGAACCTTCGCGAGCATCCGGCCGACGGCTCGCCCCTTGGCGCCATTCGAGCTGTCAGCGGCGCGGGTCGCGTGCATCGCGTTGCGGCTGTTGACGACCACGGTCAATGTGGGCTTGAGGACTGCCAATCGCCTCACGACATTCCTGTTCCAGATCACGCATTCGCGATAGGTGCGCCCGAGGGCCACGTTGCGGACCGGCATATCAGCGAAGCCACAGGACACCTTCACGAGGACGACCAGCTTCCAGTGGTGCAGCTTCGCGAGTCGCTCGATCGCCGGGAACAGGTGGGAGGCGTGGGAATCGCCGACCAGGGCGATGACGGTGTGGCTCGTCCTGTCGCCGTACACGCATCGGGTGTTGGGTGTGAGCGTCCGTTCCCAGCCGATGCATTGCTGGCTCCAGAGGACCTCCTTGTCATTGGACGGACTCGCCGCGCTTGCAGCCTCGACGCCGAACCCCGCACCCAGCACGAGGGATATGAAGCACGCCAGGCTGAGCGAGCGTCGACGCCTGAGATCTGTTCGCATGATCTGGGACCTTCCGCGGACTAACGAGGCGAGATGGTGTCGGGCCCTTTTGTTTGCAAGCCGGGTCCCGACCATGACCGGTGCGCCATCCGCTACGCCATCACCCGGATGGCCGCGGGGAACATTCGAGCCTATGACCTTCAGCGACGGCCACGAGGGACGTCCCGGAAGTCGTTGCCAGGTGGCAACGACCCTTGACCATCTGGGAGGCGTGGCCGTCGTGCGCCGCTACACTCCCGGCTGGACCAGCGTGAACCGCGTCAACGAGGGGGAACAGTGAAGCTGCGTCGTTCACCGCCCCGATATCTGCGCGCGTTCCTTGTCGCGGGTGTCGCCCTCTGCGTCGCTGCCGCGGCCGTCCTCGCCGTCGGCGAACGCCCTCACATCCCGAACGGCGCCGTGCTCGCCGCGATCTCCCGACCGCTACGAGAGTCGCCGGCGCTGGACCGATCTGCGCTCACCCCGGTCCCGACGCCCGGGACGTTGACTCTGATCATCGAACCACCCGCCGCGATTTCGCAGTCATCTCGACCGGTGTCCGTGACGCCGCGGTCGACACCCGGGACGGCCGACAGCCTCGCCACTCGACCGACTGCCGTGTTCCTCGGTGATTCCTATACGACGGGCTGGAACGGATCAGGCTTCGGCACCCATGGCTGGCCCAGCATCGTCTCGAGCACGTTTCGCTGGAAGGACGTGAACCTGGCGGTCGCCGGGACCGGCTACCTCAACCCCGGCTGGACCGGGACCCCGATCAGCTCCCGTGTATCCGCAGCGATCGACCAAAACCCTGACGTCGTCATCGTCGCAGCCGGCCACAATGACTCGAAGTGGTCAGCCGCCGTGACGGGTCGAGCGGCGGACGACGTGCTCGACCGCCTCCGACGGGCGCTGCCCGGCGCAAGGCTCGTGATCGTCGGTCCGGTCTGGCCCGGCGGCCGCGCCCCGGCCCGATGCCTGCTCCTGCGTAACCACCTGCGGGCAAGAGCACAGGCCATCGGTGCGACCTTCGTCGATCCGATCGGAGAGCGATGGTTTGCTGGCAGTCGCATCAAGCTCATCGGGCCTGATGGCATCCATCCGACCGACGCCGGGCACCGCTACATGGCCGAGCGGATCCTCGCGGACCTGGCCAAGGGCCGGTAGCCTCGGATCAGTCCCAGAGAGCGACCTGGGTCAGGCCGGCGATCCCGAGCGCCTCGTTCAGTTCGGCGATGTGGGAGATGTCGTGGCTGAAGACGCGCTGGAGCACGGAGCCGCGGGTGTGCACCCATTCCTCGCCCCACGCCGGGCGACGGAGCTCTTCCTCCAGCATGTCCAGCGTCCAGCGATCCAGGCACGCCTCGACGATCCGGAACGTGGCGTCGAGCCCTGCGACGAGGGCACCGGCGCTGAGCACATGCTCGAGGTCGTCGTCGCCCGGACAGTCGAACGTGGCGTTCGTATAGGGGGTCGTCTCCGCGCCGGGTTCCCCGGCGAAGTCGCACAGCCAGAACACGCGCTGACACGCGGCGTGACCCACCGTCGCCCAGAGCGGCCAGCGCTCAGGCGCCGGCTGGATCGCCAGCTGCTCATCGGTCATGGCACCAACCACGTCGCGGAGCCGCGCGTTGTAGGCGGGCCACTGACTGTAGGCGGGTCTGATCGTCGTGCTCATGCCCGCCACCCTACTCCCTGCCGCCTGTCGGTTCGTGTCAGGAATGGCGGCCGCGCGAGGTCTGCCAGTGGCCAGACACAGGAACAGGGCCCGAAGGCCCTGCACGTGGTGGTCAGGATATGGTGGGCGATACTGGATTCGAACCAGTGACCTCACGGATGTGAACCGTGCGCTCTAACCGACTGAGCCAATCGCCCGGGTGATCGCGACACCGCACCGGGGTGCCTGCGAGGCACCGATCATACCCGCAGGTCGGGCCAGCGGGCAATGACGACCTCGCGATCGAGGTGGTCCACGACCACCAGCTTCTGACGGGATGTCGCGCCAGCCACGATCCGGACGTCGCTGCGTGAGACGCCGAGCGCCTCTGCCACCAGCCGGACCAGCGCGTGGTTCGCGGCGCCCTCGACGGCCGGCGCCGCCACTCGTGCTCGCAGCACGCCATCGACCACGCCATCGACGCGATCGGCGGCTGCGCGAGGCGTGAGGCGAACGGCGAAGCGGGTATCGGTCTGGCTCACGGTCGGCGTCCGGGATGCGTGCCCGCGAACGGCGGACGGGACGGCCTGGGGTCCACTGAGTCTAGCAGCCAACCCGCGGGATCAGTGCCCATGGGTGGCCTCATCGCCGTCGTGGTGGTGCGGGCGTTCACCGAAGAGCGCGCGGCCGACCCGGACGATGGTGGCTCCCTCCTCGATGGCGATCTCGAAGTCATCGCTCATCCCCATCGAGAGATCCATGCCAAGACCGGGACGGGCGATCTCCTCGGACATGGCCATCTCGCGCAGACCACGGAATGTCGCGCGCGCCTCGTCGGGCGAGGTCGTGAACCGTCCAACCGTCATCAGGCCACGAACCTCGAGCGTCGGCATGGCCAGGATCTCGCCGAGCGCCGCCGCGAGATCCGCTGGCTGGAACCCGGCCTTCGCCGGGTCCAGGTCGACATTGACCTGGATGAGGACCGGGACGCGGGCACCCGGTCGAACCTCCGGGGCGAGTCGGTCGAGCCGCCGCGCGAGGTCCACCGAATCCACGGTCTGGATGACGTCGAAGACCTCGAGCGCGCGACGGGCCTTGTTCGATTGGAGCGGGCCGATCAGGTGCCACGTGGCGTCGGGGACCGCGGGCCGCTTGACCTCGCCCTCCTGCACGCGATTCTCGCCAAGGATCGTGAGACCGGCCGCCACCGCTGCGCGGACACGGTCCGCCTCCACCGTCTTCGAAACAGCAATCAAGGTGACGTCGCGAGGATCCCGTCCCACCCGGGCGGCGGCCCGCTCGATCCGCTCCATGACCAGAGCGCGGGCGGCCGCGAACGCGGCGGTCGTCTCGGCGTCTGGGATGCGCTCCGTCACCGGCGAGCCGGCCCGCGGCCGGCGAGGCTCACTTGCGGCGAAGGAAGCTGGGGATCTCGAGGTCGTCGGCGTCGTAGGTCGTGGCACGCTTGGGCGGCGCCTGCTCGCCGACGGACCGCTCGACTCGCGGCGAACCGGAGACCAGCGCGGCGATATCGTCGCTGCGGTCGATGGCCGGGCCGGACCCGAGGTCGAGCGACTCCTCGCGCTGGCGCTGGAGCTCGACGAGGAAGTCGCGATCGCGCGAAGCGCGCCCCGAGACGTTCGTGTCCATGACCCCGGTCGCCTCGCGACCCGCGGCGGCGTGACGCTTGCGCGCGCCGTCGAACCCGGTGGCGATGACGGTGACCATGACCTCTTCGCCCATCCGCTCGTTGAAGCTGGTGCCGAAGATGATGTTGGCCTCCGGGTCGGCGGCCTCCTTGATGGCCTCGGCGGCCTCCTGGACCTCGAAGAGGGACAGGTTCGCGGAC
>JBBQLI010000066.1:0-18928 GCA_038327765.1 Candidatus Limnocylindrales bacterium | reverse complement strand
GGCTACCATTGACCTCCCGATGACGATCGCCCCGAACGACTTCACGCACCTGCATGTCCACTCCGAGTTCAGCCTCCTCGACGGGCTCGGACGGATCACGGAACTGGTCGACGCGGCGGCCCAGAGCGGCCAGGATTCGATGGCGATCACCGACCACGGCGCGCTCTACGGCGCGGTCGCCTTCTATCAGGCCGCAAAGGATCGCGGCATCAAGCCGATCATCGGGATCGAGACGTACGTCGCCCGCCGGTCGATGACCGACAAGGAAGGCAAGGCCGATAGCCAGCCCTTCCACCTGATCCTGCTGGCCCAGGACTGGCAGGGCTACCAGAACCTCTGCCGCCTCGCCACCGACGCGCATCTCGACGGCTACTACTACCGGCCGCGGATCGACAAGGAACTGCTCGCCAAACACAGCGCTGGACTCATCGGGCTCTCGGCGTGCCTGAGTGGTGAAGTGGCGAAGGCGCTCGAAGTGGACGATCTTGAGCTCGCGCGCAAGGTCGCCGGCGAGTACGGCGACATCTTCGGCAGGGACCGCTTCTTCCTGGAGCTCCAGGATCACGGCATGGCCGACCAGCACCGGCTGAACGAGAAGCTGCTGCGCCTGGCGCCGCAGGCCGGCCTCCCGCTGGTGGTCACGAACGACCTCCACTACGTCCGCGAGGATCAGTCCGAGGCGCACGACGTGCTGCTCTGTGTCGGCACGGGCAACAACCTCGATACACCGAATCGCATGAAGTTCGACACGCATGAGTTCTACGTGAAGTCCGCAGCACAGATGGCGGCGCTCTTCCCGGACAACCTCGACGCCATCCGCAATTCGCGCCGGATCGCCGAGATGACCGACATCAGCCTCCCGCTCGGCCAGCTCCGGATCCCGCATTTCCCCGTACCGGACGGTGAGACGGTCGAATCATGGCTGCGCAAGGAATGCCAGGCCGGGCTTGCCCGCCGCTACGGCACGGTCACGCCGGCTCTCCAGGAACGGCTCGACTATGAGCTCGGCGTGATCCTCGCGATGGGCTATCCCGGCTACTTCCTGATCGTGGCGGACTTCATCCGGTTCGCCCGCGAACAGGGGATCCAGACCACCTGCCGCGGCAGCGCCCCTGGCTCGATCGTGACGTACACGCTTGGCATCACCCCGGTCGACCCGATCCTCTACCAGCTCCCGTTCGAGCGGTTCCTCAACCCGGACCGCGTGACGATGCCGGATATCGACGTCGACTTCGAGGACGGCCGGCGCGACGAGGTCATCGCCTATGTCGACCGCAAGTACGGCCAGGACCACGTCGCCCAGATCATCACCTTCGGCACGATGTTGGCCCGCGCGGCCATCCGCGACGTCGGCCGCGTCCTCGGCCACTCGTATGGCGAGGTCGACCGCATCGCCAAGGCGATCCCGAATCAGCTCGGCATCAAGCTCGACGAGGCCCTCGTGACCTCACCCGCGCTCAAGGAGATGGTCGACTCCGACCCGGGCGTGAAGCGGATCATCGACTTCGCCCGACACCTCGAGGGCGTCGCCCGCAACGCGTCCACGCATGCCGCCGGCGTCGTCATCAGCCGCGAGCCGTTGACCGAGCTCATGTCGCTCCAGAAGGCGACGAACTCGGACGGGCTCATGACCCAGTACGAGATGCACGCGATCGAGGCGCTCGGACTGCTCAAGTTCGACTTCCTCGGGCTCTCGAACCTGACGATCCTGCGTCAGGCGGTCGACACCGTGAAGACGGAGCGCGGCGCCGTCATCGACCTCGACGACATCCCGCTTGACGATGCCAAGACCTTCGAGCTGCTGGCTTCCGGAGAGACGACGGGCATCTTCCAGCTGGAGTCGGCCGGGATGCGGCGGTATATCCGCGAGCTGCAGCCCACCTCGGTCTACGACCTGGCGGCGATGGTCGCGCTCTACCGGCCGGGGCCGATGGACAACATCCCGTCGTATATCCGGCGCAAGCACGGCCAGGAACCGGTGACGTACCTCCACCCGCTCCTCGAGCCGTACCTGGAGAAAACCTACGGGATCTTCGTGTACCAGGAGGACATCATGTCCGCGGCGATGGCCCTCGGTGGCTTCACCGGGCCGGAGGCGGACACCCTCGGCTACGCGATCCGCAAGAAGAAGTCCGCGGTCCTGCGCGCCCAGAAGGAGAAGTTCGTCACCCAGGCGGCGCAGCGTGGCGTCGAACCCAAGGTGATCGACGCGGTGTTCAAGGCCTTCGAGCCCTTCGAGCGGTATGGGTTCAACAAGGCACACGCCACGTGCTACGGACTGATCGCCTACCAGACGGCCTATCTCAAGGCCAACTACACCGTCGAATACATGACCAGCGTGCTGACCGCGTTCCGCTCGAACGAGGAGAAGGTCGCCGCCGCGGTCGCCGAATGTCGTCGGCTGGGCATCGCGGTCATGCCGCCGGACGTCCACCACAGCCATCTCGAGTTCACCGTCGACGGCGACTCGATCCGGTTCGGGCTGCTGGCGGTCAAGAACGTCGGCCAGGGCGCCATCGAATCGATCATCGCCGCCCGCGACGAGGGCGGGCCGTTTCGCTCGCTGACGGATTTCTGCACGCGCATCGATCTGCGGCTGTGCAACCGCAAGGTGCTCGAGGCGCTGATCAAGGTAGGGGCGCTCAACTCCTTCGGCCATCCCGCCCAGCTCCTCCTCGGGCTGGATGACGCCATCGCGTCCGCGCAGGCCACCCAACGCGACCGGATCAGCGGCCAGACCTCACTCTTCGAGATGGGCGCGATGGAGGCGGACTCGTTCGAGCGCCCGCTGCCGGAGGCCACCGAAGTCGCCGTCCGCGAGCGCCTGCGTTGGGAGAAGGAGCTCCTGGGGCTCTACCTCTCCGAGCACCCGATGGGCGAGGTGGCCGAACAGGTCGGTCACTACGTGACGGCCTACTCAGGCGACCTGCGCGACGAATCGCTCGAGGGACAGCGTGTCGTGGTCGGCGCGATCGTCACGGGCATCCGGACCGTTATCACCAAGAAGAATGAGCAGATGGCCATCGCCACGATCGAGGATCTGCAGGGCACGATCGAGGTGGTCGTGTTCCCTCGGCTCTATGAGACCACCGGACCGACCTGGCATGACGGCTCGATCCTCCTCGTGGCCGGCCGGATCGACCACCGGGGCGAGGAGATCTCGCTGCTCGCCGACCTGGTCATGGACTGGGATGACGCGGTCGCACGCGGCCCCGAAGGGTTCGCCCGTGACGTGGCCGCGGCCGATCGCGGCTCGCGCGCTCGAGGAAACGGGCGTCCGGGCCCGCAGGCCGGCGGCCGGAACCGGAATGGCGGCGGGTTCGCACCGCGGCCGATGGTGGCCGTCGGTCCCGGCGTGCCCGTCGCAGAACAGGTGCCCAGCGGAGCATCGACGGCCGCTGCGTCGTTCGTGTCACCGATACGGGGGGACGGCGCCTCGACGCTGCCGCGCATCGAACCGGCGACACCCGTCCCCACCTATCTCGACTCGGACGGGATGCGCGCGCTGACCTCCCCGGACCGGGACGAGGAGCCGTCCGTCCCTGACGAGGCACGTGACCGGATCATCGCCGACGCGACGTCGGGCCCTCCGTCCGACGCAGGCCCCGGGACCGTGTTGCACGTTCGCTTCGCCGGTGGTGCCGCCAACGACCGGGTCGTGATCGCGATGGAGGCGTTCAAGACGCTGTTGCGCGACCGCCCGGGTGCGACCCGCGTGGTCATCCACGTACCG
The DNA here is from genome assembly GCA_038327765.1 of Candidatus Limnocylindrales bacterium. Taxonomy (GTDB): domain Bacteria; phylum Chloroflexota; class Limnocylindria; order Limnocylindrales; family CSP1-4; genus SPCO01. Next base: position 15,195 of record JBBQLI010000066.1, on the reverse strand, counting down.
GCCTCCGGGGCAGGGGAGGCACTCCCCATGGAACTACGGCGGGGCGTGGCCTACGACGCGGAACTGCTCGCCGAGGTTCGTCGCCGGCTGGGTGACGGGCTCCTGGACCTGCGTCTCGCCAGCGCCTGACGGACCGGGATCAGGAGGCGGCCGGGCCTTCGCCGGCGACGCGCCGGACCTCCTGGACCGCTGAGATGCGATCGCGGAAGTCGGCCCGGATCGCGTTCACCGCGGCAGGGTCGAGGTCCAGCTCACGGGCGATCTCGTTGGCCACCGCATTCTCTTCGGCCGAGATCGTGCCGTTGGCGGCCGCGATCGCGTAGGCGGCGCGGAGCAGGTCAAGCCGCTGCTGGACCGTGGCGAGATTGCGGAACTCGCGGGTCACCACGTAATCCTCGGTGCCGCCGACCGTCTTTGCCTGGAGCTTCGCCATCTCGGTGACGAGGACCGCAGTCGCCTCGTCAAGCCCGTCGTCGGAACGAAGCGTGGCCTCGATCGCGGCGGTCTCGACGTCGCTGATATCCAGGTCGGCGTTGGCCGCCCGGGCCAGCGTGTACGCAGCAGACGCGATGAACCGGGCGCGCTCGGCTGGCATCGCCTCGAGGCGAGCCACGATGCGTCGGACGGTGGCGGTCTCCCCCGGCGTCGTGGCGGCCGTCGTCAATGCCGTCTCGGCCTGGTCGGCGGCGCGCAGATTGTTGGAACCAAAGATGCGTCGGAACATGGGGTCCTCGGACTGGCTGGGGGCTGTCGGACGGAGGATGGCACAGCCCCGTGAGACCGTCCTGAGGCGGGCCGGGACGTCGATGGCTCCTCGGTCCGGACCGGCGCTATTCAGCCGGCCAGTGGATCGGGTCCTGGCGCACCTTGTCGCAGGCTGGCAGGGGACATCGCGGGCTGTGCGGGCTGGCGTCCGCGACGGCCATCGGCGCGGCCATCTGGAGACCGCCCTGGATGGCGCCGAGGGCGAGACCGGATCGTGCGTCGGTCGGTTCGACGAAGGCGTGCGACGCACTCGCGCTGGGAGCGGATGTCGACGACCGTCGCGATCGAAACAAGGGGCACCTCCCGCGTGCGCTGACGATGTGCCGATGCGGACCTCGAGTCAAGGGCTGCGCGGCTGCTCCGCCAGACCGACATGCCGCCGGTCAGCGGCGGAGCAGGCTCGGCAGATCCGGCTCGGGGCCTTGCCAGCGGACGACTTCTTCCGTTGCGAAGCGGCCGTAGTGATTGATGAAATGGGCGTGGTGCGTGGTCAACGTGGCGACGGCCTTCGCCTGCGCCGCCCCGCCGCGGATGCGGATCATCAGGACGGCCCCGCCATCGCGGACGGCATGCTCGTACCAGGCGAAGTCGGGAAGCTGGTCCATCAGCGTGAACGAGACGACCCGTCGCACCTGGGCAAGGCGGCCGTTGGATGCGCCGGTGCCGTCGAGCCGGGTGGCGCCCTCGTCACCGCGCAGGACCGTGATGTCGCGCGAGGTCACGCCGGCGCCCGTGAGCGCTGCGGCAGCAGCGGCGGCATCGGTCGGGTCACGGAACGCCGCGAGGAGGTGGTCGACCGGGTACCCGATGAACCCCTTGTGAACGCTCACGACGCGACGCGCACGGCTGACATCGACGGAGTCTACGCTTGCTACTGGGCGTCGCTGCGGATCATGAAGCGCCCTGGCTCGGGCAACTCACTGAACCCGAATCTGGCGTACAGGGTGTGCGACTGACTCGTCGCCAGCAGCCAGCGTCGGAGCCCGACGAGCCCCGGATGGTCGGTGACGACGGAGATCAGCCACTGACCGCGACCCGCGCCACGATGCTCGGGTTCGATGTAGACATCGCACAGCCACGCGAACGTCGCCTGGTCCGTGATGACGCGGGCCAACCCCACCTGGCGCCCATCGTGGAACAGCGAGAACACCATCGAGTGATCGATCGATCGATCGATCGTGTCGCCGCTCCTGGTGTTCGCCCAGGAGGAATCAGCGAGGAACCGGCGGACCGCAGCGCGGTCGATGCGCCCGGGGTCGTCGCTGATCGTGTACTGGTCGCGGGTCCATTCCATGACCGCGGATTCTGCCCGGTCGGCGACCCCGCTGCACGAGCGCGGTGGACGAGCAGGGATCCGACCACGCGGGACGTTGCGATCGCCTGGTGAGGGTCAGCGCGACGGAGGTCCGTCGGGACGGCAGTTGCCGTAGGCTGCGTCGGATGACTCCTCGGCATCGGGATCGCGTGACGGTCGTTCGATCGCGGTGAGCGGCTGGCTCGGCGTCGCAGCACGGCGGGCGTCGCACGACGCCGCATCGGGCATCGCCGCCGCCGCCCTCGTGCTGGTCACGGCGGGGGTCTTGGTCACGGCCGCGATCTATCCTGGCGTCGTCGTCCGGACGGGTATCGCCCGCACGCTGGCGGCGGCGCCGCCCGTTGCGACGGGCGTCTCTGTGGCCGTCGACGTGCTGCCGACCGATGTCGCCAACGACGACCGAGCCGTCCGTGGACTCATCGCCGGCGCGCTTGGCCCGACCGTGGACGAGATCGCCCTCACCGGGCTTTCCGAGTCCTACGCCTTGTCCGGCGAGGGCGCTGCGCAACCGCCAGCGACGCGCTTCGGGTTCGCCGATGGTCTCGATGCGCATGCGCACCTGCTTCGCGGTCGTTGGGCGACCGACGTCACGGGTGGCGACCCGACCGAGCTGGAAGCGGTCGTCAACGAACCCGCCGCAACGCTCTTCCACGCGGACGCGGGGACGGTGCTGACCGTGGCGAGCAATCTCGACCTGAACCGGCGGTTCGCGGTCCACATCGTCGGGGTCTTTGCCGTGAATGACCCGGCCGACGCGTTCTGGGGCGGGGGGTCACTGCTGGCGGGCGGCAGTGAACAGCTCGGGCCCTTCACCACGGTGGGGCCGCTGTTCGTCGGTCGCCAGACGTTCCTCGAGCGGACGATCGTCACCCGGGCGAGCCTGGCTTGGCGCGCAACGCCGGTCTTCGCCGCGTTCGCGCCCGAGGACCTCGGGCAGATCGGAGGAAATGTCGGGGCGCTCCACGATCGGGTGGCCGGAGGCATCGGAGGTGGGCAGACGATCGTCGTGGTGTCCGATCTGCCGCGGTTGCTCGCCGCCGTCTCGAACGGGGTCGGCCAGGCGATGTCGGGCTCGACCGTCGTGGCGGCCCAGATCGTCATGCTCGCGATGTACGCCCTCATCTTCGTGGCGACCCTCGTGGTCGGCCAGCGACGAGCCACGACCAGCCTGTTTCGTGCCCGCGGGGCGGCGTCACGCCACCTGTTCGGTCTCGCCCTGATCGAGGCGTTCCTGATCGCGATCCCCGCGTCGGTGCTTGGTCTGCCGCTGGGGCTGGGTTTGGCGGCACTCCTTGCCAACACGGGGCTGGGGGCTGCGCCCGCCTCCTCGGCGATCCCGTCCGCGCCCGTCCTCCTTTCTGCGCCGTCCGTCGGCCTCACCGGGCTGGCTGGGCTGGTCGCGATCGTCGGTCTGGTGCTCCCGACCGTGGTCGGTGGCGGAGCGCTCGCCAACGACCATCGATCGCCGGGCCGGGTCCGCGCGGCCGCGCTGCTCCAGCGCAGCCGGCTGGACCTGGCGATCGTGGCAATCGGGGTGGTCGCGCTGTGGCAGCTGCGCAGTTCCGCCGGTATCGACCTGACCGGGACGTCGTCACCCATCGCCGTCGCGGGGCCGGGCATCGGGCTCCTGGCCGGAGCCATCCTCCTGCTCCGTCTCGTGCCGGCGATCGGTCGGGCGCTGGAGCGCACCCTCGTTCGACCGGGGAGTGCCGGCGGCGCCCTGATCGTGCGCGGCGTGGCCCGCCGGTCCGCGGCCTACGGTCGGCCGGCGCTGCTGTTCGCGATGTCAGCGGCGCTCGGTCTGTTCGCCGTCGGCTACGGCCGAACATGGGAAGGCTCGCAGCGCGACCAGGCAGCGCAGGCGGTCGGTGCAGACATCCGGGGTGAGGTCGGGACTGGCGCGAAACCGAGCGTCGACAGCGCGGCCGCCGCGTACCGTGCGATCCCGGGAGTCGCCGCCGCGACGCCGGTCGTCCACGAGGACTTCGCCACAGGATCGGCCCTGCCTCACGGGATGCTTCTTGCGGTAGTCCCCGAGGCGATGCGGACCGTTGCCGCCGCTCGTTCCGACCTTGGCGATCGGCCCTTCAGCGATCTCCTCGGCGGACTCATCGCGGCGCGACCTGACCTACCCGGGCTGACCCTGCCCGCCGGTGTTCGCCGTCTCCGGATCCAGCCCGATCTGCGGCTGAGCCCGTTGACGCCGGACGGTGCCCTGCCGCCCGGCTGGTCCGGGCTCAGCGTCGCCGTCGTCAAGCGGGACAGCGATGGCCGCATCGAGCGTATCGCCTCGGCACCCGAACTCGGGACCCCGCAGGATGCGTTCATCGTTCGCTTTGAGCGCGCGGCGGACCCGGTGGCACCCGCCGCGGCGATCATCGCGATCGAACTTCGCCTTGCCCTTCCCGGCAACGAGGCCCTCACCGGCAGTGTCGGGATCGCCTCGCTCGAGAGCAGCCTCACGGCCGATGGCGACGACTGGATGCCGCTCGATCCGGGCGACGTCCTTCGCGGGTGGGCCAGCGTGCGAACCATCTCGGGCGCCAGCCCGACGTCGCTGCCGTCGGGCCCCGCGGCTGTCGAGGGCGATCTCTACGCCGCCACCTTCGGCTCGAGCCCCGGCGACGCGCTGGCCGGTCCGTCGAACACGACAGTCGTGGTCCGACCGAAGGTCCTGAGCGATCTCGTCGATGCGCCGCTGGCCGGGCTGGTGGGGCCTGCGTTGCTGGCGGCCACCGGATCGGCGGTCGGCGATGTGGCCCTCGTCCGCCACGCATCGACCGTGACGCGACGGATCCTCGCGACCCACGTCGTGACGACTTTCCCGACCCTCCCTGACGACGGGTTCGCGGTCGTGGACCTCGGCACGTTCCAGGTCAGCCAATACGCGGCGGACCTCACCATCCCCGACCCCGATGAATGGTGGTTCTCGATCGTCCCCGGTGCCGACCGATCGGTGCTGGCTGCGCTCGCCACCGGTCCGACCGCCCTCGAAACGCCACGCTCCCGCGCCCTCGAAACCGCCACGCGACTCGACGATCCGATCGCCCTGACCGTCTCCGGGATGCTGGTTCTGGCCGCGACCAGTGCTGCCGTCTTCGCGCTGATCGGCTTTGCGTCGGCCGCGCGGGCCACCACCGAGAGCCGCCTGGCCGAGTACTCGATCGCCCGGGCCCTCGGCTTCACGCGGCGGCAGATCGCCGCCTGGCTCCTGCTCGAACAGGCTTACCCCTTGATCATCGGTGTTGGCTGGGGCATCGGCCTTGGTGTGGCGCTCGAGTGGCTGGTCTTGCCGGCCGTGACGCTCGGTCCCGATGGCGCCCTGGCCCGACCGATGGCGCTGGTCGCGATCCCGCTCGATCTGGTCCTGGTCTACGCCGTGCTCGTCGTGCTCCTGGCCCCGACCACGGCCTTGCTCCTCTCGCGGACCGTCCGGCGCGCCGGGATGACCGACCCATTGCGAGGTGGATCGTGAGTCGGCCCAGCACAGCGCTCGGCCGCCTCGTTGTCGTCTGGCTTCGGGCGGCCCCGACCTCGGTGGGCATCGTCGCGGGCGTCGTTCTGCTGACGACGTTCCTCGCGACCGCCGGCCCGCTGTGGTTCGGGCAGCGCGCGAGCGCCGCATTCCCGGCCCTCTTGTCAACGGTGTCTGCTGGCCAAAGCGGCCTTGAATTCGATCAGGCCGGTCTGATCGAGCGTGGGCATGCTGTCGCCGAACCTCTGTCAGAGGTCACGGCTGCCGGCGACGTGCTCCACGCCGAGATCCCGCCGTCGATCGTCGGCGCTCTCCGACCGAGGATCGATGTCATCGATACCCAGGAGCAGCTCGCCGTGGACCCGCCACAGCAGGTCACCCGACTGACCCTGCGCATCGAGCCGGCCAGCGCGGATGCGATCACGTTCTTCGCGGGCCGCGCGCCGACCGGGCACATCGACATCCTCGTGCGGCCGCTGCGCAACGTGGACGACCAGTGGCCCATCTACGAGGTCGCCCTGTCACGGACGACAGCGTCGGCCCTGAAGGTCAGCATCGGCGACAAGCTCGTGCTCACGCCGGGAGAGAACGAGGGATCCTTCGCCGGTGTCGAGGTCGTCGGGCTGTTCGATGTCATCGACCAGACCGATCCGCGCTGGTTCGGGGACGTGTCGCTCGTCACCCCCGGGATCCAGCGGTTGACGCCCGAGCTCTTCGCCTATCACGCGGTCGGCCTCCTCTCCCCGGATGCCTACTCCACGCTCGGCGCCGCTGGCGCGAAGCCGCTGACCTACCGCTGGCGCTTCCCGCTCGACGTCGCCAGTGCAGCATCGCTGGATCTTGATCGCGTCGCCACCGATCTGGCCAAGCTCCGCGCCGCGCATCCGTTCAGCGGCACGGGGGCGGTGGCCACGCCGGGGCTGTCGACCGGGCTGACACCTCTGCTCGACCTGGTGCGATCGCAGCGCACGATCGCTGGGACCGCGCTGGTCCTGGCCTCGACCGGAGGCATGATCGCCAGCCTGGGGGCGCTTGCGCTGGTTGCAGGGGCGCTCGGTCGCAGCCGGCGCGAGACGATCCAGCTTGCACGCGCCCGCGGCGCCGACCTGCCGCGCCTCGTCGCGATCCAGTTCGTCGAATCGGTCATCCTGGTCGCCCCGGCTGCGACCGTCGGCATCAGCGCGGCGTTCCTGATCGTGGGCGGGAGCCCGGGCGGCGCGATCCCGGGCACCATCGTGGCGCTTGGCGCGATCCTGCTCCTGGCCAGAGCCGGGTTCTTCGCTGCGCGGTCCTCGCTCGCGTCCGGGCGCCAACGCAGTCGCCTCGTCCTGGATGCGCGGGATCGGCGTCGCGTCCTGGACGCCGCGATCGTGATCGTGGCCGTGGCGACGGCCGTGGCCACCGGATCGGGTCCCGTCGCGGACCCGACCGCGCCACCGGATCCCGCTCGCGCGCTTGGTCCTGGCCTCCTCGCCATCGCCGGGGCGGTCGTGATCCTGCGCGTGTTCGACGGCGTGATGACGGGTCTTGCCTGGCTCCTGCGGCGGACGCGCGGCTTCGTGACGGTCCACGCGACGCGCGGGCTGGCGCGCGGCCCACGCACGCACGAACTGCCACTGGTCGTGCTGCTCGTCGCGGTCGCGGCCGGCGTCTTCGCCACCACCGTCGCGACGACGATCGACGCGACCCAAGCATTGGCGGCGGCGACCCAGACCGGTGCCGACTACCGGATCGAACCCGTCCACGTCGGCGGGCTCCCGCCGGACCTCGACCTCGACGCGATCGGCGAGATCGGTCCGACGGCGATCGTCGGCCGCGACGTCGGGGCGCTCCAGATCGGGTTCACGAGACAGCCGGTCGACGTCGTCGGCATCGATGCCGTTGGCTACGCTGCGGTGACCGCGGGCACGCCCATCGCCGCCAGCCTCCCGGCGGGCTTCCGCGAAACGACCCCCGCGGACGGATCGGCGACGCACCCGGTCCCGATCGTGATCCCGTCCAGCCTGGCGTCCGACACAGGGCTCGGCGTCGGAAGCACGGTTCGTCTGGCCATCTCGGGCGGGTTGGCGACCGCATTGGTCGTCGATGTCGGCGATCCGATCCCTGCGACCGCCGTGGGGCGGGGCATTCTCGCCCCGCTCGGTGCCTTGCGCAGCGCCTTCCCGGACCGCGCCTTCGGGCCGACCCAGATCTTCCTGCGCGGCGACGCCGCAGCCAGGGCCCGACTGGATGCCGTCATCGCGCCGTATTCGAGCAACCTCCGGGTCCTGGCCCGAAACGACGTTGAAACGAGCCTGCGGACCGCGCCGCTCGTGGACACGATGTCGACCGCGTTCCTCGGCGCGGAGGTCATCGCGGGGCTCTACGCAGCCATCGTGGTCGGCGCGGCCGTGGCCCAGACCCTCACATTGCGCTCCGCCGAACTCTCGCTGCTGCGAGCCCTGGGCTTGACCGGTCGACGCGCGGTCGGGATCGTCGTGATCGAGCTCGGATCGACGATCGTCGTGGCGTCCGTCGCCGGTCTTGCGCTGGGGCTGGTGACCGCGAGCCTGATCCTTCCCGGACTTGGCGTCGAGCGGTTCGTCGGGGTCGCTGTGGCCGCACGACCGGCTGTCGAGCCGTCGGGGATGCTGCGTGCGCTGCTCGCCCCGGCGATCGCGAGTCTTGCGGCGGTGCTGCTCGCGGCTCGTGCGCTGGGGTCATCGGGTGTGGCTGGCTGGATCCGATCGGGCGAGACATGAGCACCTACCGCCCGCCGGTTCCCGTAGGGTGAGGAGCGACATGGAACCTTCGGCCCGCCCCGTCATCGAGGACATCCGCCCCGCGTTCGATGGCCCGGCCATCCTGTGCGACAACCTCGTCAAGATCTACGCCGCCGCGGGGCTCGAGGTGGTCGCCTTGCAGGGTCTCGACCTGCGCGTCGAACAGGGCGAGGTCATGGCCATCGTCGGCGCATCGGGGAGCGGCAAGTCGACCTTGATGAACATCCTCGGCGGCCTTGACAGCCCGTCGGCCGGCCGGGCCGTCGTTGCCGGCATCGATCTCGGGAGACTGAACGAGCGCCGACGCGCGGCCTATCGGCGCCAGACGGTGGGTTTCGTGTGGCAACAGACCGAACGCAACTCGCTGCCGTACCTCAGCGCGGTGGCGAACGTCGAGATGCCGATGCTGCTGGACGGCACGTCTGCCGCAGATCGGACGGCCCGGGCTACCGCCTTGCTCGACCTGGTCGGGCTGGCCGAGGATCGGCGCGAGCTCCGACCCGCGGTGCTATCCGGGGGAGAGCAGCAGCGCGTCGCCGTCGCGATCGCCCTGGCCAATCGACCGGCGGTCCTGCTCGCAGACGAACCCACCGGTAAGCTTGATACCGCAAGTGCCGCCGAACTCTTCGCCGCGCTCCGCCGAGTGAACGAGGAGACGGGGACCTCGATCGTCCTCGTCACCCACGATCCCCTCGTGGCCGAACACGTCCAGCGGACGGTCGCGATCCGCGATGGCCGGACCAGCACCGAGACCCTTCGCCGGGGCGGGACGGATCGCGGTTCCCCCGGCGCCCTCGTCGCCGAGGAATTCGCCGTGCTCGATGCGGCCGGCCGGCTGCAACTGCCACGGGCGCACGTCGAAGCGCTCGGGTTGCATCGGCGTGTCCGGTTGCGTCTGGAAGACGACCACATCGGGGTCTGGCCGGACGACGCGTCGAACCGCCCGGATCAGTGGACCCGCCCCGAACCTCACGACGGCCGCGGCCGGTGACCGACGCCCTGCTCGACGCCCACGCCCTGACTCGCGCGTTTCGCAACGGCGATAGCGTCAACCTCGTCCTGCGCGGCCTCGACCTCACGGCCGCGCGCGGTGCGATCGTGGGTGTGACCGGGCGCTCCGGCGCGGGCAAGACGACGCTGCTGAATATCCTCGGCGCGCTCGACCGGCCGGATTCCGGTACGGTCTCGATCGAGGGGATCGGTCTTGAGACCCTCGATGAGTCCGGCCTCGCGGCCCTACGTCGCGAGACCGTCGCCACCATCTTCCAGGCCTCGAGCCTGATCCCGATCCTGACTGCCGCCGAGAACGTGGAGATCCCGCTCCGCCTGACCCGCGCGGAGCCGGCGCTGCGCGATGCCCGCGTCGCCCGCATGCTTGACGGAGTCGGTCTTGGTGCCCGCTCGTCGCATCGCCCAGAGGAACTCTCGGGCGGGGAGCAGCAGCGCGTGGCAATCGCGCGGGCCCTCGCCGGTCGACCGGCACTGGTCCTTGCCGACGAACCCACAGCGCAACTCGATCACGACACCAGCCGGCGGATCGCCGCACTGTTCCGCCGTGCGGTCGATGAGGATGGCATCACGCTGGTCCTGACATCGCACGACCCCGACCTCCTCGAGATCGCCGACGAGGTCTTCGAACTGCGCGAGGGCATCCTGGTGACCGCGGGCTGATCTTCACCGATGTGACGGCGCCGCATCATCCCATCGACGACGCGGCGCTGGCTCGTGATCGAGGCACGCCAGTCCGACGATCGAGCCTGGGGAGGAGAAGCCATGCTCGACGGGATCCGGAGGCTGGTCGGCCGCCTGGGAGACAGGCTGACGTTCGGGGGAACAGGAAACCCGGAGGACGTCGCGACCGAGGAGCGGCTGATCGCTCCGTTCCTGTCACCCAGCGGAGACGCGACTGGCTTCGTCCCACACCCACTCGACTCGGGACCGCCGCAGCCTGAGCCGGAGGAACGGTGGACGCTGGGACCTCGGTAGCGCGAGGAGACGCCGACCGACCCTCCGGGTCCCACGCCGTTGCGCTAGTCGGGAGGGGGCGCCCGGCCGTTCCACGTTCAGATTGGCTGGTACCGGGGGCGGGATTCGAACCCGCACGACCTTGCGATCGCCTGATTTTGAGTCAGGTGCGTCTGCCATTCCGCCACCCCGGCTCGGGACCGACGCCATCCTAGCCTGAGTCGGCGCCACCGTCCGGGGCCGGCCGTGCCGCTGACAGCGGCGCTCGTCGGATGAATCTGCATGGTCCGACGCTCAAGGTGCAGGACGGAGCCTCGGTCACGCTCGTTCGATCGTTGGACGCCGCCAGCAGCGGCGGAGGAGAACGCGCGCGCCCCCGGGCCCCGGAACCGGTCGTTGCTGCGTCACGGAACCACAGGAGCGACCGTCACGTCTCGTGGGGGCCGATGCTAGACTCCCCCAGCCTCAGAATCGCCGTCCGGAGGGACCCCCGAGCCGTGGAGGACCTTCGCTCGACCGCGGTCTCCGACGACCCCGTCCAGCGCCGCGACCTCATCCTCATCGAGCGCGCCCGCGACGGCGACCTCGATGCCTTCAACGACCTCGTGATCCTCTACCAGGACTCGTTGTTCGCACTGGTCGTTCGGATGGTGCCCGACCGCGACCAGGCATCGGATGCGGTCCAGGAGGCGTTCTTCTCGGCGTACCGAAATCTGCGTGGGTTCCGTGGCGGCAGCGTGAAGTCGTGGCTGAACCGGATCTGCGTGAACGCTGCGATGGATACCCAGCGCGCGAAGAAGCGTCGGCCCGTCCAGCCCTATCCGGAGTTCGAGGACGAGAGCTGGCAGCCGCCCGCCGGCGAGGAAGCCGATCCGGAGCTCACAGCCGTGCACACCGAGCGGTCGCGCATCCTGACCGCGGCGCTCGCCAGGATCACCGACGACCAGCGCACCGCGATCGTGCTGTTCGATGTGCAGGGCTACGACTACGCCGAGATCGCCACGATGACCGGCGTCTCGCTCGGCACCGTGAAGTCGCGGATCCATCGCGGGCGTCTCTCGCTCCGGGACCTGCTCGAGGACCGGCTGGAGCTGTTCCGTGCCTGATCTCCATCCCAGCCACGACCTCGAGACGCTGCTCGACTTCATCGACGGCGAGGGACCTGTCGCGGACGCGGATGCGCTGCGGGGGCAGATCGCCTCGTGCACGGAATGCGCCGGGATCGTCGCCGACCTGCGGGCGCTCGCCGTGGCGACCCGAGCCACCCCGACCCCAGCGCGGCCCCGCGATTTCCGGCTGACGCCGGCCGACGCAGCGCGACTCGCGACCGCGGGCGCGGCGACGGCGGCACATCCGAGCCACGACCCGGCTCTGGTCAGCGCGTCCATCGATGGCGCGCTCGATGCCGCCGATCAACCTGTGGTGGCTGGCTGGCTGGCGACCTGTGCTGCGTGCGCCCAGCTGCGTGATGACCTCCTCGCCATCGTCGCTGCGCACCGGGCGCTCCCGACCCCTCCGCGACAGGCCGACTACCAGCTCTCCCAATCCGATGCCGCGCGTGTCGGGCGAATGGGCTGGCGTGGGTGGCTGGCTCGGGTCGGAACGTCGCGCGACGGGCTCACGCGCCCATTGGCAACGGGTCTGACGGCGCTCGGGATCGTCGGCCTGCTCATCAGCGCCGGTCCGCTCGCGCCCCTGGGCGGATCACAGACCCGGATCCTGTCCACCGTGGGTGCCGCCGTCCGTGGTCCCGCGGATCAGGCCGTCGGCGGCAGCAATTCCGCCAAGAGCGGCGCGAACCACGTCGAGCTGGATCCCGGATCCGGTGCCGTGTACGGGGCCGCATCTGCCCCATCGCCCGTGGTGGATACCGGTGTCGGACCGGTCGCTCCGGTCTCGCAGCCTGCGGCGTCCGCCGGGGCGCTGGCGATCGCCTCACCGGCGGCGACCACGGCTGACGATGCGAGCGCGCCGGATCTCGGTTCGCTCCCGTCGACGCCGGCACCTGTCGCGCCGACGCTGCTCATCGTCTCGGTGGCGGCGCTGCTGATCGGCCTGGTCTTGTTCGCCGCTCGTCGGCTCGGTCGGGGTCGCCGCGCTCCCTGACCTCGCGGGTACACTGGACGCCCACATCCCGACCGGGTCCCGGGCGGACCCACGTCCGAGGCCTGCCGATGGATCGCCTGATGCTGCTCGATGGCAACGGGCTCATCTACCGTGGATATTTCGCCCTCATCGAACAGCCCCTGACGACGTCCAAGGGCGAGCTGGTGTCGGCCGTGTTCGGGTTCACGAACATCGTCCTGCGCGCCTTCCAGGACGTTCGACCCGACCATGTCGCGGTCGCGTTCGACCTGCCCAAGCCCACCTTCCGGCACGAACGCTTCGCGGAATACAAGGCCACCCGGACCCGCATGCCCGATGAGATGCGCGAACAGATCCCGAAGGTGCGCCGTGTCGTCGAAGCGCTCGGCATCCCCGTCTACGAGATGGAGGGGTTCGAGGCGGACGATGTCATCGCCACCCTCGTGGGCCAGGCCGAAGCGCGCGCCTACGACACCACGATCCTGACCGGCGACCTCGACATGCTCCAGCTGGTCACGGATCGCACCAAGCTCCTCGTCTCGCTCCGCGGCGGGATCGCCAACACGGTCGCCTATGACGTCGACCGGATCGACGAGCGCTGGGGTCTACGCCCCAACCAGATGCTCGACTACAAGGCCCTCAAGGGCGACCCCACCGACAACATCCCGGGTGTCCCGGGCGTCGGCGAGAAGACCGCGGCCAAGCTCGTGGCTACCTTCGGGGCCGTGGATGCGATGTACGAACGCATCGACGAGGTCCAGCCCGAGAAGCTGCGGGCCAAGCTGGTCGATGCGCGAGCCGTCGTCCTCGAGAGCCGCGAGCTGATGCGGCTCGTGTCCGATCTGCCCGTGGAGCTTGATCCGGAGCGGACCCGGACCGGGGAATACGATCGCGACGCGGTCATCAAGCTCTTCCGGGAATACGAGTTCCGGACGCTCATCGACCGTCTGCCGCCGCTCCACGGTGAGGCCCCCGAGGAGGCTGCGGCACGCCTCCGCGAGCTCGGCGGCGATGTGGGTTCGGCGCGGGCGCCCGGCTCTCGACCGGCCACGCTCGCCCGTCGCACGACATCCGGCGACGGGCTCCAGCTCAGCCTCGACTTCGACACGGTCGATGGCACGACCCATGGCGGTGAGCGCCCTGCCATCGATGTCGCCGATGGCGACCTCCCCGGCGCCCTCGCCGCCGCGATCGAGGACCCACTCCGGCTCGAGATCCGCGACGTGGCCGGCATCGACGGGCTCGAGGCGTGGATGGCGGCCCAGCCCGACCTTGCGGTCTCGCTCGTGCTCTCGGATCCGCGACCGCTGCGCGGGGAGCCGCTCGCCTTCGCGGTGGCCGGAGCCGATGGGCGGGTGGTCGTCGCGGACACGGTCGACGCGGTCGCGCGCCTCCGTGCGCTCGTCGAGATGAGCGGCAAGCCGCTCAGCGGCCACGAGATCAAGTCGATCGTGACCGCGTGGTTCGCGGCCCGGCCGGGCTCGGAACCGTTGCCCGTCGTGTTCGACACGCAGATCGCCGCCTACATCCTCAACGCCTCGCTCCGCAGTCAGACGATCGCGGACATCGTGGCAGAGCGACTTGATCTCCAGATGCCCCTCCCGAAAGAGCTCGATGCCGCGACGCGCGCCGGGCTGGAGGCGCTGGCCGTCGCGGCGGTCCGTCGCCCGCTGGAGACGGCCCTGGCGGAGATCGGCCTCGCCCGGCTGTTCGAGGAGATGGAGCTGCCGCTCATCGCGGTCCTCGCACGGATGGAGGCGACCGGCGTCGCCCTCGACCTTGAGACCCTGGCGACGCTCGATCGGGAGTTCAGCACCGAGATCGACCGCCTTGAAGCGGCGGTCTTCGCGGCGGTCGGCCACGAGTTCTCGATCGGTTCGCCCAAGCAGCTTGGGGAAGTGTTGTTCGGTGAGCTCAAGCTGCCGTTCGGTCGCAAGACGAAGACCGGCTACTCCACCGATGCCTCCGTGCTCGAGGAGCTGCGCAGCGTCCATCCCGCGGTCGAGCCGGTCCTGGAATGGCGGACCTACACGAAGCTTCGCTCGACCTATATCGAGGCGCTCCCGGCGCTGATCGCGTCCGACGGCCGACTGCACACCACCTTCCACCAGGCCGTGGCCGCGACGGGTCGCCTTTCGTCGTCGGATCCGAACCTCCAGAACATCCCCATCCGGAGCGAACTCGGGCGGCGCATCCGGCGCGCCTTCGTGGCCGGTGAACCCGGGCTGACCCTTGTCGCCGCCGACTACAGCCAGATCGAGTTGCGCATCCTCGCCCACGTCTCGGGCGATGCGCATCTGAAGGATGCCTTCGCTCGACAGGCCGATATCCACCGCGAGACCGCCGCGCTGGTCCTGCACAAGGAGCCGGCGGATGTCACCTCGGATGAACGCTCGATGGCCAAGATGGTCAACTTCGGCATCGCCTACGGCATGAGTGATTTCGGGTTGTCGTCGCGCGCCGGGATCAGCCGTCAGGAGGCGCAGGCGTTCATCACGAACTACTTCACGACGTATTCGGGCATCAGCTACTACATGCTCCATATCAAGCAGGTCGCCAAGGAACAAGGCTTCGTGACCACATTGCTGGGGCGCAAGCGGTCGATCCCGGAGTTGCAGTCGAAGATCCCGGCGTTGCGAGGGGCAGGCGAACGGATGGCCATCAACATGCCGATCCAGGGCACGGCCGCCGACATCATGAAGATCGCCATGATCAACGTCGCCAAGCGTCTCGCGGCGACCGGTTCGCCGGCTCGGATGCTCCTCCAGGTCCACGACGAACTGCTGTTCGAGGTGCCACGTGACGGTGTCGATGACCTCGTTGGGCTG
>JBBQLI010000065.1:0-19179 GCA_038327765.1 Candidatus Limnocylindrales bacterium | reverse complement strand
ATGAGGGCCCACCCGCCGATGAGCTCCTTGGCCTCGGCGAACGGGCCGTCGGTGACGGTGAATTCGGTCCCGTCGTAGGCGACCTTCGCACCAAGGAAGCTCGGGCCGAACCCACCGGCCTCGATCAACGCGCCTGACTGGATCGCCTCGGTCATGAACGCGCCCATCTTCTCCATCATCTCGGGCGATGGAGGCGGCATCGGGACGTTCTCGTCGCCGAGGGTGTACATGAAGAACTTCATCGGTCGGTCTCCTGTCGGTCGTCGTGGGCCAATCGAAGGCCCCTACCTGCACGTCGAATGGGCGGTGGTCGAAATCGACATGGCCTGCGTCGTCACTCCACCGGGTGCGAATCATGCGTGGCCGACAGCGCCGTCATCGCTTCGAGCGCGGTCGCGCCCGCGGCCATCCGCACGCCCATCTGGGCGAAGAACGCCTGGAGTCCCGCCGGCGCGACCAGGATCAGAGTCCGCGAATCCGGGACGAGGGTGCGGAACGCATGGCGAGTGCCCCGCGGGATGAACAGGAATGTCCCTGGAAGCACCTCGACCCGCTCGTCAGCACGCTCGAACAGGTAGCGGCCCTCGAGGATGTAAAACGCTTCGTCGCGATTGCGATGGACGTGGCGCGGTGGTCCGCCGAGCGTCGGTCGCGTCTCCTGGAAGAGCTCGAATGCGCCCCCGGTCAGATCGCTGGACGCGAGCAGTGTCCAGCCGGGACGACCGAACGCCCGCCCCGTCGTTGGTCCAGCCTCATCGTCCGTGGTCATCGCCAGCCTCTCGATCCGATGTGAGCGGTAGGTCACGTGGCGTCGGCGTGCGTTCGACCGACGGCGTCGATGGTAGAGGGCGATGACACGCTAGGCGCGTGATGGTGACGTTCGTGGCGTGACCCAGCTGCAGAACCGCACCGGTGCGATACTCCGCGGCGGCGGCAGGCGTGCAGGGGCGCGGCCGCGGACGCCTCATCCATCAGCCGACCAGGGAGCCGGACCATGACCACCGGACAGACGGCAGAGCTGCTTGCCGAAGTGCAGGAGCTCATCCGGGAACGAGAACGCGACGGCGTCCGAGGACTGGCAGAACGGATCGGCCCGTCCGAATGGGCGGACCTCGTCCCGATGCTCGAGCCGATCGAGATCGCGGTCCTCCTCCAGTGGCTCCCCGACGACGAGATCCCGGAACTCCTCGAGGAACTCTCGCCGTCCGATGCCGCCCGGATCCTGCGCACGCTGACGCGCGCGGAGGCGGCCAAGCTGCTCGAGGAGATGGACCCGGACGACGCGGCGGACGTCGTCGAGCGCCTCGAGGACGACGAGGCTCGCGAGATCCTGGTCCACATGCGGCCGGAAGATGCGACCGAGCTCCGTGACCTCTCGAGCTACTCGCCTGAAAGCGCAGGCGGGATCATGACCCCGGCCTTCGTCGCGGTCACCGCCGATGCCACCGCGGATCAGGCGATCACGGCGATCCGGCGGCTGGTCGACGAGGCCGAGACCGTCAACTACATCTATGTCATCGGGGCGGACCGGACGCTGCTGGGTGTCCTGTCGTTGTACCGCCTCCTGCTCAGCCCGGGCGGGACGCCGGTCCGTGGCCTCATGGCACCGTCGACGGTCCGTGTCCGGGCTGATGCCGACCGCGAGGTGGCAGCACGCCTGCTCACCGACCGGAACCTGCTGGCACTCCCCGTGGTCGATGAGCAGGATCATCTGCTCGGGATCATCACCGAAGACGACGTCGCCGACGTCCTGCAAGCGGAGGCCACAGAGGACATCGAACGCCTCGGCGGTTCCGAGCCGTTGAACGTCCCGTACCGGAGTTCAGGGGTCTGGCTGCTGGTCCGCAAGCGCGTCATCTGGCTGCTGCTGCTGTTCCTCGCCGAGGCCTATACGGGCACCGTCCTGCGCGATTTCCAGGGTGAGCTGGAGACCGTGGTCGCCCTCAGCTTCTTCATCCCGCTGCTGATCGGAACGGGCGGGAACATGGGCAGCCAGACCGTGACCCTGGTCGTCCGTGCCATGGCCCTGGGCGAAGTGGCTCTCAGCGACATCGCCTGGATCGTGCTCAAGGAGCTGCGGGTCGGGCTGATCCTGGGCTGCGTGATGGCCGTCGTAGCGTTCGGACGAGCCGCACTGCTCAACGTCGGCTGGGATGTCGGTGGCGTCGTGGCCCTCACCATCCTCGCGATCTGCGTCTGGTCGGCGACCGTCGCGGCGGCGCTGCCGCTCCTGCTCCGGGCGCTCCGGATCGACCCCGCGGTCGTCTCGGCGCCACTGATCACCACGCTCGTCGACGGGACGGGCCTCGTGATCTACTTCCAGATCGCCCGGGTCCTGCTCCACCTGTGATCGACGAGCCGGACCTGGAGGGACTCGTGATCGATGCGCTGGATCGACTTCCGGCGCCCTTCCGGGACCAGCTCGGGAGCGTCGCCATTGTGATCGAGGACGAACCGACGCCGGAGCAATTGGCATCGGTGGGTGCCGGTGGCCTCTATGGCCTGTACCAGGGCGTGCCGCGGACCGTCTACGGCGCCGAGCTGGCGACCTCCCCCAGCAAGATCACGATCTTCCGCGGCCCGATCACGCGCTCGGCTCGCACGCCCGAGGCGCTTGCGACGGCCGTCGCGGACACCGTCTATCACGAGATCGCGCATCACCTCGGGATCAGTGACGCTCGCCTGCGCGAGCTTCAGGGACACTAGACTTCCGGGCATGACCGAACGCCCGATCCGACCGCTGCGCGGCGATCAGGTCTACCTGCGCCCGCTCGAACCCGACGATGCCCCGATCGTCCACGCCTGGTACGAGGACGTGCGCGTCGCGGTGCCGATGGGCGACCTGCCCATCAGCCTGGCTCGCCGCCGCCAGCGCTACGAGAAAGCCGTCGATAGCGAGGGGACGGACGTCTTTCGATTCGTGATCTGCCGGCTCGATGACGATCGGGCGGTGGGCCGGATCGACCTGTTCGAGATCGACCGTGGCAACGGGTCGCTGGCGTTCGGGCTGGCCATCGGGGAGCCGTCGATGTGGGGCATGGGCCTCGGCACGGACGCGGTGAATGCGATGACGGACTTCGCCTTCGGCCAGCTCCGGATGGAGCGGGTCTGGCTGGACACGGACGCGCTCAACACGCGCGCCCTGGCGGCCTACGCCAAGGCCGGCTTCGTCCGCGAGGGCGTGCTTCGCCGCGCCTGGTTCCAGGATGGCCGCTGGAGCGACGACATCCGGATGGCGATCCTGCGCGAGGAGTGGACCGCCCTGCCGCGGAAGCGCAGCTGGGAACTGGCGTCTGACGAGGTCGACTCGCGCGTGTCGGTCGAGCGAGGCCGGCCCGAAGGCTAGCTCGACGGGGCGAGCAAGCGCTCGACGACGGGCCTGATCCGCTCGACCCAGAGCCCGTACTGGACGCCCGACGGGTGGAGACCGTCGCCCGCGACGAGCGAGCGGTCGGTGGCCGCCTGGCGCGAGATGTCGAAGATGTCGACGTACGTGATCCCCCGTGCGGCCGACAGCCTGGACATGATCTCGTTGTTCGCAACGATCCCGGCGTGCTGCTGGACCGGGTCGCCGAAATCCGCCCCGGCCGGCGTGACGGTGTAATCGGGGACGGCAATGGTCACGATCCGGTCGGCTGGGAGACGCGCGACCAGCGCGTCCAGGATCGTGACAACGCGGCTCTCGTACGCGGTCGCGGGCACACCCTGGACGACGTCATTGACGCCGATCAGGACCGTCACGAACTCGGGCTTCAGGTCGGCGAGCGCGGGAAGCTCGTCACGGATGAGGTCGGCGGCGGTGTAGCCATTGACCCCGAGGTTGTCGAGCAGCGCGAGTGTCGGCGGGGTGCTGCCGAGCGCTGCGACCAGCTGGTTCGGGAACCGCCGGTCCGCCGCCCCGACCGAGGTCCCGATCGTGTAGGAATCGCCGAGCGCGACATAGCGAAGCGGCGCTCGAGGCTGGGTCGTCGAGGGGTCGGCCGCCGCCTCTCGGCTCCCGCTCCCACTCCCGACCGCGGCCGCCCCGCACGCGACCACGAGCGCCGCGGCGACGAGCGCCATGACGAGAACGGCCATCGCGCGACTCAGAGCCGGACCATGAGCGCGGTGAGCCCCCGCAGCACGTAGGTCGGCTTCCACGTTGGCTGCTCGACCAGTTCGATGCCGGGCGCGCGGCGCAGCAGCGTCGCAAACGCGATCTGGAGCTCGAGCCGCGCCAGCGGCGCGCCGAGGCAGAAGTGGATCCCGGCACCGAACGAGACATGCGGGTTCGGATCGCGCGCCAAGTCCAGGGAGTCGGGGTGGTCGAAGGCGGCAGGATCGCGGTTCGCCGATGCGAACTGGAGCGCCACCTCGGATCCGCGCGGCAAGCGCACCCCCGCCACCTCGATCTCCTCGAGGACCCAACGCTCGAAGAGCGCGAGCGGCGTGTCGAACCGGAGCAACTCATCGATCGCGGTGTCCGCAAGGGCCGGGTCGTCGCGCAGGCGAGCGAGCTGGTCAGGATGCCGGAACAGGCTCCACCAGCCATTCCCGGCGCCGTTCACCGAGGCCTCGTGCCCGGCGTTGAGCAGGAGGACACACGTGCCGATGAGCTCGTCGTCGGTCAGCTGCACCCCTTCATCGGCGGCGACCGCCATCGCGCTGATCAGGTCCGACCCCGGGTTCGTGCGCCGCTCGGCGAGCAGGTGCCGCAGGTATGCGGAGAACTCGACGCTCGCCTGAACGGCGCTTCGAGCCGACGCCTCGGGCGGGTCAAGCTCGTACATCAGGCAGATATCGCGGGACCACGGCCGGAGTCGATGGCGATCGGCCCCCGGGATGCCAAGGAGCTCCGCGATGACGGTGACCGGCAGTGGTTCGATGAAACGCTCGATGAGATCGATCTCGCCAGCGCCGATCAGTTCGTCGAGATACCCGTCCACGAGCGCCTGGACCCGCGGCCGGAGGTTCTCGACCGTCCGTGGCGTGAAGGCCTTCTGGACGAGGCGGCGCAGCCGCGTGTGATCCGGCGGTTCGCGGTCCAGCATGCCATTCCCGTTCAGTTCGGTGAACGGGGCGTGCCACGCGGGCGGCTCGGGGCGGCCCATCTCTGCATGCGAGGACTGATGCAGGTAGGTTCGGCCGAGGCGCCGGTCGCGCAGCAGTCGATTGACATCTTCGTGGCGCGTGACGATCCATTGGTCGGTCCGTTCGTCGAACAGGACCGGATGGCGCTCGCGCAGCTCGCGGAAGACCGGATACGGGTCGGCGACGAACGCCGGATCACCCGGATCGAAGCCGAGATCGCGCGGGCGCACGGCAGAAGGACCGACCACGCACGAAGCGTAGCGCAGGGCCCGCGACACGGCCGGCTCGCGGCCCTATCCTGCAACCTGTCATCCATGTGCGGGCGTCTTGCCCGGCACCACCCACGCTGGGTAGGATGCGAGCCAAGGGCCGGGCACCGTTGCGACGGGCCCCGCCTGCGTCGGGTCGTCACAGTCTTCGGGCAGCCGCCCGTCATGGACGTCCGACCAACGGTCATCTGGAGGAGAGCACATGCGCACCCGTTCCATCGGGCTGACCCTGTTTGCGGGTCTGTCCATCTTCGTCGCCGCGTGTACCGGCTCGACGGCGTCCGTCGCCCCGAGCTCCGCGGCACCCGCCCCGAGCTCGGCAGCCCCCGCGACACCCGCCCCGAGTTCGGCAGCCCCGAGTTCGGCAGCCCCGAGTTCGGCAGCTCCGTCGTCCGCGCTCAAGATCGGTGTCGTCACCGACATCGGCACGCTCGATGACAAGAACTACAACGAGTACACCTACAAGGGCGTCCAGGCCGGGGCCGCCGCGATCGGTGCGGCCGCACCGCAGGTCGTCGTCCCGAAGGACGCGTCCGAGTACGCGACCGACATCAAGGCCTACGTCGACCAGAAGTACGACCTCATCGTGACCGTCGGCTTCAACCTCGGCGGGGCGACCACCCAGGCCGCCCATGACAACAAGGACACCTGGTTCATCGGCGTCGACCAGTCCCCGATCTGCGTGGACGAGACCGGCGCTCCCGACGCGACCTTCGCCTGCAAGGGCGACGCGAAGACCCTCCTGCCGAAGTACATCTCGATCAACTTCCAAGAAGACCAGGCCGGCTACCTCGCCGGCATCATCGCCGCGTCGAACAGCAAGACCGGCGTCATCGGCGCCATCGGCGGCACGACGCTGTGCGGGCCGTGCGTCCGCTATATCCAGGGCTATCAGCTCGGAGCGCTGTCGGTCAACCCGGCGATCTCCGTGAAGACGGCCTATGTCACCAACGACTTCTCGAGCAAGGCCTTCAACGACCCGGTCGGTGGCAAGGCGTTCGCGAAGAGCTTCATCACCACCAACAAGCCGGATGTCCTGTTCCAGGTCGCCGGCAAGACCGGCAACGGCATCCTCGAGGCCGCCTGCGATGCGGGCCTGTACGGGATCGGCGTCGATGTCGACCAGTACCTCTCGCTCCAGGGCTCGCCCTCGACGAAGTGCTTGCTGACCAGCGCCGAGAAGCATCTCCAGAGCGCCACGGCCGCGACGATCCAGGCCATCGCGGCCGGGACCGCCACCGGCGGCGACGTGCTCTTCGATGCCACCAACGACGGGATCGGCGCCTCCGCTGGACACGATCTCGCCGCGCTCATCACCCCCGACATCCAGGCCAAGCTCGATGCGGCCCTCGCGGCCATGAAGGCTGGCTCCCTCAAGACCTGCCCGACGGACGGCTGCGGCGTCGCCAAGTAGTCCGTAGCCCAGCACGCGCGTCACGCGAGCGGGCCAGCCGATCAGGCTGGCCCGCTCGCACGTATCCCCCGGTTCGTGGAGAGGGATCGAACGACGATGACGGACGTGGCCGGCACCATCCTTGCCCCCGCGCTCGAGATGCGCGGCATCACCAAGCGCTATCCGGGCGTCGTGGCGAACGACCACATCGATCTGGACGTCCGTCCCGGCGAGATCCACGCCCTGCTCGGCGAGAATGGCGCCGGCAAGACGACCCTCATGAACATCCTCTACGGTCTGTCACGACCCGATGAGGGCGAGATCCTCCTGGACGGCACGGCGGTCCGCATCGCCAGCCCGTCGGACGCGATCTCCCGCGGCATCAACATGGTCCACCAGCACTTCATGCTGGTCCCGGTCCTCACCGTCGCCGAGAACATCCTGCTCGGCGAGGAGACGATGGCGAACCGGATCTTCCTCGATCGGAACGAGGCGCACCGGCGGATCCGCGATCTCGGCCAGCGATTCGGCTTCGAGATCGACCCGGACGTCAAGGTCGGCAGCCTCTCGGTCGGATGGCAACAGCGCGTCGAGATCCTCAAGGCGCTCTATCGCGACGCACGGATCCTGGTCCTCGACGAACCGACGGCGGTCCTGACCCCACAGGAGACCCAGGAGATCTTCGGCGTCCTGCGCCGCCTTGCCGACGAAGGCCACAGCATCCTGTTCATCAGCCACAAGCTCTACGAGGTCCTCGAGATCGCGGACCGGATCACGGTCATCCGGCGCGGCAAGGTGGTCGGCGAACGGATCCCCGCCGAGACGAACGAAGCTGACCTGGCGGCGCTCATGGTCGGGCGCGAGGTGGACCTGACGGTGGATCGCGGCGAGTCGCAACCGGGGGCCGTCGTCCTGGCCGTGGATCAACTGCGGGTCAAGGACGACCGCGGCAGCGAGGTCGTCGCGGGCGTCAGCTTCGAGGTCCGGGCCGGGGAGATCTTCGGCATCGCCGGGGTGGCCGGCAACGGTCAGGATGAATTGGTCGAGGCGATCATCGGTCTGCGCCACGTCGGCAGCGGCACGGTGACCCTCGACGGAAAGGACATCACGGCGGCCACGCCGCGTCAGGAGAACGAGACGGGGGTCGCGTACGTCCCGGCCGATCGCCACCGGTTCGGGCTCGTCCTGCCCTTCTCCGTGGCGGACAACCTCGTCCTGACCAGCTACTACCGCCCGCCGTTCTCGCGCGGGATCCTGCGCGAGTTCGACGCTATCGAATCGGCCGCGGTCGCGAGCATCGCAAAGTACGACGTCCGCGCGTCCGGGCCAGACGTCGCCGCCGGCACGCTGTCGGGCGGAAACCAGCAGAAGCTCGTGGTCGCGCGCGAGTTCGATCGCGACCTGAAGCTTCTCGTGCTCGATCAGCCGACGCGTGGCCTGGACGTCGGCAGCATCGAGTTCATCCACAACGAGGCCATCCGCAAGCGCGACGCTGGAACGGCCATCCTCCTGGTCTCGGCCGAGCTCGATGAGGTCCTCGAGATGAGCGACAGGATCGCCGTCATGTACCGCGGCCAGATCGTCTCGATCGTCGACGGCCGGACCGCCGACAAGAACGAGGTGGGTCTGCTGATGGCGACCGGCGGCCAGGAACGCAAGCCCATCGAGGCGGTCATCGCCGCCGGAGGAGAGGCGTGAGCGGCCCGCGAACCCTCCCTGCTCGCGGCGTGGATCGTGGGATCGTGTCCAGGACCATGGCGATCGTCGCGCTGCCTGCGCTGTCCATCGTGCTGGCTCTGGTGGTCGGCGCGGTGGTGATCCTGGTCTCCGAGCTGCTTCTCCCGGACCACCCGTTTGATCCCGCACTCCCGCTGACCGCATACAGGGCGCTGTTCATCGGCGCGTTCGGCAGCGTGGACGCGCTGATCGCGACGCTGGTCGCATCGACCCCGCTTGTGCTCGCCGGGCTTTCGGTGGCGCTCGGCTTCAAGGCCGGCCTCTTCAACATCGGCGGCCAGGGGCAATTCCTGATGGGCGCCCTGGGCGCCGTCGCCGTCGGCGTCGTGGTCAAGGACCAGCCGCCGCTCCTCGCGATCCCGGTCGCCACGCTCGCGGGCATGGCGGCTGGCGCGCTCTGGGGCTTCATCCCGGGCGTCCTCAAGGCGGTCTCCGGCGCGCATGAGGTGGTCACGACGATCATGCTCAATTACGTCGCCATCGCGTTCCTCGCCGCGATGGTGAGCGGCCCGCTCAAAGTGCCGAGGTCACCGTCGCCGATCACGTTCTCGGTCGAGAATGCCTCCTTCCCGATCATCCTGGGCAAGGACGGCCACCTCGGGATCCTGCTCGCGGTCCTCGCAACGTTCTTCGTTGCGTGGCTCCTCTTTCGAACGACCCTTGGTTTCGAGCTGCGCACGGTTGGGGCCAACCCCGATGCCGCACGCTATGCCGGGATGCGTCCCCGCGCGCTGGTCATCTTCACGATGTCGATGTGCGGCCTGCTGGCCGGTCTGGCCGGTGCCTCGGTCGTGCTCGGCGTCACCCACTCGATGACGAGCAGCTTCGGGACGAGCGTCGGGTTCGACGCCATCGCCGTGGCGCTGCTGGCCCGCTCCAACCCGTATGGCATCCTCGCCTCGGGGCTCCTGTTCGGGGCGATGCGCGCGGGCGCCAGCCTGATGCAGATCCAGGCCGAGATCCCGCCGGAACTCGTCGACGTCCTGCAAGCGACGATCCTGCTCTTCCTGGTGGCGAGCGGACCGCTCCGCAAACTCTTCCATCTCCGCAACGTCAACGGCGGGCTCGGTGGCACCGAGACCATCACGCGGTCCTATGGCGGCGAGGCGGTGCGCTGATGGACGGCCTGTACACGATCCCGGTGCTGGGGATCGTCTTCCAACTCGTCGGCTACCTCATCGCGATCATCCCGCCCATCGCCCCGACGATCCTTGGCTCGGCGACGCCACTGGCCCTCGCGGCCCTGTGTGGCGTCATCTGCGAGCGCTCGGGCGTGGTCAACATCGGCATCGAGGGGATCATGCTGGTGGCGGCCTTCACCGGCTGGATCGTCGGCGTCGTGCTCGCGCCCTCGCTCGGCAGCGACCCGTCGCCGTTCTTCGGGATCACGCCGGCCCTACTGATCGCGCTCCTTGCTGCCGTCCTCGCGGCGGTGGCCGTGTCCGCCGTCCATGCGTGGCTGTCGATCTCGGTCCGCGCCGACCAGATCATCAGCGGCACGATCATCAACATCGCCGCTGCCGGGCTGACGGGCTACCTCTACACCCTCGTGTCGAAGAACTCACCGGCGGGTGCCGGAAACTTCGTGGCGTTCATCCCGCCCAAGGAGGTCACCGATCTGCCGGTCGTCGGCTGGGTCCTGGCCATGTTCCTGAACCAGGGACCGATCGCGATGTCGATGATCGTCCTGATCGTGGGTGTCCAGATCTGGCTCTTCCGCTCCCGCTGGGGCCTGCGCACCCGCGCTGTCGGTGAGCATCCGAAAGCCGCGGAGACGGTCGGCATCGACGTCATCCGGCTGCGCTACCGGAACGTCCTGCTGGCCGGTGCGTCAGCCGGGCTTGCGGGAGCGTATCTGTCGATGGAGGCGACGAACTCGTTCCAGGCGGGGATGACCGCCGGACGCGGGTTCATCGGGCTGGCCGCCATGATCGTCGGGCGCTGGACGCCGATCGGGGCGTTCGGAGCCGCGCTGCTCTTCTCGTCGTCGGAAGCCCTGGGTCAGGCGATCAAGTTCGCCGCGCCACCCGGCGATCTCGGCACGATCCTCGGTGCGGTCCCGGGCCAGTTCTACGACGCACTGCCGTACATCGTCACGGTGATCATCCTGGCCGGATTCATCGGGCGCAGCATCCCGCCGGCGGCCGATGGTCAACCGTACGAACGCGAGGCCACGACCTGACCGACGACGAGCGCTCAGCGCGGCGGGGGGAACAGGCGGAACCTGCGGCGAGGCGGGCTGAGCGGGCGGAGCCGGATGAGCGGGCGGAGCCGGATGAGCGAGCGGCGCGGCGTGCCGATCGAGACCGTGTCGCCGCGCTGATCGACCTGGCCGAGGGCCGTGGTCCGGTGCCCCTGCTTGATCATGCGGGGATCGAGGCCGTGCTGCGACAGACCCGCCGGATCGCGGTGATCGGCGCCTCTGACGACCCGGGCCGACCGTCGTCCGGCGTGTTTCGGGCGCTCGTCCGAGCCGGCTACGAGTGCGTGCCGATCAACCCGAACGTGACCACGGTCCACGGCGTGCCGGCCTTTGCGACCATCATCGAAGCGACCGCCGCCACAGGACCGTTCGACCTCGTGGATGTGTTTCGACGATCCGAGCTGTGCGTGCCGCATGCGGTCGAGGCGGTGGCCGTGGGCGCCTCGTGCCTGTGGCTCCAGTTGGGCGTGGTGAACTGGGAGGCCGCCCGGATCGCCCATGACGCAGGGCTGAGCGTCGTGATGGATCGCTGCACGGCGATCGAGGTCGGGCGGATCGGACGGTAGGGCGGATCGGGCGTTGTGTTCGGGTCTTGCTGGCCTGGTGCCCTGAGTGCGACCTCGTTGCAGTCAGTCGGACTCCCGGGGTTCGCCCGGATGTCGCTCCCGGTGGCATTAGCCAAGGACACGGACGTTGGCGATGCATGGTCGCTGCATATCTGCCGGGTGGGCGGCTGGCTCGATGCACGACCGTGCGCCCGTCTGCATCAATCTCGACCAAACACTTGGCTAATGCCACACCCGATGGCAAGCGGGGGAACTCGAGAGCGGACCTCGGGAGCTCCACGCGTGCGGAAGCGGCACGGATGCCGAGGCGGCCGCGGGCCCGAGGCCGCCGGCCGGCGGGGGCCGCTGGCCGGCGGGGGCCGCGCAGCCTGCGGGGCCGCTGGCCGGCGGGGGCCGCGCAGCCTACTTGATCAGGAAGCCCAGGAACACCAGCACGAACCCGACGATCGCGACGAGCCCGGCCAACTGGGCCTGGCGGCGCAGGATCTCCATCGCCACCGACGCGCCGGTCTTGCCGTCATCGCGGATGCCGCCGCGCCAGGCCTCATAGCGTGCGGCGTTTGCATCCTGTCCCTTGAGCTCCTGGTATCGCGACCACGGCCGCTTCGCCCGGGTATAGCCCACGGCGATAAGGATGACGCCGCCGAACCAGAGGATCAGATTGAGCAGACCCACCGCGATCAGCCCTCCCCCGCCCCGGCCTCAAGTCGCGAACGGACGGTCTCGCCTGCCACTGCGGCATTCGCCTGGCCCCGGGTCGCCTTCATGACCTGGCCGATCAGGAACCCGACGGCCTGCGGCTTGCCGGCCCGGTAATCGGCGACGGCGCCGGGGTTCGCCGCCAGGACCTCGTCGACGACGGTGCCCAGCGCGCCGGCATCGGAGATCTGGGCGAATCCGCGATCCGCGATGATGTCCCGTGCGGTACCGCCGTCCGCGACATGGATCTCGAGCACCTCGCGGCCGTTCGCGCGTGAGATCGACCCGTCCGCCACGGCAGCGATGATCGCGGCCAGTTCGCCGGGCTCCACCGTAACGCGGTCCGACGCCGCGTTGCGCAGGCGCAGGTACTCCCCGCTGACCCAATTGGCGACGACCTTCGGGGCGAGTCCCGGTCCCGCGGCAAGCGTGCCTTCGAAGACCAGCGTCGCATCGGGATCACCGACGAGGACCGCCGCGTCGTATGGCGAGAGACCGAGTGCGGCCTGGTAGCGCGCGCGCCGTGCGACGGGCAGTTCCGGCAGCGATGCGCGGATGCTGTCGAGCCAGCCTGCATCGATCTGCAGCGGCGGCAAGTCGGGTTCCGGGAAGTAGCGATAGTCGTCGGAGGTCTCCTTCGCCCGCATGCGATACGTCTCGCCGCGCTCCTCGGACCAGCCGCGCGTCTCCATGATCAGCGTCTCGCCGGCATCCAGGGCAGCGGCCTGTCGCTCGATCTCGAAGGCGATCGCGCGTTCGACGGCCCGGAACGAATTCATGTTCTTGACTTCGACCCGTGTCCCGAAGGGCTCCGTCCCGCGCGGACGCAACGAGACGTTGGCCTCGACGCGCATCTGGCCACGCTCCATGTCGGCGTCGGACGCCCCGATCGAGCGGAGCAACAGCTGGAGTTCCTCCGCGTAGCGGCGAGCCTGTTCTGCGGTCCGGATGACCGGCTCCGTCACGATCTCCATCAGCGGCGCACCCGACCGGTTGAAGTCCACGAGGCTGACCCGGCGTCCATCGGGACCCTGATCGTGGATCAGCTTGGCGGTGTCCTCCTCGAGGTGGGCCCGGGTGATGTCGACCGTGAACGGACCGACGCTGGTTTCGATGGCAAGTCGGCCCATCGACGCCAGTGGCAGGTCGTACTGACTGATCTGGTAGCCCTTCGGGAGGTCCGGGTAGAAGTAGTTCTTGCGATCCCAGCGGGTCGCTGCCGGGACACTGGCCTCGATCGCCAGACCTGCGGCCAGGACGTGCTCCACGGCGCGACGGTTGATGACAGGCAACGCACCTGGCAGACCGAGGCAGACCGGGCAGACGTGACTGTTCGGGGAGGCACCGTCATAGGCGGTCGAACACGAACAGAACATCTTGGATGCAGTGCGCAGCTGGCAGTGGACTTCGATCCCGATGACCACCTCGTAGCGCTCCAGCACCGAGCCCTCGGGACGTGCCGTTTCGACCATGGGCCAAGTGTCGCATACGGGCGGGGAGTGTCGGGCGTGCCGGGTCCCCGCCTCGGGCATGCCGGGTCCCGGGCCAGGGGGCGGCAAGCTGTGTGGCCTCGGCGCGCCGTGTCGCCGGCCCGTCGAACGCGCGTCGAGGCGCCCTACCTAGTCAGATGTGCATGGCACGCACCTTACGCGGGATCGACGGGCGAACTGGGACCAGGGACAGCCGACCGAAGGCCCGCGCCGTGCGTGGCGGGCTGGCGCTCGTGCCCCGAATTGCCCACGCACTTCGCCCAAGGTGCGCCCCATGCACATTCGATGAAGTAGCGCGGCCGCCAGAGCCCGCCGCCGGAGTCGGCCGCCAGAGCCCGCCGGGAGCCGGCCGCTGGAGCCCGCCGGGAGTCGGCCGCTGGAGCCCGCCGGGAGCCGGCCATAGGAGCCGGCCGTAGGGACCGGGAACGGGTCCGCAGCCGGGCTCGATGGACCGCGCTCGCGCGTTTCGGAACCTGGGCCACGCGCCGCGAGCCCGCGTTTCGCCCCCCGATCGGACCAGGAGCGCGCCATTGACGTCACCGGCACGCACCGAAACCGCCCCAAGCAGACGTGAGAGCGCTCTCTTGACAGATGCTGCTACAGTGCCAATCAAGCGTGAGAGCGCTCTCACAGCATGGATGCGAAGTGGTGTCCGACACGACGATGCGACAACGACGCGGTGGCGCGACTCTTGAAGAGGTAGCCCTCCGAGCAGGTGTCTCCAGGGCGACCGCCTCGCGCGTGGTCAACGGTTCGCCGCGAGTCAGCCCCGAGATGCGCGTCGGTGTCGAGACCGCCATCGCGGAGCTCGGATACGTCCCCAACCGCGCCGCGCGGAGCCTCGTGACCCGGCGCAGCGATTCGGTCGCCGTGGTGATCATGGAGCCCACCGGGCGCCTGTTCAGTGACCCGTTCTTCCCGCGCATCCTCCGCGGCATCTCGGGTGCGCTCTCGGCCCGCGACCTCCAGCTGGTCCTGCTGATGCCATCCTCCTCGTCGGACGCGACCCGCACGGCGGACTACCTCATCGCCGGCCACGCGGACGGCGTCGTCCTCGTGAGCCTCCATGGCGACGATCCGATGCCCGCACGCATCGCCGCGGCGGGGATCCCGGCCGTGGTCGTCGGTCGACCGCCGCGCGGCACGGCGATGAGCTATGTCGACGTCGACAACCGGGGCGGCGCCCGCAGCGCGGTCGACCATCTCGCCAAGGGCGGTCGACGGGTCATCGCCACGATCGCCGGACCGGCTGACATGGTCGCCGCGGTCGACCGGCTCGCCGGCTATCGCGAGGCTATCGCCGAGGCTGGCCAGACGCCTGACCCGGCCCTCGAGGTCCGCGCCGATTTCACCCAGGAAGGCGGCGCTGACGCCATGCGCAGTCTCCTGGCCGCGCGGCCCGACATCGATGCCGTCTTCACGGCCTCGGACCTGATGGCCGCCGGCGCCCTGGCCGTTCTCGAGGCCGCCGGCAGGCGCGTGCCCGAAGACGTGGCCGTCGTCGGCTACGACGACTCGCCCATCGCCTCGACGGTGCGCCCCCGATTGACCAGCGTCCGCCAACCGATCGAAGAGATGGGCCAGGAGACGGCCCGCCTGCTGATCGATCTGGTCGAGGGTCCGGATTCCGTGCCACGGCGCGTGATCCTGGCCACCGAACTCATCGAGCGCGCCTCGAGCGCTGGGAGGCGCATGCCCTGAGCCGGCCGGCGCCCGGCACCCTGGTCGACCCTCGTCGGGTCGGCCGCCCACCACACGACCTCGATCCAAGAGGTGGAGATCGAAAGATCTCGAATGAAGGAGGAGTCGATCGCGATGAAACGAATACGTTCCGGACCCAGCGTCCTCATCGCCATGGCAGCCGTCGTCGCCATCCTGGCGTCGGCCTGCTCCAATGCGACCACATCCACGGCCCCCAGCGTCGCCCCGAGCGCGAGCGCGGCCACCACGCCGGCCCCGGCGGCAACGCCCTCGCCGTCGCTGGTCGCGGTCACCCCGGCCCCCCTCGCCTCAGGCGAGCCCGGCCCCAACGGCGGCGCCGTCGTCCGCTGGTTCGTCGGCCTTGGCGCCGGTGGCCAGCCCCAGCAGCTCGCTGCCGAGTCGAAGTTCGTCAATGATTTCAACGCAGCCCAGAAGGACGTCTACATCTCCCTGGAGATCTACGACAACAAGGTCGCCGCGAACATCCTCAAGACCCAGATCGCCGCGGGCAACGCCCCGGACATCATCGGGCCGGTGGGCGTCGAGGGACTGAACCTGTTCCGCGATCAGCTGCTTGACCTCGCGCCGCTCATCGCCAGCACCGGGTACAGCGTGCCTGGCGTCGACCCGAAGCTGGTCGACTTCTTCAAGCTCGGCGTGAACAACGCGACGATCGGCGTCCCCTTCGCGACGTACCCGTCGTTCCTCTACTACAACAAGGACCTCTTCGACGAGGCGAAGCTCCCGTACCCGCCGACCAAGGTCGGTGACCTGTACATGGGCAAGCCCTGGGACATGGATGCCGTCCGCACGCTCGGCATGAAGCTGACCGTCGACAAGAACGGCAATGACGCGACCAGCCCGAGCTTCGACGCCACGAACGTCGTCCAGTGGGGCTTCGATATGCAGTACGCCGACAACAGCCCGCTGGCCGAGTCGTCGCTGTTCGGAGCCAGCTCGTTCCTTGCCTCGGACGGCAAGTCCGCCCAGATCTCGCCCCAGGTCACGACCGGCGAGAAGTGGTTCAACGACGGGGTCTGGAAGGACCACTTCATCCCGAGCGCCAACCAGATCAACAGCGACTTGCTTGACAAGGGCAACGAGTTCGAGTCGGGCAACCTCGCCATGAACGAGTCGCACAGCTGGTTCACCTGCTGCATCGAGCCGGCCGCGCCGGCCAAGCCCAAGGTGAAGTCGTTCGGCTTCGCGATCGCGCCGTCCTACAGCGGCACCATCACCGCCAAACTCCACGCCGATACGTTCAGCCTGCTCAAGTCCACCAAGGTCGCGGATCAGGCCTTCAAGGCCATGACCGCCCTTGTGGGCTCGGCCGATCTGCTGACGATCTACGGCGGCTTCCCGGCCAACCCTGCCCAGCAGGATGCGTTCTTCAAGGCGATCGACGCACAGTTCCCGGGAATCAAGCTGGACTGGACCGTTCCGCAGGCGATGCTCGCCTATCCGGACGTCCCCAACCATCAGTCCTGGGTCCCGAACTACGCCAAGGCGAAGTCCGCCTGGCAGGCGTTCCAGAACGGGTACCGCACCACCGCTGGTGAAGACATCGACGCTGAGCTCGCGAAATTGAAGACGACCCTCCAGGGCATCTTCGACGAAGCGGCCCAGTAAGCCGCTCCTCCTCTGACCCCCTCGAGTCCACCGGGCTCGAGGGGGTCACAATCCCGGCAGGAATGGCGACCACGACATGACGTACTACGCGATCGAGGAATTGACGCCGGCGCGCGAGCCCACGGGCCCGCGTCGATGGATCTCCAAGAAGGACCGGCGCGAGGCCGCGTGGGGCTTCGTCTTCATCGGGCCGTGGCTGATCGGGCTGCTCCTGTTCACGCTCGGACCCATGATCGCCTCGCTGATCCTGTCGATGACAGATTTCGACCTGGTCCGGCCGGACGCCGTGAAGTTCATCGGTCTCGACAACTACGTGCACATGCTCACGGACGCGAACGTCGGGATGTCCGTCCTGGTGACCGTCAAGTTCGCGATCATCGCGATCCCGCTGACGATGGGGGCCAGCCTCGGGTTCGCGCTCCTGCTCAACAGCCCCAAGCTGTTCGGGCGAGGGATCTTCCGGACCCTGGTCTACATGCCGATCCAGATCCCGCTCGTCGCCAGCACCCTGGTGTGGATCGGGTTCCTCAACACCAACACCGGCTGGCTCAACGGGATCATCCGGGCGTTCGGCGTGACCGGGCCTGACTGGATCAACAGCGAGGCGTGGATCTATCCCGCGCTTGGACTGATCGGCCTGTGGGGCATCGGCAACTTCATGCTCATCAACATCGCGGGCCTCCAGTCGGTGCCGACCGAACTGTATGAGGCCGCGAAGATCGACGGAGCCGGTGGCTGGACCACCTTCCGGCGCATCACGATCCCGCTCATGTCCCCGGTCCTCTTCTACAACCTGGTCATCTCGCTCGTGGTGACGTTCCAGTACTTCACCCAGGCCTATACGCTGACCAACGGCCGTGGTGACCCCAACAACGCCACGCTGTTCATCAACCTCGAGCTGTATCGCGAAGCCTTCCAGTTCAACCGGATGGGCTATGGCGCGGCCATCGCGTGGCTCCTGTTCGTCATCGTGCTGGGGCTGACGCTGGTCCTGTTCCTGCTGGCACGAAAGCGCGTCTACTACGCCGGCGGCGACCGATGACCGCCCGTTCCACCCGCAGCACCTCGGCCACCCAGCTCCGCTCGTTCAGCGACCGGAGCGCGATCGGCCGGAGCTATCGGAAGTTCCTGGGCCGCGCCTCGCTGACGATGTTCGCGGTGATCATCGTGAGCGCCTATCTGCTGCCCCTGCTGTATATGGTCACGACGGCCTTCCAGCAGCCGGGCCAGGCGTCGACGCCGGGATCGCCCGTCTACCCCGCGGCGCCGCTCACCGCCACCTACCAGGGCCAGGAATACCCGCTGTACGCGGTCCCGATCGATGGCACCACGCGCAACCTGATGCTCATCGACAAGGGACGCGAGGACAGCACGTTCGTGGACCCGGCCGATCCGAACGCGACGCCGATCGATTGGGTGGGCCATTGGCGGACCCTGAGCCAGGCGTGGACCTTCGCCCCGGACACCGACAACTTCACGACGGTCTGGTCGCAGCTCAACTTCCCGAGGCTGCTGTTCAATACCGGCGCGATCGCGATCCTCAGCACGTTCGGGGCGGTGGTCTCGTCGGCGCTGGTGGCCTATGGCTTCGCCCGCTTCAGGTTCCCCGGACGGAACATGCTGTTCGTGATCCTGGTCGCCACGATCATCCTGCCGTTCCAGGTGACGCTCCTGCCGACCTATGTGATCTTCACGAAGCTCGGCTGGAACGGGACATGGCTGCCTCTGATCATCCCCCATTTCTTCGCCAACGCCTACAACGTGTTCCTGTTGCGCCAGTACTTCATGTCGATCCCGCGTGACCTCGACGAGGCGGCCATGATCGACGGCGCGAGCCCGTTCCGCGTGCTTCGCTCGGTGATCCTGCCGTTGTCGGTCCCGGCGATCATCGCGGTGACCCTGTTCCACTTCTTCTTCGCCTGGAACGACTTCTTCGTGCCGCTGCTGTATCTCGCCTCGAAGCCCGAGCTCCAGCCGCTGTCGATCGCGATCCAGCAGTACAACGCCCTCTACGCCACCCAACCCACGCTCATCCAGGCCGCCTCGCTCATGACGATGGCCGTGCCGGTGGTCGTGTTCTTCCTCGCCCAACGGGCGTTCATGCGCGGGATCGTCGTCACGGGGGTCGAAAAGTGAGCGCGGTCGAGGTCGGCGAGCACGACGCGATCGACTGGCCGGTCATCCCCGATGTCGCCTGGCGACGCGGGATCGGCGTCCCGCTCGAGACCGTGGGGCATGCCCGGGTCGATGTCCCGATGATCGACGACGGCGAGTTCGCCGGCGTGCCGATCGGCGGCCTCGGTACGGGGAGCATCGGGCGGACGTACCGCGGCGATGCTGCGCGCTGGCATCTCGAAGTCGGCCGCCATCGCCATGAGTCGGTCGCCGCCGATGGATTCTCGATCTTCGTGGGCGGCCCGGA
>JBBQLI010000064.1:0-19457 GCA_038327765.1 Candidatus Limnocylindrales bacterium | reverse complement strand
CTACTCGGCCGCGGCCCTCGCGGGCTCCCAGAGCTGGTCGGCCTGGTTCTTCGGTTCGGTCGACCCGGCCAACTTCATCACCGTCGACAAGCCGCCGCTGGCCACGATGCTGATGGGCCTGTCCGTGCGGCTGTTCGGGCTCAGCTCGTGGTCGATCCTGCTGCCGCAGGCCCTCGCCGGGGTCGCGACGGTCGGGCTGCTGATGGCCACCGTCCGACGCCCGTTCGGAGCGTCAGCCGCGATCATCGCCGGACTCATCACGGCGCTCACCCCGGCCGCGGTGCTCATCTTCCGCTACAACAATCCCGACGCCCTGCTGACGCTCCTGCTCGTCGGTGGCGCGTACGCGCTGACCCGTGCGCTCGAAGCCGGCCGACTGCGCTGGGTGATCGTGGCGGCCGGCCTCGTCGGATTCGGCTTCCTCACGAAGTATCTGCAGGCCTACCTGGTCCTGCCGCCGTTCGCCTTCGTCTGGCTGGTGGCCGCGCCCGGCTCGCTGCGGCGACGGGTCGGCGTGCTGCTGGTCGCGCTCGCCACCGTCCTCGTTGCGAGCGGCTGGTGGGTCCTCATCGTGGAGCTGATCCCGGCTGCATCCCGACCCTACATCGGCGGCAGCTCCACGAACTCCGTCCTCGACCTCCTCTTTGGCTATGACGGCCTCGGCCGGATCTTCGGCCAGGGCGGCGGATCTGGCGGCGGACCAGGCGGCGGACCCGGCGGCGGACCCGGCGGCGGAGGCGGGTTCTCGGGTACACCCGGGATCCTGCGCCTGTTCAACGCCCAGTTCGGCGGCCAGGTGAGCTGGTTGCTGCCCGCAGCGATCGGCTCGCTGGCGGTGGGTCTGTGGACCCGCGGCCGCGCCGCGCGGACCGACGCCCGCCGCGCCGCGGTCCTCCTGTGGGGTGGCTGGCTCGCCGTGCACGCGGTCGTCTTCAGCTTCATGTCCGGGATCATCCACAGCTACTACGTGGTGACCATGGCGCCGGCCATCGGAGCCCTCGTCGGTATCGGGGTCGTGGAGCTGTGGCGACGACGCGACCGGTCGATGCTCGCCGGGGTCGCGCTCGGCGCCGGCATCCTCGGTTCGGCGATCTGGGCCTGGGTCCTGCTCGACCGGACACCCGACTTCGCGTCCGGTCTCGGGATCGCCATCATCGCGGTCGGTGCGATCGTCGCGATCGTGGTGGCGATGCCGGCCCGCCACGAGACCCGCCGTACCTCGCTGATCGCGGCTGGCCTGGGCCTGGCGGTGCTGCTGGCCGCGCCGGCCGCCTATGCGGTCGACGCCATGCAGACCGGCTTTTCCAGTGGCGACCCGTCGGCAGGACCGGCCGTGGCAAGCCAGGACGGCCGCGGCGGGATCGGCGGCGGCTTCCCGGCTGGTGCCGGCGCCCCTGCCGGCGCCCCCGGTGGCGGCGGTTCGCTGAGCGACTCGCTTGTGTCATACCTCGTCGCGAACCGCGGCGCGGCCACGTGGATCGTGGCCGTCTCGGGCGCGGACCAGGCCGGCTCCATCGAACTCTCGACCGGGTTGCCCGTGATGGCCATGGGTGGCTTCAACGGGGGCGACCCGGCCCCGACCCTGGACCAGCTCAAGGCGTACGTCGCCGGCGGGCAGCTTCGCTATGTGCTCGTCGGAGGGCGCGGCGGGGCAGGCCTGGGACGGTCGACCGCAGTCGACCAATGGGTCACATCCAACGGGACGGTTGTCCAGAGCGTCGGCAACGGCACCCTGTACGACCTCTCGGGGGCGACGACGGGCACCTGACCCCGCCGCCGACCCGGCCGGATCCCCACGCCTCTCGTTCGCGGATCGGACGGGGGGCGCCGGCCTGTGGTAGACCTGCGCCATGTCCGACAGACTCCAGGGCAAGGTCATCGTGGTCACGGGGGCCAGCGGCATCGCCGCCGCCGGGGCACACCGGTTCGCCGCCGAGGGGGCTGCCGTCGGGATCGTGTCGCGGGGCGAAGAGGCCGCCGAAGCCCTCGCCATCGAGATCGCCACGACGGGCGCCACGGTCACCTGGGTCGCCGCAGACCTGCGTGACGAGGACGCCACGATCGCGGCCTTTGCGAGCATCGTCGGCACGCTCGGGCGGATCGACGGGCTGTTCGCCGTGGCCGGCGGATCGGGTCGGCGATCGGGCGATGGTCCGCTCCATGAGATGCCGCTCAGCGGCTGGACCGAGACGCTCGATATCAACGGGACGCCGCCGTTCCTCGCCGCACGCGAGACCGTGCGCTCGATGCTCGTCAGCAAGTCGCGCGGCTCGATCGTGCTCGTCTCGAGCGTCCTGGCCAGCCGTCCGTCGCCGCGCCTGTTCGCGACGCACGGGTACGCGGCGGTGAAAGGTGCCGAGGATGCTCTGGCCGTGACCCTCGCTGCGTACTACGCATCGCATGGGATCCGGGTCAACGTCATCGCGCCCGGCCTCGTGGCGACCCCGATGTCGGTCCGCGCCGCGGCCGACCCCACGACCAGCGACTACGCGGCCCGCAAACAGCCCCTGGCTGGCGGGTTCCTGCCCGCAGGTTCGGTGGCGGATGCCGCGCTCTTCCTGCTCTCCGATGACGCCCGCTACATCACGGGCCAGCACCTCGCCGTGGACGGCGGCTGGAGCGTCACCGATGCCGAGGTTGTCTAGACATCCTCGGGTCCGCGTGCCATCATGCCCGCATGAGCCACCTGACGATCGACGAGCTGACCTACGAGCGGGTCGCCAAGACCATCGACCACTCCCTCCTCCGACCCGAGCTGACCCTCGACGAGGTCCGCGAGGGGTGCGCCGTCGCCGCCAGGTACCACGTCGCCTCGGTCTGCTGTCGACCGGCTGACGTGGGGCTGTGCGTCGAGCTGCTGGCCGGCACGGACGTGGCGGTCGGCACGGTCATCGGGTTCCCGCACGGGGCGAATACCACCGCGACAAAGGTCTTCGAGGCGGTCCGGGCCATGGCCGATGGGGCCACGGAACTCGACATGGTGCTCAACATCGGCTGGCTGCGGTCGGGGCTCGACGAGCGCGTCGAGGCCGATATCCACGCCGTCGTGGAGGCCGCCGGGGAGGCCGCGATCGTCAAGGTCATCCTCGAGAACGCCTATCTCACGAAGGACGAGATCGTGCGCGGCAGCCAGGCCGTCGAGCGTGCCGGCGCCGACTATGTGAAGACCTCCACCGGGTTCGCGCCCTCGGGCGCCACGCTCGAGGACCTGCGCCTGATGCGCGCCAGCGTCGGCCCGGCGGTCCACGTCAAGGCTGCCGGTGGCGTCCGCACCCTCGACCAGCTGATCGATGTCATGGACGCGGGGGCGACCCGCTCGGGAGCCACGCGGACCGCCGAGATGCTCGACGAATTCGTGGCGCGCAAGGCCGCCTCGAGCGGCGCCGCGGTCACTCCCGCGGGCTGACGCTCACGAGGTCGGCTTCCGCGCCGGCCAGCGCAGCCCCGATCGCCCCGGCCGCCGGACCCAGCTCGGCCAGCACCAGTTCCGGACCCTCGGGCACGAACGGACTGTGGGCGGTGACGGAGACACGCAGCGGGGCCATGATCGCCTCTCCGGCCTCGGAGATGCCGCCACCGATCACGATGCGGTCCGGCGCGAGCACAGTGACGATGTTCCCG
The DNA here is from genome assembly GCA_038327765.1 of Candidatus Limnocylindrales bacterium. Taxonomy (GTDB): domain Bacteria; phylum Chloroflexota; class Limnocylindria; order Limnocylindrales; family CSP1-4; genus SPCO01. The sequence goes on along the minus strand of JBBQLI010000064.1, from coordinate 15,836 downwards.
ATCGCGATGCCGAGGGCCGTCACGGCCTCGTCGATGGCCGCCTGACAGGCCGCATCGCCCGCCGCCGCGCCGGCAAAGACCGCCTCGACCGAATCCCGACCGGCGGTCCGCATCAGCGCCCCGGCCTGGGCGTACGGCTCGGCGCACCCTCGGTTCCCGCAGCCGCACAGCCGCCCGCCCTCGTGAACCGTCTGGTGACCGATCTCGCCGGCGGTCCCGCGGGTGCCGAGGTGGAGCCGCCCCTCGATCATGATCCCGCCGCCGATCCCGGTCCCCAGGGTCAGCATCGCCATCGTCAGGGCCCCGCGCCCCGCACCCATGCGGGCCTCCGCGAGCGTGTGCGCGCGGGCATCGTTGATGGTGCTGACCGTCATCCCGATCCCATCGGCGACCTTGTCACGGAGCGGGTAGCCGGCCCACGGCCCGGGCAGGTTCGGGAAGAGGGTCACCCGGCCCGTCGCATGGTCGAACAGCCCGGGGATACCGACGCCGACGGTCGCGATCGGACCGTGGCCGGCGATCGCCGCCAGTCCGGCTTCCACCAGTGCGGCGGCGACGCCGTCGGGCCCGCGTTCGGCATGCGTGGGGACCGTGTCGTGGCGCAGGAGGCGGGGCAGGGAAGCATCGTCGTCCCGCTCGAGCACGGCGACCTTGATGTTGGTGCCGCCGAGATCCAGGCCCAGGTGGCGCGAATCGCTCACGTCAGCTCAGCGTCGGCGCCACGCTGGAGGACCGCCTCGAACTCGTAGCGTTCCGCCGCGTAGAGGGTTTCCGTGTGCTCGATCGGGGTGCCCTCCTGGTCGTCGATGGTGCGGCGCTCGCTCAGCAGCACGCCGTCAGGATCCAGCCCGAGCAGCCGTCGTTCGATGTCGGTGGCGCGCCTCGCCGAGACGCGAGCCTGGGCGCGGGTCGGGATGCGGCCCAGCCGTTCGAATGCGTCGTGGAGGGAGCCGTGCTCGAGGTCCTGGTCGAGGATGCCTGCACAGCTGGGTGGGGTGACGACCCGTTCGATGGCCATCGGACGCTCGTCGGCGAGACGCAGGCGCTCGACGACCACGGCCCGGCTCCCGAGCGGCAGATGGAGGGCGGCGCGATCCTCGACCGACGGCTCGATCCAGCCCGCATGGAGCAGCCGGGACGATGCCCGCAGGCCGCGTCGGCGCATGCTCTCCGTGAAGGACAACGGCGAGCCGAGGAGACGCGCCACGACCCGCGGTGCCGCGAACGTGCCTTCGCCGCGTCGACGGATGAGCAGGTGCTCGTTGGCGAGGACCGACAGCGCCTGGCGGACGGTCATCCGGCTGACCCCGAATCGGTCGCACAGCTCGGCCTCGGATGGCAGCCGGTCGCCCGGCTGCGACGCGGCGATCAGTCGGCGCAGATACTCGGCGATCTCCTGGTAGCGGGGCGTGGGTTCGGTCGACATTGACGTGGTCATGATGGCGTGCCTAGGATGACAGACCTGTCTAGACATCTTCTGCCCGTTTCACCCTGGATCCGAGGAAACCTGTGACCATCGCCGGAGCGTGGCTCGCCGCCGCGCGGACCATCCTCGACCGCATCGAGGCCACCCAGATGCCCGCCATCGCTGCCACGGCCGGGCTGGCAGCGGATGCCATCGCCGCGGACGGTCTCGTGCACCTGTTCGGGACGGGCCATTCGCGCATCCCACTCGAGGAGATGTTCCCGCGCTATGGCTCGTATCCGGGGTTCCACCCGATCGCGGAGCTGTCGATGACGTTCCACACGCAGGTGGTTGGTGCCAACGGCCAGCGCCAGGCGATGTTCATCGAGCGGATGGAGGGTCTCGCGGACGCGATCCTCGCGAATTTCCAGTTCGGGCCGAAGGACGTGATGATCATCTTCTCGGCATCGGGCCTGACGGCCGTGCCCATCGAGATGGCCATCGGGGCAAAGTCCCGCGGTCTGCCGGTCGTGGCGGTGACCTCGCTCGCCCAGTCGATGGCGCGGACGCCCGACCATCCCAGCGGGACCCGGCTGCTCGATCTTGCGGACATCGTCATCGACCTGTGCACGCCGGCGGGAGATGCGCTGGTCACTCTTGACGGCCTCGACACGCCGGTCGGCCCGGGATCCACGGTCGCGAACGCCGCGATCGTGAATGAGATCAAGGTCCAGACCGCCGGATTGCTGATCGCCCGCGGCGCGATGCCGCCGGTGATCACGAGCGGCAACATCGTGGGTCGGGAGCGTTCGGCCGAACTGTTCGAAGCCGCCTATCGCGAACACGCGCGGCGGGTGGGTCACGTGCTGGCGGGAGCCGACCTGGCCGACTGATCACCCGGCAACCAGCGATCGTCGCGGTAGACCCGCTGGACGCGGAGGTCGTCGCCGAGTTCGACCAGATCCGCTCGCTGGCCGACCGCGAGGCGTCCGCGGTCCTCGATCCCGAGCATCGCCAGCGGGTTGCGACTGGCGGCCGCCGCGGCGGCGGGCAACGGGACACCTGAAGCCACGAGGTTGCGGACCGCCGAATCCAGCGCGATGACCGACCCGGCGAGCGTGCTGGTCCCGACGAGCGTGACTCGACCGCCGGCCACCTCGATCTCCAGACCGCCGATCGTGGCGCGGCCGTCGCCGGTGCCGGCCAGCGCGATGGCATCACTCACGAGCAGGAGTCGGCCCGTGGGCTTCGCCCGGGTGATGATCGGCCACAGTGCGCGGTCGACATGCTCGCCATCCGCGATGAGCTCCACGTATGCCCGATCATCTGTCAGGGCCGCCACCGCGAGGCCCGGGGCGCGATGCTCCACGCCGGTCATCGCATTGAAGAGATGGGTCGTGGAGCTGGCGCCCCTGTCGTAGCCGGCCCGCGCTTCGTCGAACGTCGCCGCCGAGTGGCCCAGCGAGACGCGAACCCCCAGGGCCGCGAGACGTTCGATCAGCGCCAGCGCCCCCGGGCGTTCGGGCGCGATGGTGATCAGGCGAAGCCCGTCGAGCAGCGGTTCGAGGGCGCCGGCGTCGACGTCGGCCGGGTCGAGCAGCAGGGAGGCGTCATGGGCGCCCTTGCGCGCCGCGGCAAGGAACGGACCCTCGAGATCGAAGCCAAGGGGTTCGGCACCATCCGCCGGCGCGACCGGCATCCACGTGCGCACGTCGTCGGCGAACCGGGTGAGCGCCGACAGCGGAGCTGTGACCCCCGTCGGCAGGAACGAGGTCACGCCGTGGCGGAGCAGCGCTCGCGCCATCCCGTCGAGTGCGGCAGGACCGCCCATCGCGTCGTGCCCACCCCAGCCGTGCACGTGGACATCGACGAACCCGGGAGCGATGAGCGGGCCGCTGGCCGTCGGATCGAGCTCCACGCCCGCGATGACCCCATCCGTGATGGTGAGGCGGCCCGGCTCGATCCGGTCGTCGAGGACCAACCGGCCGCTGACGATCACGACTCGCCGGTCACCCGCGTGTACGCCGCCGCGACGACCACCACGATCGCCCCGAAGAGGATCTGGCGGACGCCTTCGGGCATCTGCAGGATCGTGAGCACATTGGTGAGGACCGTCAGGATCAGCGCGCCGATGAACGTCCCGCTATAGCCGCCGCGTCCGCCCAGGATGGAGGTCCCGCCGATCACCGCCGCGGCCACGGATGGCAGCACCGACGATTCCACCAGCGACAGGCTGGCCGTCTTGACCAAGCCAGCCACGAGGAACCCGGCAACGGCGGCCAGCAGCGCCGACAGGACATACAGCGCGACGAGCACCTGCCAGACCCGGACGCCGGAGAGCCGCGCCGCCACCGGGTTGTCGCCGACCGCGAAGAGCAGCCGGCCGAACCCACTCGAGCGCAGTCCCACGATGATCAGCACGGCGATCGGCACGAACAGGATGAGGTTGTTCGGGAGGAAGTCGAACGTGGTCTCCGAGCCCAGCCACTGGATGACGTCGGGGATCTGGGTCCCGGACTGGACCACCACGAGCTGATAGACGGTCATGAGGCCCAGGACCACCAGGCTGACGCCCAGGGTCATGATCAGCGGGTGGACCTTGAAGATGCCCACGCCGATGCCGTTGACCAGCCCGGCCAGCGCGGCCGCGATGACCGCCACGATGATGGCGATCGCGGCACCCTGGAGCGGCGTCTGGGTGGCCAGGACGAAGGCCGCCATCGACGCGATCATGCCGACCGAGAGGTCGATGCCGCCGGTGAGCATCGCCAGGGTCTGGCACGCGCCCAGGATCGCGAGCGGGATCGCGGCGCGCAGCGTGACCCCGACCCAGTCGGCGGTGACGATGCCGGGCCGGACCGTTGCCAGGAGCGCGATGAGGGCGACCAGCAAGGCCGTCAGGGGGATGAGCGGGCGGTCCCGGATGCGCCGACGCCACCCGTCGGCGGTGAGCCACGGGTTGGGTGTCGGCCTGGAGGTTCCGGCCTGCGCCGTCATGCGCGCGACCGGCGCATCGTGACCACGCTCCCGAACATGACCACGCCGATCAGGATGGAACCCTGGATGACGGTCGCGAGGTTCGGGTTCACGTTGAGGAACGTCAGGTCGGAGCGGACGAGCTGGAGCACGAAGACCGCGAGGATCGGCCCCACCACGCCGCCGCGGCCACCGGCCAGGCTGACGCCACCGAGCACGATCGCGGCGACGCCGAGGAGCGTGTAGCCACCCGGGACGGGTGTCCCGATGCCCGTGATCGCGGTCAGCGACAGACCCCCGAGCGCCGAGAACAAGCCGGTGAGTGCGTAGGCGATGATCTTCGTCCGTCCCACCGCGACACCGCTCCGGAACGCGGCCAGCCGATTGCTGCCCACGGCGTAGATGGCCAGACCCGTTCGCGAACGGCGTAGCGGCATCCAGACGACCGCCACCGCGACGATCAGGAAGATCAGGGCGCGGGGGATCCATTCACTGCCGATCGACCCGTTGGCGATCTCCTTGACCCATTGGGCGGACCCACCACCGGGCGTGTTGAGGACCAGCAGGGTGGCTCCGGCCCACACGAACGACATGGCCAGGGTCACGACGATATCGGGGACGCGGGTGACCACGACCAGCGCCCCGTTGATCGCCCCCAGCGCGACGCCGAGCACGAGGACCCCGAGCACCACCGGCACCGCGAACGATTCCGGCTGGTCGTGCATCAGCACCGCGGAGGTCACGCTGGTCAAGGCCATCATCGAGGCGACCGAGAGATCGATCCCGCCCGAGATCACCACGATCGCCTGCGCGACGGCGGCGAGGGCGAGCGGCAGCGAGCCGATGGCGAGGCCCTGGATCTGGGCGGCGGCATAATTGGGCTGGATCAGTTTCGTGAACACGAGGAAGGCCACGAGCAGCACCAGGAGCCCGAGGGTCCACTGGTTGCGCCGCAGCTGCCGGGTGCTCGTCAGGCGACGGAACGATGCGCTGACCCCAGTGTCCCCGGCTAGCACACTCATGCCGGTACCCCGGCCCGACGCTGGTCGGCACCGTCCTCGTTCTCGGCGATCAGGGTGGCCGCGACCTCCTCGGGCATCGGAGCGTCCGGCGGCAGGTCGTAGGCAGCGCGCAGGAGCGTGGCTTCGTCGGCCGCCTCCACGGGGAACTCGCCGACCACTCGTCCACCGAAGATCACGATGGCCCGGTCGCAGGCGAGCTGGATCTCCTTGAGTTCCGAGGTGTACAGGAGGACCGCGGCGCCCTCCGCGGCCAGCTGCCGGAGGAGGGCGTAGATCTGGATCTTGGTCCCGATGTCGATGCCGCGGGTGGGGTCGAAGCAGAGCAGTGTCCGGACACCGCCGGCCACCCAGCGGGCGAGCGGCACCTTCTGCTGAGTGCCACCCGAGAGCCGGCGGACCTCAGCGGCGGCCCGCGTCTCGATCTGGAGCTGCTTGATGGCGCCGCTCACGCGACGTCCTTCGGCAGCGACCGGGATCGGACCCCACGACCGGATGGACGCCGAGAACGGCAGCGCGATGTTTTCCCGCACGGACCGCTGCATCAGGAGCGCCTCAGCCCGGTCCGCGGGGACATAGACCAGCCCGGCACGGATCGCATCGGCCGGGTGCCGGAACGAGACGGGTGCACCGTCGACGACGAGCGACCCACTCGCCGGCCGGACGGAACCCGACAGGATGTCGAACAGCTCGTCCTGGCCCTGGCCCTCCAGGGCCACCATCCCGAGGACCTCGCCCGCATGCAGCGTGAACGAGACGTCCTGCAGGCTGGTGCCCGATCGCAGGTTGATGGCGTCAAGGCGGACCGTGACGGCGGCGCCGGCCGGCGCGTCCGTCCGGCTCGCTCGGCGTGTCCCGGGGCCGGGCTTCGCGTCGCCGAGCATGAGTTCGACGATGCGGTCCTCCGAGCCCGCGGCGACGTCGACGACACCGACGGTCTCGCCCTCGCGCAGGACCGTGGCTCGGTCGCAGACGGCGGCGATCTCGATGAGCCGGTGCGAGATGAAGATCACGCAGCGGTCCGAGCCGCGCAGGCCGCTGATGACCTCGAGGACCTTCTCGGTGAGGTCGGCTGGGAGGGCGGCGGTCATCTCGTCGAGCATCAGGACGGATGGTTCGATGGCGAGCGCCCGCGCCAGGTCGATGACCCGGAGCGTGGCGAGCGGGAGCTCGCGGGCCAGGTCGGCCATGTCCAGCGATCCGATGCCGAGCAGCGTCAACCAATGGCGGAACGGCTCGATCGGCGTCCGGGTCAAGGCAAGGTTGGAACGGATATCCAGGTCCGGGATGAGCGCCGGCTCCTGGTAGACCGACACGATCCCACCGCGGCGGGCTTCGGCCGGCGACCGCGCGAGATAGGGTTGGCCGCGCACGAGGATCGTGCCGGCATCCGGGTGGACCGCGCCGGTGAGGATCTTGACGAGGGTGCTCTTGCCGGCGCCGTTGGCGCCCATGAGCGCGTGGACCTCGCCGGGGCGGACCGCGAGCGAGGCGTCACGCAGGGCCGCGACGGCGCCGTAGCGCTTCGCGACGCCGGTCGCCTCGAGCAGCAGGTCGGTCATGCGGTCCCGATGGTACGTCCGGGAGGTAGACGAGTGGGCGGCCGGAGGCCGCCCACTCGATGGATCGCTGGGGAGGTCCGGGTTACTCGCCCGGGCCCTTGCAGGCGATGATCTGGTCCTTGGTGTAGGTCGTCCAATCCGCGACCGTGAGCCCGAGGGGCCACAGCGGATTGATCTTCGGATCAGCGGCAGCGGTCAGTGCGGCCTTGCCGGCATCCGTGTCGTTCGACCACAGGGTCGGGGTCACGTGGACCGTCGAGTTCGCAGGCTTCTTGCCATCGAGGATCTGGAGCGCGAGCGCGACACCGGCGCCACCGACAGCCGGCGGGTTGGTGACGGCAGCGCCGACGAGACCCTTCTCGTTGAGAAGCTGGGTGACGAAGCCCGCGTTATCCGCGCCGACGATCGGTACGTACGGGGCCTTGGCCGTCTTCAGCGCGTCGACGATGTTCTGGTCGATACCCGAGGTCCAGATGCCATCGAACTTCACGCCGCTGGAGATGATCTCGTTGATCTGGGACGTGGCCGTGGCCGGGTCCCACTTGGTGACGGTCTCCTTGGCGACCGTGATGCCGGGGTTCTCGGCGAGTGCCTTCTTGAACCCGATGTCACGGTCCGTGTCGGCCGGGTGACCGGCGATGCCACGCATGTAGATGACCGCACCCTTGCCGCCGAGCTGCTTGAACAGCCACGAGGCGCCGAGGTATGCGTACTGCTGCTGGTCGTTGGACAGGTTGTAGGCACCGGGGGCGGTGACCGACGCGTCGATCGCAACCACGACGATGCCGGCGGCGATGGCCTCGGCGATGCCCGGGTTGAGCGCGTCAGGGCTGTTCGGGTTGACGACGATCGCGTTGACCTTCTTGGCGATCAGGTCGCGGATGTCGGCCAGCTGACCGGCCGCGTCCACTTCGTGGTGGATGACCGTGACAGCGCTGACTTCCTTCGAGGACGCGGCCTGGGCCTTCGCGGAGCAGATGGACGCCTCGCGCCACCCGTTCCCGACGCCGCCGCCATTGGCGAACCCGATGGTGTACTTGGCCGCGCCGCCCGAGGCTGGCGCGCTGGATGATCCGGTGCTGGAACAGGCCGCGGCGACCATCGCCAGTGCGGCCAGTCCGATCAGCACCTTGGTGCGGGTCGAACCCTTGCGCATTCGTTCTCCTCCTGCTGCCGATGACTCGACCCGATGGTCGCGTCGTTGGGCTCTGTGATCCCCGCTGATCGGGGCCGTGCGATGCAGATCGATCGCTCACCTCCTGCTGCGGGACTGACCCGCGTGCGTGCTAGGCGTCCTTCGGGATGGGACCGCGAGCCTCGCCGCCTGTGAGCGGAGCCCGGGTCATGGATGTCACGCGGCCACCAGGTTGGCGGTCACGTCGACCGCCTCCCAGTGACCCGTGCGCATGGAGCGATAGGCCGCGTCGATGATCCGGTTGACGATGACGCCATCCCGGAACGTCTCGCGCGGTTCGGTGCCCGCCAGGTAGTTCGTCACCATGTGACGGAACTGCTCGTCGTACCCGGCCGTGTGGGTCTCGTCGGCGACGGGGAAGACCCAGCCCGTGTCGGCGTCCGTCTTCTCGGCCAGGTAGCCGACCGAGTCCTCGAGGAATGCCTTGATCGGGGTCGTGCCCAGGTCGTGCACGATCCTGCCGCGTTCGCAGAAGATCTCATTGCGGACCTCGATGCCGCCCTTGGCCGTCCACGAGGCTTCGATGGTCGCCGTCCGGCCGTCGGCGAAGCGCAGGATCGCGATGGCGTTGTCCTCGCCGCTGGTCTTGTCGGCGTGGCCGAGCGTGGCGCCCCAGGCGAAGACCTCGGCCACCGGCACGTCCTTGCCCACGATGAACCGGGCCGCCTCGATGCAATGGCAGCCCATGTCAAGGAAGGCTCCGCCGCCGGCCGTCGTGGCATCCCAGAAGTGGGCCGCATGCGGACCGGAGTGTCCTTCGCGCGCGCGCATCGTCAGCACGCGACCAAGGGCGCCGGACGCGACCATCTCCTGGATGCGGATGACGTCGGGCGAGAAGACCTCGTTCTCGAGGTAGCCGTTGAAGACGCCGGCGTCGGTCACGATCCGGAGCATCTCGGCGGCTTCATCGGCCGTGCGCCCGAGCGGCTTCGTGCACAGGATGCCTTTGCCCGCCGAGGCTGCGATCCGGACCGCGTCGAGATGCAGATGGTTCGGCAGGGCGATCACGACAAGGTCGACCGAACGGTCCGCGCAGAGTGCCTCGATCGAGTCGTACGTGGCATCGGCACCGTGGACATGACCGAAGGCTGCGCCGCGCGCGCCGCCGGTCGACGCGTTGGCGACGATGCGTGCCTGCGGGACCCGGGCCAGCCCGGCCGCATAGTGCTCCGCGATGAAACCCGAGCCGACGAAGCCGATGCCCGCCTGCCTGATCACGACGTCAGACGACATAGGGCCGCAGCACGTCGCGAGCGAGCACGAACCCCCGCTTCACCAGCTCGTCCGCACCCTCGAAGCCGCGGTCCTCGTGCTCGATGATGCAGTCACCGGCATAGCCGGCGCGGTACAGCGAGCGGAAGATCAACGACCAGTCGACATCGCCCAGACCCGGCAGACGTGGGACCTGCCAGCCGATCCCCGACGACAGCGTGCCGCGCTCGTACAGGCCGTCGCGGTCGATCATCAGGTCCTTGGCCTGGAAATGGAGGATGTGCGGCCCGAACTCCTTGATGAACCGCTCCTGGTCGATCATCAGCCAGACCAGGTGGGACGGGTCGAAGTTGAGCCCGATCGTGTCGCCCCACGACTCCAGGATCCGGCGCCAGATCGAGGGCGACCAGGCGATGTTGTGCCCGCCCGGCCACTCGTCCTTGCTGAAGAGCATCGGGCAGTTCTCGATGGTGATCTGCCGGCCGTGGTCCTTCGCGAACGACACGATCTCCGGCCAGATCCGCAGCGCGCGCTCCCAGTTGGCATCCTGGGTCAGGGCGCCGTCGCCACCCATGAACGTGTTGACGAACGGGACGTCCATCTTCTCGGCAGCGGTGATGACGTGCTTGAGATGGTCGATGACCTGCGCGCGGTGGTCGGCGTCCGGGTGGAGCGGGTTGGGGTAGAAGCCCAGCCCGGAGATCGAGAGCCCCTTGCCCGCGATCTGGTCGACGATCTCGGTCGCCTGTGCGCTGGAGAGGTTCGCGACGTCGATGTGGCTGGTGCCGGCGTAGCGCCGTGTCGGCCCGCTGGTCCGTGGCCAGCAGGCGATCTCGAGGACCTCGAAGCCCGTCGCGACGGCCCAGTCGGCGACGTCCAGCAGCGGTGTCTCGGGGAACGGGGCGGTCAGGATCCCGAGTTTCACGAGCCAGCTCCCACCGCGACCGGGGTCCGCGCCACATCCACCCAGCGTCCCAGCCGGGCGCTCTCGGCGATGGCGTCGTTGACGAGCATCTCGTCGTAGCCGTCGGCGAACGTGGGGTAGGCCGGCCGTGCCGCGGGCTCACCCAGTGCCACGTCGGCATAGATGGCCCGGAACAGCGCCGCGAACGTGTCGGCGAACCCCTCGACGTGCCCTGCCGGAAGGGCCGCGGCGGACCGGCCACCGGCCGTCATCAGGGCGGGGTTCCGGATGAGGATCTCGTTCGGCCGGTCGCGATGACCCTGCCAGATCTCGTCCGGATGCTCGGAGTCCCAGGCCAGCGCGCTCTCCGAGCCATCGATCTCCCAGCGGAGCGAGTTCTTTCGGCCAGGACTGATCTGCGACACGCTCATGGCGCCGCGAGCGCCCCCTTCGAAGCGCAGCAGGATCATCGCCGCATCCTCGGTCTCGATGGGTCGGGTCACCGTCTCGGCGGAGCGGTCCGTCGAGAACGTCTCGACCGGACCGGTGGGCTCCTGGCGGGCCGTGATGAACGTGGCAAGGTCGGCCATCACGGAAGTCACCCGCTTGCCGGTGACGAACGTCATGAGGTCCAGCCAGTGCGAGCCGATGTCACCGACCGCCCGAAGCCCACCACCACGATCTGGCTGCAGTCGCCAGTTCCAGTCGCTCGGCAGGAGGAGCCAGTCCTGGAAGTAGTGGCCGGTCACGAGCCGCACATCGCCGATGGTCCCTGCCGCGACCAGATCGCGTGCGTGCTGGTTGAGCGGGTAGTGACGGATATTGAAGTTGACCGCGTTCACCCGGCCGCTGGCCGCCGCCTGGGCGACCAGCTCGCGCGACTGCGCGGCCGTGAGCGAGAGCGGCTTCTCGCAGACGACGTGCCGTCCGGCGGCGAGGACCGCAGCGGACTGGGCCACGTGCAGGTCGTTCGGGGAGGTCACGTGGACGACATCGACGCTTGGGTCCGCGAGGAGGTCATCGAGCGAGGCATACGCTCGGGCGACGCCAAGCGTCGCAGCACGTGCCGCTCCACGTTCGGGTGTGCTGCCGAGTACGCCACGCACCTGGACACCGATCCGGCGAAGGGCTTCGACATGGACCGTGCCGATGAAGCCGGTGCCGATCACGGCGGCTCCGATGTCGGCGATACCTGTGGTCATGGGCTGCGATACCACCTGCGTGTCGGGGTCGTAACCTGTCTAGACATCTTACACCGCGACCGGACCCGGGTGACGGTCACGTGACGGTTCGGGAACGATTCGGGACCAGCTGGGTGACCGGCGAAGCGCGCTGAGCGTAATCTACTTTGACGTGTCAAGTGCAAAAGTCGACAGGCGACCGGACGAAGCGTCATCCGTATGATGGCGCGGACATGACCGTCCACCTCCCGCTCGCCGACGAATCGCTGGACGCCCTGGTGAGCGTCCTCGACGAGATCCGGCTCGGACGCTCGCGCTCGCGCTCCGAACTCGTGCTGCGCACGGGCCTGGGGCGGGCGATCGTCGCGCAACGGGTCGGCGAGCTGATCGATCGCCGTCTGGTCACCGAGGGCGACGTGGGTCCCAGCACGGGCGGCCGTCCGCCGCGACGACTCGCATTCCGCGCTGATGCCGGTCATCTCCTCGTCGCGGACCTGGGCGCCACCAGCATCGACGTGGCGCTCACCGCGCTCGATGGTCGCATCCTCGCCCATCATGACGAGCCGGCATCGATCGAGGCAGGGCCGGAAGCTTGTCTAGACCGGGTCGACGCGCTGTTCGACACACTGCGCCGGACGACGGGCGGGGTCCCGGGTCTGCTGTGGGGCATCGGGATCGGTGTCCCGGGCCCCGTGGAATTCGAATCCGGCAGGCCGATCTCGCCGCCGATCATGCCCGGCTGGGACGGCTATCCGATCCGCGAGCGGTTCGCTGCCAGGTATGGCGCCCCGGTCTGGGTCGACAACGATGTGAATGTGCTGGCCCTTGGTGAATGGCGCTCCGGCGTCGCGGCCGGGCACGACAACGTCGTGGTCATGAAGATCGGGACCGGTATCGGCGCCGGGATCATCTCGGATGGCCATCTCCATCGCGGTGCGCAGGGCAGCGCGGGCGACGTCGGCCACATCCAGGTCACCGACGACCCGGGCGTCGTCTGCCGCTGCGGCAACGTCGGCTGTCTCGAGGCGCTCGCCGGCGGCGGCGCGATCGGCCGTTCGGGCGAGGCGGCGGCGCTCGATGGCCGGAGCGCCCGGCTCCGGCTCGCACTCGACCAGCACGGATCCGTATCGGCCCAGGATGTCGCGCGCGCGGCATCGTTCGGGGACCCGCTGGCCGTGACGATGCTCCAGGAGGCCGGTCGGCGCGTCGGCTCGGTCCTGGCCAGTGTCGTCAACTTCTTCAACCCGTCGCTGATCGTCATCGGCGGCGGTGTCGCCAACAGTCCGGACCAGTTCCTCGCGTCGATCCGCGAGACGGTCTATCGACGCTCGCTGCCGCTCGCCACCCGCGACCTGCTGATCCAGCGCTCGTCGCTCGGTGGGCTGGCTGGCGTCATCGGCGCCTCGTCGATGGTCGTCGACCAGCTCTTTGCTCGCGAATGCATCGGGCGCTGGATCGCGGCGGGCGAACCACCAGGCTCGCCGGATCTCGTGTTCGATCCGTCAGGCACGGTCGCCACATCCGTGCGAGCGGCGGTCCCGGCCTGATGGGCGCACCCGTTCGCGTGGCCGCCGGACCGATCGCACCATCCGGGCGCCCGGGTGGCCTGCTGACCAGCGTCGTCGGCTCGCACGCGCGGCCGTCATGGTTCGTGGCGGGGATCGACGCGGCCGCCCGCGGCGAGTTCGGACCGACCGACCTGACCGAGATGCTCGACGACGCTGTCGACCTCGCGCTCCGCGACCAGGAGACGGCCGGGATCGACGTGGTCAGCGATGGCGAGATGCGCCGGGCAGGGTTCTTCACGGCCGAGTTCTACAAGCACCTGACCGGCGTCCGGCCGCTGCCGTCGGCGCGTCTCCTTGGCGCGGGCGGCCACGACCAGCAGCATCGCTTCGAGGTGGTCGAGCGCATCGCGGCCCCGAACGGGCTCGGTGTCGTCGAGGAGTTCCGGTTCGCGGTCGGACGAACGAGCCGGCCGCTCAAGGTGACGATCCCAGGGCCATACACGCTGTCGGGCCGGCTGACATCAGGGCCTGGTGAGGTCTACCCGCATCGCAACGACGCCGCGGAGGCGTTCGTCCCGATCCTCCACGCGGAGATCGCCGGCCTGGTGGCCGCCGGTGCGACCTTCATCCAGATCGACGACCCGTCGCCGGCGATCCACCCGGATGCGCCGTCGGACTTTTCCGCACTGTTCAACGCGTGCGTGGAGCCGGCGCTCGGGAAGGTCCGGCTCGGGGCACACCTGTGTTTCGGCAACTACCTGGGCCGGCCGCTCGCTCGGCGCACCTATCGGCCGGTGTTCGACGCCATGCTGGCGTTCCACGTCGACGAGCTCGTCCTCGAGTTCGCGAATCGGGAGATGGCCGAGGTGGAGATCCTGGGCGAGATCGCCGCCGCGGGCCGGGATGTGGCGGCGGGGATCGTCGACGTGAAGAACTATCACCTCGAGTCCGCCGAGGAGGTCGCCCAGCGGATCGATGTCGTACTGGCGGCTGGCGTCCCGCCCGAGCGATTGTCGCTCGTGCCCGATTGCGGGTTCAGCCAGACCGCACGGTGGGCGACCACCGCGAAGCTGCGTGCCCTGGTCGAGGGTCGGGACCAGGTGCTCGGCCGATCCTCGTGAGTGGTCGGCCGGCCAGCAGTTCGCCGGCGACGCGGCTGACGGGACTCGGGGTGGTGGAGTCCGCGGCCGCCATTCGCCGAGGCGAGATCCGCGCCATCGACCTGGTCGAGGCATGCCTGGCCCGGATCGCCGCGACGGATGACCAGGTGCAGGCGTGGGTCACGGTGGACGCCGCGGGCGCGCGGGCCGCGGCGCGCGCCATCGATGCAGGTCTCGCGGCCGGCAGCGCCAGCGGTCCGCTCGCGGGCGTACCGATCGGCATGAAGGACATCATCGATGTGGCCGGGTCGCCCACGACGGCCGGTGCTCCGGCGTTCGCCCACACGCACCCGAGCGCGGACGCCGTGCTCGTGGCTCGCCTGCGCGCCGCCGGGGCGGTCATCCTCGGCAAGACCGTCGCCACGCAGTTCGCGTACAAGGACCCGGCCGCCACGCGCAATCCGTGGTCGGCGGCGCACACGCCGGGCGGGTCGTCATCGGGGTCCGCAGCGGCAGTGGCCGCTCGCCAGGTCCCGGCCGGGATCGGGACGCAGACCGTGGGCTCCATCCTGCGGCCCGCCGCGTTCTGCGGGGTGGTGGGGCTCAAGGGCGCCTTCGGCCGGGTGCCAATGGTCGGGGTACTGCCGCTCGCTCCCTCGTTCGACCATGCCGGGCCGATCGCGCGGTCCGTGGCCGATGCCGTGCTCCTCGAGCGCGTGCTCGCGGGCGCGGCCGAGACGGTGGGCACCAGCGAGCCATCCGACCCTCCTCGTCTCGGCGTGAGCCGCGCACTCCTCGATCGCGCGGAAACCGACCTGCGGCGCCGTCTCGATGCATTCATCGCCGTCGCGCAGGCCGCCGGGGCGACGATCGTGGCGCTCGATCTTCCTCCGATCGACGGCCTCGTGGAGTCCGGCCGGCTCATCCTGGAGGTCGAAGCCGCCGCCTCGCACGAGTCGTGGTTCGCCGTGCACCACGGCGAGTACGCACCTGGCATCGCGGCTCTCATCCGGGTCGGACAGACGCGCTCGGCGCCGGACTACCTCGATGCCCAGCGGATCCGTGCCGAATACCGGTCCGCGGCCGAGCCGGTCCTCGCGACGGTCGATGCGCTGGTCTCCCCGGTCGCTCCAGGGACGGCGCCGCTCCGCAGCGAGGGCACGGGCGACTTCAGCCTGTGTGCCCCGTGGAGCTTCATCGGCGTGCCGTCGATCTCCCTGCCGATCGGACTCGATGGCGACGGGCTGCCGCTGGCGGTCCAGCTGACCGGGTCGCCCGCTGCGGACGCGCGTCTGCTCGGGGCCGCTGGCTGGATCGAGCGGCTCGTGGCGTTCGAGGAACGGCCCCGATCGCCGGCGGTGACGTCCCTCCCTCCATTCTTGTCAGATACCAACCCCCGTGGTACGTGACAGGCGATCGGGGCTGATCCGGGCCAGTTCCTGATCAGATACCAACCGGGGTGGTAGCTGGTGGAGATTCGGGCCATTTTTGACCTGTTCGGGGCCGGGACAGCTGTCGCGTACCACCCGGGTTAGTAGGCGACAGAAACGCCGCGCCGCGCCCCGCCGCCCCGCCGCCGCCCCGTTCGCCGCCCCGTTCGCCGCCCCGCCGCCGCGACCCGGTCACCCGACCGTCAGCTGGCCGGGACGACCCGGTCGGTGAAGTCGCCGCTGGCCGGATCCTTGAGGATCAGCTTGTGCCGGCCGTCGGGCAGGATCTCGCGCTTGATCACCACCTGGTCGTCGTAGGTCTCGGGCGTGGAGGCGATGCGCGG
>JBBQLI010000063.1:0-19550 GCA_038327765.1 Candidatus Limnocylindrales bacterium | reverse complement strand
GAGGCGACGCTCCCGGGCACGACGCTCGGCTCCATCCACTACTTCAGCCCCGAGCAGGCGCAGGGTCTCGCGACGACCGCCGCGACCGACGTCTACGGTCTTGGCCTGGTGCTGTACGAGATGCTGACCGGGCGGCGACCGTTCAGTGGTGCCACCAACGACGAGATCGCGCTGGCCCGCGTCGGGGTGGCTGCGCCGTCACCGCGCGATGCCCGCCCGGACGTCCCGCTGGCGATCGACGCCATCGTCATCCGGATGCTCGCCGCCGACCCGCTGGCGCGCTACCCGAACGGGAGCGCGGTCGTCGGCGCACTCGAACCGTTGGTCGCGGCCGGGGACCGTGCGAGTACGACGACCCGGGTCGCGTCCGGGATCGCATCGACACCGATGGCGGTCGTTGCCGCTGCCCCAGCGCACACGCCGGCCCCGGCCGGCCCGGCCGACAGCCCACCAGCCAAAGTCATGGCTCGTCCGCGCGTGTCGTCGGATGCACGGCCCCGCCGGACGCCCGCGGCGGTCCGCCGGCACCGCTCCGACGGCGGGCTCGTCCGCTCGCTGATGGTGTTCGGGATCCTGGCGGTGACCGTCGCAGTGCTCGGGGCCGTGGTCCTGCCACGCGTCGGGGACGCGCTCGGTGGCACGGCCGGAGTCATCCTCCCGCCGACGTCTTCGCCCACGCACACGCCGAAGCCCACGAAGGCGCCGACGCCGCGACCGACCGCCACGCCAGCACCGACCCCGATCCCCACGCCGCTCGATCCCAGCCTGGTCACGCCGCTCTGCCCGCCGGCGCCCGACCCCTGCGTGGTCGAGGCCGGCTGGCACGCGCCGGGTACGTTCGGTCCCGGGATCCAGTTCCAGCTCGGTGACGGATGGTCGACCGTGGGCGACGGCCCCGACCTGGTGATCCTTTCGCGCCCGGAAGGCCTGCTGACGATCGCGACCGGCATCACCCTGGCCGACCCGTCGCAGGGCGGGCTTGGTGGCGGCCATGCAGCTGATCTCGTCAAGGCGTTCATCGCCACGGACGGCGTCAATGCCACGCGCGCGCTCCGCGTGACGATCGGCGGCGCGACGGGCCGTTCGACCGACGTCACACCCGGCAAGACCGGCCGGCGGGCGATGTTCCGCACCAGTACCAACACGTACTTCGCCGAAGCCGGGCGGACCACCCGGCTGGTCGCCCTCGACGTCGGCGATCGCACCATCGTCGTCGTCATCGAGCCGAGCGCGGGCCACACCCTCAGGCAGATCCTCGCCACAGCCGACGCGGTCGCCGCGAGCCTGCGGTTCCCGTAGCCGGCACCCTTCGTCGTCGTCGTCGTGGTGGCGATGGGACGTCTGGTGTGGTCTGGTAGCACCAAGGAGTCATCGACGGGGCGGGACCGAGCCCCGACGCTGCCGAGGTGCGTGCAACCCTGATATCCGGGACTCCGCGCGCCCTGGGGTCGGGGAACCTGCGGCGCCTCATCGACGACACCCATATCCGGCTCGCGATCGGCATCGCTGCCGCGGCCGTCCTGATCGAACTCGTGCCGATGGACAGCGACACGTTCCTTGTCGCGATCGTCGCCCTCGCCTTCGTCGGCGTCGAGCTCGGGATCGGGTCGCGCAAGCTCCTGCGCTCGCGACCGACCATCCGGCTGCTGATCGCGGTCGGGTTCATCTCGTTGCTCAGCCTGATCATCGGCGACGTCGACGCGCGCCCGATGGCCACGCTCTACCTCCCGGTGATCGCGATGGCCGCCTCGTTCGGCTTCCGCCAGGCCATCGTCGTCGGGGCGGCCTCGTTCTTTTCGTTCGGCATCCCGTTCCTCATGGCCATGGCGCCGACCGAGGCCCAGCTGCAGCGGTTCGCGGCGTTGGTGGTGACCACGGTGGTGCTGGCAGTCGGCGTCCGTCGCACGGTCGATACGCTCGAGAACGCCATCGCCCGGGCCCGCCGGTCGCGGACCCGGGAACACCGTCGTGCCCGCCAGATGGCCGGCATCGAGGATGTGGGGCGCGTACTGGCGGCCGGCGTTTCGACCGTCGCCCTCGAAGAGACGATGGACCTGCTCGTCACCCGGTTCGGGTACGAACTCGTGGCGATCTTCGTCGTCGGCGAGGACGGCGCAGCCACCCTCGGCGCCCAGCGCGGATATGACGACTACGTCGATGGCTCCAACGGCGCCGCAGGGACGACCGGCTTCGACGGGGTGATCGGCCGGGTCGTGCGGACCCATGAGACCGCGTTCGTCCGCGACGTGACCCTGGATCCCGAGTACCGCGCGGCGAATGCCGCGGTCCGCAGCGAGATCGCCGTCCCGATGCTCGTCGCCGGCGAGCTGCTCGGCGTCCTGAATGTCGAGCATCGTGAGGCGGATGGGCTCGACGAGACCGACCGCTCCACGCTGGTCCTCGTAGCGGAGCGACTGGCTGCCGCCATCGCCTTGGGCCGAGAGCGCCAGGCGCTCCAGGAACGGGCGGCGTTGTTCCAGTCGCTCGCAGAGTTTTCCCGGATCGTCAACGGGTCTCTCGAGAACCGCGATCTCAAGGCGGTCGTGGTGGAGGCCGTGGCACGCATCCTGTCATCCGACATCGTGACCCTGGTGACCCGCGACGCCGCGACCGGCGAGGACCGGATCGCCACGCAACAGGCCGGCGACCAGCGCTACCTCGGCGTCCGGATCCTGCCCGGCGAGGGCACGATCGGGCGGGCCATCGAGCGGCGCGAGGTGGTGACCAGCGACCACCTGGATCGCGGCGGGTTCCCGTCCACGGTCCGCGGTGCGGATATCGCCGACCCGATCGTGGCTGCCGCCGTGCCGCTCATCCTCGACGAGGCGGTGGTCGGCGCCCTGGGATTGTGCCGGACCGATCTGGCCCGACCGTACACCGCGCTCGAGCGCGAGGTCCTCCCGATCGTTGCCGGGCAGGTCTCGCTCGCCCTGGCGAACGCCGAGCTCCACGCGACGGTCGCCGACTTGGCCATCCGCGACTCGCTGACCGGTCTCTTCAACCGGCGCCACCTCGATGCGGCGCTGGTTCGGATGCTCGCCGCGCGTGAACGGTTGTCCGTCGCTGAGCGCCGCCCCATCGCCGCGATCATGTTCGACCTCGACCATTTCGGGGCGTTCAACAAGCAACACGGTCATCGCATCGGCGACGCGGTCCTGCGCACCTTCGGGCTGATCCTGCAGACCCGATTCCGCACGAGCGACATCGTGGCCCGCTTCGGCGGCGAGGAATTCCTGGTCATCCTCGATGGGGCCACGCTCGACGAGGCCACCAAGATCGCCGACGACGTCCGACGGTCACTGGCCGCCACTTCGATCCCACTGGAGGACGGGGGGGCGGTCATCGCCACGGTCTCGGCCGGCTGCTCGGCGCT
Source organism: Candidatus Limnocylindrales bacterium (assembly GCA_038327765.1). GTDB lineage: Bacteria > Chloroflexota > Limnocylindria > Limnocylindrales > CSP1-4 > SPCO01. The sequence goes on along the minus strand of JBBQLI010000063.1, from coordinate 16,177 downwards.
GGGCCCGGATGTCAGCGCCCTGTCGTCGCTGCTCGAAGTCGCGGACGTCGGTCTACAGATGGCGAAGCGCGCCGGTCGCAATCAGATCGTGGCGGCGTGACCACGGGGACCGGCTAGGCTTGGTGGTCAGATGCCACTGATCGTCCTGCGTGACCTGACCAAGCGCTATCCCGGAGGGGTCGTCGCCCTCGACGGGCTGACCCTGGACCTCGAGCCCGGGATCATCGGACTCGTCGGCTCGAACGGGGCGGGCAAGAGCACGCTCCTGAAGATCCTCCTCGGACTGCTCGAGCCCACCTCCGGCTCGGTCGAGGTGATGGGCATGGACGTCCGCGGCCAGGGGATCGCCATCCGGCAGCTCGTGGGCTACATGCCAGAGGTCGACGCGCTGCCACCCGACGTGTCGGCGACGGACTTCGTGAGCCACATGGCGCAGATGTCCGGGCTGCCCGCCCCCGCCGCACGCGAGCGGACGGCCGAGGTACTCCGCCATGTCGGGCTGTACGAGGAGCGCTACCGGGCGATCGGCGGCTACTCCACGGGGATGCGCCAGCGCGTGAAGCTTGCCCAGGCGCTCGTCCACGACCCGCGCGTGCTGCTGCTCGACGAACCGACCAACGGCCTGGACCCGGCCGGGCGCGACGAGATGCTGGCTCTGGTCCGGCGCACCGGCGCCGAGTTCGGCATCACGGTGATCCTGGCGAGTCACCTCCTTGGCGAGATCGAGCGGGTCTGCGATTTCCTGGTGGCGATCAACGGCGGCCGGCTGCTGCGGGCCGCGCCGCTGGGCGACTTCACGGAGCGGACCGGCTATCTCGCGGTCGAGGTGGAGGAGGGCCAGGAGCTCCTCGCACGCGCACTCGAAGCGCGCGGTCTGCGGGTCGTGGTCAACGGGCGGACCGTCGTGGTCCCCATCGCCGACGACCGGCCCTACGACCAGGTCCGCGACGCGATCGCCGAGCTCGACCTGCCGCTCGTCCGGCTGGAGCAGCGCCGCCACGGACTCGAGGACCTCTTCGCCGACCCCGATACGCTCACGGCCGGAGCGCCCCGATGAGCGGACATCGTCGATGACCGAGCCGCTGCGCCCGACCACGATCTCCGTCGCCCCGACGGCCGCCACGGGCCCGGGTGGGAGCATCTATGACCTCGGCTACCAGTCGTACAACGGCGCGCGCCTGGGGCGGCGGGCTGCCGCGACCGCGCTCTACCGCTATGCCTTCCGGGAAGCCTTCGGCGTGGGACGCGGTGGTCGCGCGAAGATCGCACCGCTCATCCTGGGTGGCCTCGCCATCCTGCCCGCGATCCTCGCCGTGGTGGTGGCGGCGCTCGCCGCCCAGGCTGGTGCGGGCGACGCGCTGGAGGGTCGCGTGCCGGTCCGGTATGAGACCTATCACGGTCTGACGGTGACCCTGCTGATGCTGTTCTGTGCCGCCCAGGCGCCGGAGCTGTTCGGACGCGACCAGCGGTATGGCGTGCTCCCGCTCTACTTCTCACGGGCCCTCACGCGCACGGACTACGCCATCGCCAAGGTCGCCGGCCTGATGAGTGCGCTGCTCGTCGTCGACCTGCTGCCGCAGCTGATCCTGTTCGTGGGGCGTGTCCTGGTGGCGCCCGATCCCATCACGGGGCTCCACCAGGAGGCTCCCGCGGTCCCCAGGTTCGTGCTCCAGTGCCTGTTGACAGCCGGTCTCCTCGGCGGCATCGCCGGGTTGATCGCCGCCTGGACGCCACGGCGCGCCTACGCCACGGCGATGATCATCGGTGCCTCGATCATCCCGCCCATCGTCGTGGCGCTGGTGGCCTCGCTCAATGGCGGCGACACCGCGCGGATCATCATCCTGCTCAGCCCGGGCGACATCCTTGATGGCGCGAACGCCTGGCTGTTCGGATCGCGCGTGGATAACCCGATCCTTGCCAGCCTCGACATCCCCGGCCCGTTGTTCATCGCCACCGCGCTCGCGGGCGCCGTCGCGACGGTCGCCCTGACCGTGCGTCGCTATCGGCGGATCGTGCTGTGACCGAGACCGCGCTCGCGCCGACCACCGTCACCACCCAGACGCCGACGATCCCGGCCGTCCCGGCGCTGGCCGCCCAGCACGTCTCGCGCTGGTACGGCAACGTCGTGGCCATCAACGACGTCACATTCGCCCTCGGTCCCGGTGTGACCGGCCTCCTCGGCCCGAACGGCGCGGGCAAGACGACCCTGCTCCATCTCCTGGCCGGCCTTCTGCGCCCGTCGGCGGGCGAGGTCCTCGTCGAGGGCGAGACCGCGTGGCAACGCCCCGCGATGTATCGGCGGATCGGCCTGGTCCCGGAGCGCGAATCGGTCCATCCGTATCTGACCGGCTTTGAATTCGTGCGACTCAACGCGCAGCTCCAGGGGCTGCCGGACGCGACGGCCGCAGCGCGCCGCGCGATCGCGACGGTCGAGCTCGAGGACGTGGCCGATCGACCGGTCGGGACGTATTCGAAGGGGATGCGCCAGCGGACGAAGCTCGCCGGGGCGCTCGTCCACGACCCATCCGTGCTGCTGCTCGATGAGCCGTTCAACGGCCTCGATCCGCGCCAGCGGCTGCACATGATGTCGCTGCTGACCACGATGGCGGAGGCCGGCACCACCATCCTCTTCTCGTCGCACATCCTCGAGGAGGTGGAGCGGCTGGCCGAGGCGGTGCTCGTGGTCTACGCGGGCCGGCTGGCCGCCGCGGGTGACTTCCGCTCGATCCGTCGTCTGATGACCGACCGTCCCCATACGTTTCTCGTCCGCTCCTCGGACGACCGCCGGCTTGCCACGGCGCTGCTGGCCGATCCAACCGTCTTCGGCGCCGAACTCGGCCTTGACCTGTTGTCCGTCCGGACGTCGGACTTCGCCGCGTTCACACGGGCACTGCCACGGGTCGCCCGTGACCAGGGCGTCACCCTCTTCGAGGTCGGCCCGACCGACGATTCGCTCGAGAGCGTCTTCAGCTACCTGGTCCGTCGATGAGCGTCTTTCGTGCGCTACTCTGGATCACGGTCCGCGTACTGCTGGGTCGGCGTCGTCTCCTGCTGATGCTGGGACTGGCCGCCGTGCCGGTCTTGCTGGGCGTGCTGGTGCAGCTCCGCGGCGGGCGCCCGGACGTCTCGCGCGTGCTCGGCATCCTGGTGGTCCAGACGGTCATGCCGATCGTGGCCCTGATCCTGGGGACTGCGACGCTCGGCTCAGAGATCGAGGACGGGACGGCAGTCTTCCTCCTGGTCAAGCCGATCCCGCGCTGGGTCATCGCGCTTTCGAAGCTCGTGGTCGCGACCATCGCGACCGCGTTGATCGTGGTCCCGGTCACGCTCCTGACCGGGATTCTTGTGGGCGGGTCCGGGTCGGCCGCCATGGGGACCACGGTCGCGTTCGCGGTCGCCTCGCTGGCCGGCGGCGCCGCCTATGCCGCGGTGTTCGTCGCGCTCAGCTCGCTGACGGCGCGTGCCCTGGTGGCGGGCCTGGTCTACGTGCTCCTGTGGGAGGGCGCGCTCGGCGGCCTCCTTGAGGGCACCCGGTTCCTGTCGATCCGCCAGGCGACGCTGGGTCTGGTCGCGGGGCTCGGCGGGGAAGTGAAGTCCGTGACGATCGACGGTGGGGTCGCGGTCATCGTGCTGATCGCCGCGGTCATCCTCTCGCTGACGATCACCAGCTGGCGTCTGGTCAGCTTCGAGCTCCGCGGCGGCGACTGACCGGACGGACCGGTCCGCAGGACCCCCGACAATGGGCCGCTCGGCCCCTGACAGCCCGGAACCGCGCGACCACGATGGGGTCCGACCCCAGCAGTGGAGCCATGGACCCAGCATGACCGTCGCGACCGTCGAGACCTTCTATGCCGTGCTCGCCATCGTGGCGATCAGCCTGGTAGCCGTGACCCTGTTCGTGCAGGGCCTCGCGCTCCTCAGCATCGATGGACGTATGGCGCGCGACCGGATCGGCGCCATGGTCGCGCCGAACGCCATGGTCCTGGCGGCCGTGGTCGCGGGCCTCGCGATGGCGGGCAGCCTCTTCTTTTCGCAGGTGGCCCACTTCGAGCCATGCGTGCTGTGCTGGTACCAGCGCATCGCGATGTACCCGCTCGTCGTGATCCTGGGATTCGCCGCCTGGCGACACGCCCGGAGGGCGGTGGCGATCGCCCGGGTCTTCGCCGTCGTCGGCGCCTGCCTCTCCACCTACCACGTCGCGCTCGAGCGCCTGCCCGGCCTCGACACGGGTTCCTGCGGCACCGGCCCGGCGTGCACCGTGATCTGGTTCCAGATCTACGGGTTCGTGACCATCCCGTTCCTCGCCCTCAGCGCGTTCCTGTTGATCCTGGCCCTGTTGTCGTTCCACGAGCCGACGGAGGTGCACGCATGAGCTCCACCGCCCGGACCCACCGCCGACCGTCCGAACGACGCGGACCCGCGACGGAGGCACGATCGGGCCGCATCCTCATCGTCGTCGCGGCAGCGGTCATCGTCATCGCCGGCGTGGTCGCCCTGGTCATCAGTGGGAACGGCGGTGCGAGCGCGACCCCAAGCGCCACGGCCAGCACCCTCCCGGCGAGTGCGCCGGTCATCACGGGCACTCGTCTGCCGGTCTACGCGGCCGGTGGCACCGATGCCGCGGCGGGTGCGGCGATCCCCACCGTCAGCGGCACGGACTTCAACGGCCAGACAACCTCGATCGCGGCGAACGGCCGACCGAAGGTCATCCTGTTCATCGCCCATTGGTGCTCGCACTGCCAGCGCGAGGTGCCCAAGATCCAGGCCTGGCTCGATGCCAGCGGCCTTCCCAAGGGCGTCGACATCGTGTCGGTCGTGACCGCCATCGACCCGACCCTGCCCAACTACCCGCCGCACGCGTGGCTGACGAGTGCGCACTGGAGCGTGCCGGTCATCGTCGATCCGACCGATACGGTCGCGAAGGCGTTCGGCCTGTCCGCCTATCCGTTCTTCGTCTTCGTGGACGCCAAGGGCACGGTCGCCGCGCGGTCCAGCGGCGAACTCGAGGTCAGCGCGATCCAGGCGGCGATCCAGGCGCTCGGCGGGGGCTGAGGGCGCCGTCGGGCGCGCTCGACCAATCTGGACCGTGGCGCGCCACGAAGGGAGGGCATGACCCGATTCGACCGCCCCGTCCCGATCCCACCCGGTCCCGGCCAGGAATCCGTGTGGGACTACCCGCGCCCGCCCCGCGTCGAGCCGGTCCCGGACCGGCTCCGCGTCATCGTGGACGGCACCGTCCTTGCCGACACGATCCGTGGCTACCGGGTCCTCGAGACGGCCGGCGCACCCGTCTACTACTTCCCGCCCGAGGACGTCGATCAGACCGTCCTGTGGCCGAGTGGACACCACACGACCTGCGAGTGGAAGGGAGAGGCCAGCTATCAGTCATACGTGGGCGCGCGGCGGATCGACGACGTGGCGTGGTCGTACGACGAACCGAACCCCGCCTACGAGTCGATCCGGGGCTACCTCGCGTTCTACGCGGCCAAGGTCGATGAGGCGTGGGTCGGCGACGAGCGGGCGACGCCGCAGCCCGGAGGGTTCTACGGTGGTTGGGTCACGTCGCGGATCGTCGGCCCCATCAAGGGCGAGCCGGGCAGTTTCGGCTGGTAGAGACGGTGCCGTGGCACAGGCCGCGTCACGCGGGACGTCGCGTCACGCTCAGTCCCCGGTCGGGACACCCAGGATATTGAAGCCGCCATCCACGTAGAGCGTCTCGCCGGTCACGGCGCTCGACAGGTCCGAAGCCAGGTACAGGGCCGTTCGACCGACATCCTCCGGGGTGATGTTCGCGCGCAGGGGCGCGAGGTCGGCGAACTCCCCGTACATCCGCTTGAATCCGGCGATCCCGGCGGCCGCCAGCGTGCGGACCGGTCCAGCGCTGATGGCGTTGACGCGGATGCCGCTCGGCCCCAGATCGGCGGCGAGATAACGGACCGATGCTTCCAGGGCGGCCTTGGCCACGCCCATCACGTTGTAGTTCGCGACCACCTTTTCCGCGCCGTAGTAGGACAGCGTCATCACCGACGAACCGCGCCGCAGGTACGGCTTCGCCTCCCGGGTGAGCGCCACGAGCGAGTAGGCCGAGACGTCGAGGGCCAGCGCGAACCCCGCGCGCGACGTGTCTACGAAGGCACCTTCGAGGTCCTCGCGCTTCGCGAACGCCAGGGCGTGGACGAGGATATCGAGCGAATCGTGGGTCTCGCCCCAGCGGGCGAAGACGCGCTCGATGTCGCCGTCGGCGGTCACATCGCACGGTTCCACGAACGTCGACCCGATCGACGTCGCCAGGGGGCGGACACGCTTCTCGAGCAGGCTCTCCACCGACGAGAACCCCACCTCGGCGCCCTCCTGGTGCAGCGCCCGGGCGATCCCCCAGGCGATCGAATGGTCGTTGGCCACGCCGAAGATCAGCGCCGTCTTGCCCGTGAGCAGTCCCATCTCGCTCCTTCGTGGTTCGGATACGCTGCCATCATGCCGGACCCGACCTCGTCAGCGACCGATCTTCGTGCGGTCCTGCACGGGGTCCGGGCGCTGCTCCTCGACCTCGACGGCGTCATCGTGGTCGCCGGCAAGCTCGTCCCCGGGGCGGCCGCGGCGGTCGGGACGCTCGAACGTCGCGGGATCCCGTATCGGATCGTGACGAACACCTCTGCGGTGAGCCGCGCGACGCTGGCCCACTGGGCGGCTCGGGCTGGTGCGCCGATCCCGGCCGGACGCTTCCAGTCGGCGCTCTCGGCGTCCGCGGCATGGACCGCGCGTGCCTACCCGGACCAGCCGCTCTACGTCCTCGCGTCCGAGGATGCCCGCTCGGAATTCGCTGGACAGCGCCTGCTCAGCCACGAGGAAGCCGGGGTCCGCGGGGCGACCGCCGCCGCGGTCATCCTGGGCGACTCGCCCGAGGAAGCCACGTTCGACAACCTGAACCGGGCGTTTCGCCTGGTCCGCAATGGTGCCGAGCTCATCGGGATGCACCAGAACCCGTGGTGGCTCACGGCCGACGGCCCGACCCTGGATTCCGGGGCGTTCGTCGCGGGTCTGGCGTTCGCCGCCCAGACGCGCCCGCGGATCCTTGGCAAGCCCGCCGGCTCGTTCTTCGCCGTGGCTGTCAGCGACCTGCGTCGCCAGCTGGGCCGCGACCTCGCGCGCGGCCAGATCGTGATGGTCGGCGACGACGTCCGGACCGACATCCGGGCAGCACAGCGCGCACGACTCCGTGCGATCTTCGTCCTGTCGGGCAAGCACGGCCCGGTCGACGTGGAAGCCGCCGCGGCAGAGCGTGGCGGGCGACGGCCCGACGCGATCGCCGCCTCGCTGGCCGAGGTCGTCGCCGCGCTAGACTGACCGCAACCCACCCACCCGCGCGCTCGCCGCGCGCCCTGCATGAGGGCAGCCAGCCATGTCATCCGACGCGAAGCCGCGCATCAAGGTCACCTACGCCACGCTCCGGGCCGACAACGAGGAACTGCATAGCGGCTTCGAGACGGCCGTCGAACACCTCCGTGCGAATCTCGGCGGACATCACCAGAACTACGTGGACGGCGCCTGGCGCGACAGCGCGGAGCGATTCGAGGTGCGCGGTCCGATCGACTCGTCGGTGCTGCTGGGGACGTTTGCCACGGGGACCGCGAAGGACGTCGACGAGGCGATCGCCGCCGCTCGGGCGGCCCAGCCCGCGTGGGCGAAAACGCCGTGGCCAGAACGCGTGGCGATCATGCGACGAGCTGCCGAGAACATCAGCGACCGGCTCATGGACGACGCCGCGATCATGGCGATCGAGGTCGGCAAGAATCGGATCGAGGCGCTCGGCGAGGTCGAGGAGTCCGCGGACCTGCTGCGCTACTACAGCCAGACCGCCGAGGACAACGCGTTCTACGACCACCCGATGGGCAACCTCGGCGATGCCACGGTGCATACACGCTCGGTGCTGCGGCCGCACGGCGTGTTCGCCGTGGTCAGTCCGTTCAACTTCCCGATGGCGCTGGCAGCCGGCCCGACGAGCGCCGCGATGCTTGCCGGCAATACCGTCGTGTTCAAGCCGTCCTCGGCGTCGCCCTGGTCAGCCGTGAAGCTGATGGAGGCCTACATCGACGCCGGCGTCCCGGCGGGCGTCATCAACTTCGTCATGGGCCCGGGGGAGACCGTCGGCCAGGCGCTCCAGGATCACCCCGGCATCGACGGCATCGTCTTCACCGGCTCGTACGAGGTGGGGATGCGCCTCTTCCACTCGTTCAGCAAGACCTGGCCCCGGCCGTGCGTCGTGGAGATGGGTGGCAAGAACCCGGCCATCGTCAGCCGCCACGCCGACCTCGAGGAGGCGGCCGAAGGGATCATGCGGGCCTCGTTCGGGTTCGGTGGGCAGAAGTGTTCGGCCAACTCGCGCGTCTACGTGGAGCGTCCGGTCCACGATGAGCTGATCCGACTGCTGGTCGAGAAGACCGAGGCGATCACGATCGGCGATCCGCTCGTCCGGTCGAACTGGCTGGGTCCGATCATCGACCAGCGCGCCGTGGATCGCCACCAGCTGGCCGTCGCCGAGGCGCGCCGAGACGGGACCGTCTTCATCGGCGGGGAGCGTCTCTCGGACGGCGACCTCGCGCGCGGCTTCTATGTCGAACCCACCGTCGTCGGCGGGCTGCCAGCATCCCATCGTCTGTTCCGCGACGAGATCTTCGCCCCGTTCACGGCGGTGGCGGCGGTCGATTCGCTCGACGAAGCGCTGACCCTCGCGAACGGGTCCGTCTACGGCCTGACGGCCGGCGTCTACAGCGAGGATCCCGCGGAGGTGGAGCAGTTCCTCGACCGCATCGAGTCGGGCGTGCTGTACATCAACCGGCGGGCCGGGGCGACCACCGGGGCGTGGCCAGGGATCCAGGCGTTCGGCGGCTGGAAGGGGAGTGGATCGACCGGCAAGGCCGCCCTCTCGATGTACTACGTGGCGCAGTTCCTGCGCGAACAGAGCCACACCGTCGTCGACTAAAGGGGCCGTCTCCCGGGTCGCCCGCAGGCCGGCCCCGGGCGGCTGGCCCCGCGCGGCTGGCCCCGGCGGCTGGCCCCGCGCGAGGCCCTCCGCGGCTGTCGCTCGGCGGCGGGCGCGGCTCCCAGACGCACGTCAGCTACGACTGACCGTGGAGTCGGCACAGACCCGGACGAGACGGCGATCCGGGGATCAGTCCACGAGGGAGTCGTCGGTGGACCGCGTCTCACAGGCGCGATCGGCGAGCCCGGGCCGCCCGCAGGCCCTCACGGGACGCAGCGATGCGTCAGAGGCTGATCACCCGGTCGCGACCTGCCCGCTTGGCGGCCAACAGGGCGGAATCGGCGGCCCGGAACAACGCCCGCGCGTCGGCCTCGTCGCCGAGCCGTGATGCGACGCCGGCCGAGATCGTGATCGGCACGGCGAGTCCCTCGATCGACCGCTCGGTCTCGGTGGCGACGGCCTCGCGGATCCGCTCGGCCAGGACGACGGCGCCATCCCGATCGGAGCCGGGGGCGATGATCACGAACTCCTCGCCGCCATAGCGGGCGACGATATCGCCGGTCCTGACGGCACCGCTCATTGCTCGCGCCACGCGTCGCAACACCGCGTCCCCGACGGCGTGCCCGTGGACGTTGTTGACCTCGCTGAAGCGGTCGAGGTCGAGGACCACCAGGCTCAGGTCGGTGCCACCACGGATGGAGGTCGCGAACGCGGTTTCCACGGCCTCGTCGAAGAACCGCCGGTTGAGGAGCCCGGTCAAGGGATCACGGACGGCCGCCTCGGTGGCGCGTGCGTGGACATCGGCGTTGTGGAGGGCGACCTCCAGTTGGGTGACCAGCAGGTCGCCGATCGCCCGGTCCACCTCGGAGAATGGCCGATCGACGCGCCCACGGGAGACCGTCAGGATCGCCTCCGGGAGGCCACCGAGCCGGATGCTGAACCCGAGCCACGGTCGCCCGATGGCCGGGTCCGTCCAGGCGACCGCGGCCGATGATGCTGCGACCTGGCCATCGGCGCCCTCGCCGAGGATGACCGTGCGACCCGCGCGATCCTCCGAGGCATCGCTGCTCTCCTCGACCCGAAACGTGCCATCGGCCTGGCGACTCGCGAATTCGACCGTGTCGGCGGCCAGCAGGTCGCATGCCGCGTCCACGACGGCCGCCACGATGCGCGTGCGATCGGGGTCCGCGACCAGACCACGGCTGATCTCGAGCACGCGCTCGATGGCGTGCAGGCGCTGGCGTCGCTCTTCGTCGAGCCGCCCGGAGCGAAGCGCGCCCGCGATCCAGCGGGCCAGCATCTCGGCTACCGCGACATGGGTCGGCCCGATCGGTCGAGCTGCATCGCCTTCGAAATTGACGATGCCAAGGAGCTCGTCGCCATGGAGGACCGGGACCGCGACCTCGCTCCGCACGTCGGCGCGGGCAGCGCGGTAGCCCGGTTCGCTGAGGACATCGGGGACGAAGAGCGTGTGGCGCGAGGCGGCAGCCCGCCCGATGATCCCGACCCCCGGCTCGATGATGTGGAATGGGTCGTCGTAGCCGGCGACGCCGACCATCGATAGACGGCCGGCCTCGTCGGGCAGGTAGGCCGACACCAGGGTGATCCCGAAGACCTCGGCCACGTCGTCGACGACCGCCTGCATGACCTCGGCCACGGGGCGTGAGCCGTCGAAGCGGGCGACGATGCGCTGGAGGTCCTCGAGTTGGTCCGCGCGAGCGACCTTGCGCGCGGCAAGCCGTTCCACCCGGCGCTGTTCGCGGCGCAGGCCGTGGTCGACGGCCTGGATCGCGAAGGCGCCCAGGAACGTGACCGAGGTTCGGACGACGAAATCGACCGAAGCGCCGTCCACGACGGTTCCGGTCAACGCCTGGTGATCCACGAGCAAGGCGACGGATGCGATGGCCACGACCGCGGCGGCGATGCCGAACCCTGGCGTGAGCGCCGCGTACATGATCGCGAGGATGATGAACGGTCTGCCGACCGGCGGCACCATCGTGAGGGGGTCGAAGGTACCGGCTGAGGCCAGCGCCGCGATGACCACGGTCGGACCGATCGCATACGGCAGCACGGTCCGGCCCATGGCCACCCCTGCCCAGCGACTCCAGGCAAGCGGGCCGATGATGGCAAGGGCGACTCCGCTGATGAGCACGGCCTGGCGATAGCGGCCAGTGGGGTCGGCGATGAGCGAGGCGGGGATGGCCAGGGCGAGGATCAGGGTCAGCGCGACCGCACCCCAGCGAAGTTCGGCAATGGCCCGATCGGGCGGCCAGATGGAACGGATCAGCAGGATGCGGATCCGGGCGTGAAGTGGTACGCCCGTTCGCTCCCGGGCTGCCGGACCATCCGGGGCAGCAGGAGCAATCTCGCGCGGCACGATCGCCGACATACGCCGCACGATAGGGCTCCCGCCGGCCCCGGACACTCACCCCATGGGACTAACCGGGGCGGCCATTCGGCGGTGAGAACGTCCGCTATACTCCGGTCCGGATATCCAACCTGCATACGCCTTATGCATCAGAACCGTGAGAGGTGCCCCTTGGCCACGGCCGCGTCGCGGATCGCCGGAGACCGCCCCGTCCCGCACATCGTCACCGAGCTCCCCGGTCCGAAGGCCCGTGCTCACGTTGCGTTCGACGAGGCCTGGACCTCACCCAGCCTGCCGCGCGCCTACCCCATCGTGCCAGTCCGCGGGGAGGGTCTGACGGTCGAGGATATCGACGGCAACCTGTTCCTCGACTTCGCCGCGGGCATCGCGGTCACCTCGACCGGCCACAGCCATCCCCAGGTCGTCGCCGCGATCCAGGACCAGGCCGCCGAGTTGATCCACTTCAGCGCCAGTGACTTCTACCTGCCGATCTATCCCGAGGTCTGCCGGCGGCTCGCCCAGATCTCCCCGATCGCCGGTCGCGCCCGGACCTATCTCGGCAACTCCGGGGCCGAAGTCGTCGAGGCCTCGATCAAGCTGGCCCGCTACGCGACGCACCGCCCCTATGTCGTGGCGTTCCTTGGTGCATTCCATGGACGGACCTACGGTGCCGTCTCGCTGACCGCATCGAAGGCGAAGTACCACGCCGGGTTCGGCCCGCTCCTGCCCGGGATCTTCCACGCGCCTTATGGTCACGTGGAGGACCTGCGCTGGTTCGACGAGGTGCTGTTCGACAAGCTGGCTCCGGCGAACGAGGTGGCCGCCATCATCGTGGAGCCCATCCAGGGAGAGGGCGGCTATATCGTGCCCGAGGACGGGTTCCTCCAGGGACTGCGCGACATCTGCGACCGGCACGGGATCCTGCTCATCGCCGACGAGATCCAGTCGGGCGCTGGACGCACCGGGGAGATGTGGGCGGTCGACCACTGGGGCGTCCAGCCGGACATCCTGCTGACTGCCAAGGGGATCGCGTCGGGGATGCCGCTCGGCGCGATGATCGCGCGCGCCGACCTCATGGAGCGCTGGGGGCCCGGCGCGCACGGATCCACGTATGGCGGCAACCCGGTGGCCTGCGCTGCTGCCCTCGCCACCATCGACCTGCTGGAGGGCGGTCTGGTCGCCAACGCTGCGGAACGAGGCGAGCAGGCGCTCTCCGGTCTCCGGCCGCTGCAAGTGCGGCACTCCGCGATCGTTCGCGACGTGCGCGGCAAGGGCCTGATGCTCGGCATCGAATTCGACACTGCCGATCGCGCCGAGGAGGTCCAATGGGCCTGCTTCGAACGCGGGCTGCTCGTGCTGGAATGCGGCAAGACCAGCGTCCGGATGTCACCGGCCCTCACCGTCAACGAGACCGAGATGGCGACCGCGTTGCGGATCTTCGGCGAGGCCGTGGATGCCGTGGCCGCGCACCCGGCCCAGATCCGTGCCGAGGCTTCCGCGGGCGGCGCGCTGACGGGCGTCGAGTCCGCGATCTGAGCGGGCGACCGGTCTGCCGCGTGCAACGACCCCCAGGCATCGCCGTCCGATGACTGCCAGCAAGGTCGTCACGATGCGCGACGCCATCGCCGACCTCATCAAGGACGGCGACACCGTCGCGATCGAAGGTTTCACGCATCTGATCAGCTTTGCCGCGGGGCACGAGATCATCCGCCAGCGTCGGCGCGACCTGACGCTCGCCCGGCTGACCCCGGACGTCATCTACGACCAGATGATCGCTGCTGGTGTCGCCCGCAAGCTCGTCTTCTCGTGGCTCGGCAATCCGGGCGTCGGCGGACTGGGCGCCATCCGCCGGCGGATCGAGGGCGAGATCCCCGCCGAGCCGCTCGAGGTGGAGGAATACAGCCATTTCGGCATGGTCGGTCGCTACACCGCGGGCGCCATGAACCTGCCGTTCTTCCCGCTCCGCAGCTACTTCGAGACGGACCTGCCGGTGGCGAACCCGCTGATCCGGCCCATCCGCTCGCCCTATGGCGACGAGACGATCTACGCGGTCCCGCCGCTTCGACCGGACGTCGCGATCGTGCATGCGCAGCGCGCCTCGGCGGGCGGGGACACCCAGGTCTGGGGTCTGCTCGGCTGCCAGAAGGAGGCCGCGTTCGCGGCGGAGCGCGTGATCGTGGTGGTCGAGGAGATCGTGGACGAGGCCGTCATCCGGGCCGACCCGAACCGGACGATCATCCCGGGCCTGATCGTCGACGCGGTGGTCGTGGAGCCGTGGGGGGCGCATCCCTCCTATGTCCAGGGCGCCTATGACCGCGACAACCGGTTCTACCTGGACTGGGATCCGATCTCGCGCGACGAGGCCGCGACCCAGGCCTGGCTGCGCGAGTGGGTCTACGACCTCGATGGGCGCGCCGCGTACATGGAGAAGCTTGGCGCGGACCGGATCGCCAGTCTGCGACCGAGTGCTGCTGCACCATCCGGCAGCGTCGACTACGGGGAGTACCGGTGACCGCGTCGGCTGCTCCGGGCACGTTCAGCAAGTCCGAGATGATGATCGTGGCCGCGGCTCGTGAGCTTGCCGGGCAGCGCGTCTGCTTCGTGGGCGTCGGGCTGCCGAACATCGCGGTGAACCTCGCCAAGCGGACCGTGTCGCCGGACCTGGAGCTGGTGTACGAGGCAGGCGTGTTCGGGGCCCGGCCGGCACGGCTGCCGCTATCGATCGGCGACCCGACCATCGTGACCGGTGCGACCGCCGTCGTGAGTATGCTCGAGCTCTTCGGCTACTACCTCCAGCGAGGCCTGATCGACGTCGGGTTCCTCGGCGCGGCCCAGATCGACCGGTTCGGGAACATCAACACCACGGTCATCGGTCCGTACGACCACCCGACCACGCGACTGCCCGGCTCCGGCGGCGCGTGCGAGATCGCGATCAACGCGCGACAGGTCTTCGTGATCATGCGCCAGAGCACGCGCAGTTTCGTCGACACCATCGACTTCCGGACCTCGCCCGGGAACCTGGGTGGGGCCGAGGACGCCGCCCGGATCAGACGCGAGGGTGGCTGGATCGGTCGCGGCCCGACCGTCGTCGTCACCGATCTCGGCATCTACCACTTCGACGAGCGCGGGGAGATGCGGCTGGACTCGCTCCATCCCGGCGCGACCGTCGATGCGGTCCGGGCCACGATCGGCTGGGACGTGGCCGTGTCGCCGGACCTTGCCGCGACCCCGGCGCCCACGGCCGCGGAACTGACGCTCATCCGCGATGAGCTCGATCCGGGCGGCGTCTACACGAAGTAGGCGCGGTCTCAACCGGCGCGGCGTCCCGTACGACCGGCGTCCCGTTCCCTGACCACCGGAGAGCGGTCGCGGAGACCCGTGGCAGCCACGATGGACGACACATGGAGCGCGCCACCGCGCGCGTCCTTCGCGACGCGCCGACCCCTGCACCTTCGCCGTACGACGGCCTGGCGATCCGATACCTCGACGGGTCCACGACCGCCTCGCCGCTGGCGGCCGCCCTCGTCGAGGCGCGCCGCTCCGAGCTGCGCCTGCTCGACCGCGAGGCCATCCCCACCGGCCGGCTGCTCGCCGCGCTCTCCACGGCGCTGGACCTCACCGAGGGGCAGCTGCCGGGGCACGCACTCCGCACCTGCTTCCTCGCGCTGCGTCTCGCCGACCGCGTGGGCCTGTCTGCCGCGGATCGCGGTGCACTGTTCTTCGCTGCGCTGCTCAAGGACGCCGGCTGCTCCTCGAACGCGGCCGCGATCACCCGCATCTTCGGTGCCGACGACATCGCGCTCAAGGGCCGCCAGGCGACGATCGGGCGATCGATGCTCTCGTACGCGGCGTTCAGCATCCGGAACCTGGCCCAGACCGAGCCGCTGCCGCTCCGCCTGCGACGCCTGATCGCCCTGGGATTGCGGGGCCGCCAGGAGCACCGCGAGATCGAGACGCTGCGCTGCGAACGCGGGGCGGACATCGCGCGCAAGGCGGGTTTTGACGAATCGGTCGCCGGGGCGATCCTCGACCTGCACGAGCACTGGGATGGCGGGGGTGACCCGCGCGGTCTGCGCGGTGCCGCGATCCACCCGCTTGCACGGATCCTGACCGTCTGCCAGGGCCTGGACGTCTTCGTGTCGACCCAGGGGCGCGACCGGGCGCTGGCCGTGGTCGCCGAACGGTCGGGCACCTGGTACGAGCCGGAGCTTGCCGGTGCCCTCCTGGAACTGTGCCGGACCGGGCTCCTGGACGATCTGGCAGCGCCGGATCTCGTGAACCGGACCATGTCGCTCGAGCCCGTGGGCGAGGTGCGCAGTTCGGACGACGCCGACGTCGACCGGATCGCCGGTGCGTTCGCCGACATCGTCGACGCCAAGAGCCCGTACACCGGCTCGCACTCGCGCGGCGTCGCGGATATCGCCGAGGGTTTGGCCGCCCGTCTCGGACTGCCCGTCGCTGGCGTGGTCGATGTGCGGCGAGCCGGTCTGCTCCATGACCTCGGCAAGCTCGGCGTGCCGAACCTGATCCTGGACAAGCCGGGCCGGCTGGAGCCGTCCGAGTTCGAGGTCATCCGCCGCCACCCGGAATTGACCCTGCGGATCCTCGGGCCGGTGCCCACCTTCGCTTCGGTCGCGCAGCTGGCCGCGTGCCACCATGAGCGGCTGGATGGGACGGGCTACTTTCGTGGTCTGACCGCGCCCGACCTCGCGATCGGCGCCCGGATCGTGGCCGTGGCCGACGTCTTCGAGGCATTGACCGCGAACCGCCCCTATCGCGGGCCGATGTCCGTGGAGGAAGCGCTCGCGATCATGCGGAAGGGTGCCGGG
>JBBQLI010000062.1:0-20003 GCA_038327765.1 Candidatus Limnocylindrales bacterium | reverse complement strand
GCTCAACGACGACCCTTCGGTGGATGGGGTGATCGTCCAGATGCCGCTCCCCGCGACCATCCGGCTGCGCGCGGTCATCGACGCCATCGATCCGGCCAAGGACATCGACGGGATCCACCCGCTCAACGCCGGTCTGCTGCGTCTTGGCTATGACGGCTTCCTTCCGGCCACCGCTCACGCCGCCGTCGAGATCCTGCGACGCTCGGGGATCGAGATCGCGGGCCAGGATGCGGTCGTCATCGGTCGCTCGGCAGTGGTCGGCCTGCCGGCCGCCTTCCTGCTCGTCAAGGAAGATGCGACCGTCACGGTCTGCCACTCGCGGACGCGCGACCTGGCCGGACACCTGGCCCGTGCTGACATCGTCGTGGTGGCCGCCGGTCGCCCCGGTCTTGTGACCGGCGCGATGCTCAAGCCGGGCGCGGTGGTCGTCGACGTGGGCATCAACGTGGTCGACGGGAAGATCGTCGGCGACGTCGACTTCGCGTCGGCCGCCCAGGTCGCAGCCGCGATCACGCCCGTTCCCGGTGGGGTCGGGCCGCTCACCAACGCCATCCTGCTGACCCATCTGATCCGTGCCGCGGAGCGTCAGATCACGCTCCGCCACGCGGCCCCCTCGTCACGCCCGGTCCTGTCCGGAGGAGATCGATGAGCTTCCCGTCCGATCTGGAGATCGCCCGTTCCGTCACGCCCCGACCGATCGTGGATATCGCGACCGAGCTGGGTATCCGTGGAGATGAGCTGGAGCTGTACGGACCGGTCAAGGCAAAGGTCACGCTCGCCGCCATCGAGCGCCTCGAGGCCGAGCGTCCCCGCGGACGGTATGTGGTGGTCACCGCGATCACACCGACTCCAATGGGCGAAGGCAAGTCGACGACGACGGTCGGTCTGGCCCAGGGGCTCAACCGCATCGGGAAGAAGGCCGCGGTCAACATCCGCCAGCCATCGCTGGGACCCGTGTTCGGGATCAAGGGCGGCGCGGCTGGTGGCGGCTACAGCCAGGTCATCCCGATGGAGGACTTCAACCTCCACCTGACCGGCGACGTTCATGCGATCGGGGCGGCCCATAACCTGGCCGGAGCCTTCCTCGACAACAGCCTGCATCACAAGAACCCGCTCGGCATCGATCCGCACGGCGTCCTATGGCCGCGCGTCCTCGACATCAGCGACCGCGCCCTTCGGCATGTCGTCATCGGGCTTGGCGGTCGCGAGGACGGCATCCCTCGCGAGACCGAGTTCGTGATCACCGTCGGCTCCGAAGTGATGGCCGTCCTGGCCCTGGCCACGGACCTGTTCGATCTGCGGGCGAGGCTCGGGCGGATCGTCCTGGCGACCAAGGGTGATGGCGCGCCCGTGACCGCCGAGGACCTGGGCGTGGCCGGGGCGATGACGGTGCTCCTTCGTGACGCCATCAAGCCGAACCTGCTGCAGACCCTGGAGGGTGGTCCTGCCTTCGTGCACGCCGGGCCGTTCGCGAACATCGCGCACGGCAACAACTCGATCATCGCGGACCGGCTGGCGCTCGTCACCAACGACATCGTCTGTACCGAGGCCGGCTTCGGCGCGGATATGGGTGCCGAGAAGTTCTTCGACATCAAGTGCCGGGCATCCGGGCTGATCCCGAGCGCGGCCGTCGTGGTCGCCACGATCCGGGCGCTCAAGATGCACGGCGGCGTGGGCAAGATCGTGGCGGGCAAGCCGCTCGACCCCGTGCTCCTCGAGGAGGACATCGAAGCAGTGCGACGTGGCGCCCAGAACCTTGCCAAGCAGATCGAGAACGTCACGATCTTCGGGGTCCCGGCCGTCGTGGCGATCAACGCCTTCCCGACCGACACCCCCGGCGAGGTCGAGGCGATCCGTGAGGTGGCCCTGGCCGCCGGTGCGCGCGATGCGGTCGTCGCCACGCATTTCGTCGATGGCGGCAAGGGTGCCGCGGCGCTCGCCCAGGCCGTCTGGGACGCCACGGAGTCGGGTGGCGCCGACTTCAAGCTCCTCTACCCCGACGAGATGTCGCTCCCCGACAAGATCGAGACGATCGTGACGAGGATCTACGGCGGGGCCGGCGTGGAGTACCTGCCCGCGGCGCGCAAGCAGCTCAAGCAGTTCGAAGATCTCGGCTACGGCCACTTGCCGATCTGCATGGCGAAGACGCAGTACTCGCTGAGCCACGACGGTGCACTCAAGGGTCGTCCGACCGGCTTCACCGTCCCGATCCGGGAGGTCCGCCTGTCGGCCGGGGCCGGCTTCATCACGCCGCTCTGCGGGGAGATGCGGACGATGCCCGGTCTGCCCTCGAAGCCGGGTGGCCAGAACATCGACATCGACGTGGACGGCAACGTCGTCGGACTCTTCTAGGAACCGGCGCAGCGCCGCCGCACGGACGCTATCGTCTGCGGATGGCCCTCGCCCCCGCGCCTGACCCGAGCCTGATCGCCAGTCTTCGCGCGCTGGATCGCGATGGCCGATTGCTGTTCACGACGCGCGTCCTGCGCATGTTCGCGTACGGGTTCCTTGCCGTCGTCCTGGTCCTCTACCTCGACGAGCTCGGACTGGACGCGATCTCCATCGGGGTCGTTCTCAGCCTCACGCTCGTCGGCGATACGGTCATCTCCCTCTGGCTGACGACCAACGCCGATCGGATCGGGCGTCGCCGTGTGCTGGTCGCCGGATCGCTCCTGATGATCGTGGCCGGGGTGGTCTTCGCCCTGACGAGCTGGCCCCCGCTCCTGATCCTGGCAGCCACCGTCGGCGTGCTCAGCCCGACGGGCAACGAAGTGGGTCCGTTCCTTGCCATCGAGCAGGCCTCGCTCAGCCAGACCGTTGGTGATCGGCGCCGGACCGTCACCTTCGCCTGGTACAACGTCGCCGGGTATATCGCCACTGCGACCGGTGCTCTTGGAGGCGGCCTCCTCAGCCAGGTCCTCGTCGGCGCGGGTCTGCGACCCGTCGATGCATACAGGGCGATCGTCGTGGGCTATGCCATCGTCGGGCTGGCGATGGCCATCGTGTTCATGCGCGTCGGCAGTGGCATCGAGGCCCCACCGAGCTCGGCTCCCAGCGATGGTGTGCGCCGCAGGCTGGGTCTCGGCCGGTCACGACGGACGGTCCTGCGGCTGTCGGCGCTCTTCTCGATCGATGCGTTCGCGGGCGGGTTCGTGCCGCAGAGCCTCATGGCGTACTGGTTCCACCTCCACTACGGCGTGGAGCCGGCGCTCCTCGGCGGGATCTTCTTCGCGGCCAATCTGCTGGCGGCCGTGTCCAGCCTGTCCGCAGCCCGCATCTCGGCCCGGATCGGGCTGGTCAACACGATGGTCGCGACCCATCTTCCCTCGAACGTCCTGCTGATCCTCGTGCCCCTGATGCCGAACCTGACCCTCGCCATCGCCGTCCTGCTGCTGCGCTTCAGCCTTAGCCAGATGGACGTGCCGACCCGGCAGTCGTATGTGATGGCCGTCGTGGACCCGGACGAGCGCTCCGCCGCCGCCGGCGTGACGGGGATCGCCCGGACGACAGGTGCGGCGCTGTCGCCGGCGCTCTCAGCGCCATTGATCGCGAACGCCGGCCTGGCTGCGGTCCCGTTCTTCCTTGCGGGCGGCCTGAAGATCGCCTACGACCTGCTCCTGTACCGCGCGTTCCGGGCGGTCCGCCCGCCGGAGGAGCACTCCTAGCTCGATTCGCTCAAGCGGCGAGAGGGATGGAGCGGCCAGAGCGTCGGAGCGGCTCGACGGGCTAGATCGCCCCGGTCGCGAGCGCGAATCCCGCTGCCACGATCAGGCCGATGACGATCCCGACGGCACCCGCGCCCCAGGCGTAGACATCGATCGGACCGAGCTCGTCGTCGCCATGGGCGTGGTCATCGTGCCCATGGTCATCGCCGTGGTCGTCCGTGGCGTGATGCAGGCCGGCAGAGCCAGCGTGGCCGGGCAGGTCGTCGGCGTGGGGATCGGCGGTCATCCGCGCCATCCTAGCGCGCAGATCACCCGACGCGTCACGCCGCTCCGCGCCGCCAGCCGGGTCGACCCAGCCGCCACCAGATGAACAGCGCGATCAGTCCCACGGCGATGACCGCGATGAGCAGGTCGAACGGCTGGAGCGCGTGCCGGATATCGACCCAGTGCGCGCCCACGACGGTCCCGGCCCAGACCAGCAGGGTGGACCACAGGAACGCGCCGGCGGTGGAGTACAGGACGAACGGCCCGAGCGGCATGCGGGCCACGCCGGCCGGGAAGCTGATGAACGTCCGGACGATCGGCAGCAGCCGCCCGATGAACACCGTCAGATTGCCGCGGCGGGCAAAGAACGCGTCGGCGAGCTCGATCTCGTGGGTCCGGATCAGCAGGTAGCGCCCGTAGCGTTCGAGGAATGGCCGTCCGCCGTATGCCCCGATCGCATAGGAGATCAGCGAGCCCACCGTGTTCCCGATCGTCGCCGCGATCACCACGATCCAGAACCCCCACGGGCCGTGGGTCAGCGGCTCGAGCTTGCTGGCATCCGACACCAGGAACCCGGCATACGGCAGGATCAGCTCCGAGGGGAGCGGGATCATCGCCGATTCGATCGCCATCGCGATCAGGACACCGATGTAGCCGACGGCCCCGTAGAGGCTGTCAAGGAACGGGATCGCGATGGTGTCGATGAAGGCGAGCACGAGGACCTCAGGTCGTGGGAAAGGCAGGCGTCACGGAGGATAGCCGACTATCCTCGCCGGAGTGAGTGAACCCGAGGTCCCGCATTTCACCCCGGACCGGGTCGATCCGGCGCGCTCGATCGGACGCCCGGACGCCGCGACCGGGACCGTCGTGCTGACCGGCGCCGACCTCACGATCGGTGACGTGGAGGCAGTCGCCCGAGGCCACGCCACGGCCGCGCTCGACATCCACGCGCGGGCCCGGATGCAGGAAGCCCGGGACGTCATCGACGAGCTGGTCGCAAGCGGCGCCGTCGTCTACGGCGTCACGACCGGGTTCGGCGACCTCGCGACGACCTTCGTCGACCCGGCGCGATCAGGTGAGCTGCAGCGACGCCTTCTCATGAGTCATGCCGCGGGTGTCGGTCCCGCGTTCCCGCGCGAGATCGTGCGGGCGATGCTCCTGCTCCGAGCGAACACCCTGGCACTGGGACACAGTGGCTGCCGCCCGCTGCTGGTGGATCGACTCCTGGCGTTCCTCGCCCATGGGATCCACCCGGTGGTCCCCGAACAGGGAAGCCTGGGCGCATCGGGCGACCTTGCTCCGCTCGCGCATCTCGCGCTGCCGGTCATCGGCCGCGGGCAGGTGGAGCTGGACGGTCACGTGATCCCCGCCGCCGAGGCCCTGGCGGCCGTCGGTCTCGAGCCGCTCGAACTCCAGGCCAAGGAAGGTCTGGCGCTCCTCAACGGGACGCAGCTCATGGGCGCGATCGGTGCACTCCTGCTCGCCGATGCGGATCGGCTGGCGCGCACCGCGTCGGTCGCGGCGGCGATCAGCGTCGAGGCGCTGCTTGGGACGGATGTCGCGTTCTCCGCCGCGTATCAGCTCGCCCGGCCGCATCCGGGTCAGATCGCGGTCGCCGCCGAGATGCGGCATCTGCTGCGCGACTCCGCGCTCCAGCGCAGTCACCACGCGTCGGCGCACAAGGTGCAGGATCCGTACTCGCTGCGCTGCGTGCCGCAGGTCCATGGGGCGGTCCGCGACGCCCTCGACCACCTGCGCCGCGTCCTCGACATCGAACTCAACTCCGCCACGGACAACCCGCTGGTCTTCCCGGGAGGCGGGGTCGCCGCAGAGGACACGCTGGCGACCGGCGGCGGGCGGGTCATCAGCGGCGGGAACTTCCATGGCGAGCCGATCGCGCTCGCGCTCGATTTCGCCAAGCTGGCCCTGTCGGAGCTCGGGGCCATCAGCGAACGACGGACCGCGCTGCTCGTCGACGCCCGTCTGAACGGCGGTCTGCCCCCGTTCCTCGCGGCGTCCTCCGGCATCGATTCGGGGATGATGATCTACCAGTACACCGCGGCCGCGCTCGCGTCGGAGCACAAGGTGCTGGCCCATCCCGCCTCCGCCGATTCGATCCCGACGAGCGCCAACCAGGAAGATCACGTATCGATGGGCGCCACGGCAGCGCGACATGCGCGAACCGTACTGGAAGGCGTCGAGCGGATCCTCGGGATCGAACTGCTCGTGGCGACCCAGGCCCTGGACCTGCGGCTGGCGCAATCCGGGGCGGCGGGACCGGGGCCTGGTGAGGGCGTCGCAGAGGCGCGTCGCCGCGTGCGCACCGTGGTGGAGCCGTTGGTCGAGGATCGCGAGCCCGGGCCGGACCTGGCGGCCGCGTTCGACCTGGTTCACGGCGGGGCGCTCGTGGATCTGGCGGGCTGAACGCGGCTGACGAGGCGTGCCTGCCTGGACTCGAGCGTCTCGACCCCGGGATCAGCGGCCGAAACGGCCCTTCTTGACGGCGGCAGGTTCGGCGTTCTGGCGATACCCGTTGTGGCGGAGGATGCGGTCGATCTCGTCGCGGAACGGGCGGCCCTCGCCACGCGCCTCGAGCCAGACCAGGTAGCCCGGATCGACGCGGGCGATCTCACCGAGCGACCAACCGATATGTCGGCCGAACCTGAGCACGCTGCCCGACGGGCGGCCGGGGGGCGGGCCTGCGGCGCCGGTCCCGTCGCGCTCGACCGGCCGGTCCTCAGTCGGGTAGACCGGTGCCTGGGCAGCTCGCTGCGTCTGCCCGCGTGGCGTCGTGGGCGTGCCCGCTCCGTGTCGTCGTCGGCTGCGGGCGGCGGCGGCCCGTGCGGGGTCGATCGCATCGAGTTCGCGGTCGTAGAGGGACCGCCGACGTGGGTCGCGGATCAGGTCGAAGGCGGCGTTGATGCGCATCATTCGAAAGGTGGCCGCGTCGCCCGCGATATCCGGGTGAAATCGGCGTGCCAAGGCCCGATAGGCCGCGGCGATCACGTCGTCGTCGACCGCGGGATCGACCCCGAGGATCGCGTATGCGTCTCTGGCCACCGATTTGGCCATGTAGTCCACCGGCCCTCCATGAGATGGCGCGACCGAGCCCCGATGCTGGGCACGCACCGCGTGGACTGTAGCAAACTGCTCGGGGGCCACCGCTACCTATGACCCATTGGTACCGCTGAGGCACCGTAGACTCAGCGGCGTGGCGCCGATCCGGATCGAGGACGTGGTGGATGAGGCCGGATTCCGGCGGATCCCGCTGTGTGCCGAGCCAGGCTTCGATCATCGCAGCTGCGACTACTGGGAGGACGCGGAGCGCGGCTCGAAGGCAGCCCGCCTGTCCTGGCTGGAGCCGCCTGCGCCACCCTTGCCCGAGGCGCCGAACTCGGCCCGCGCGACCGACAACCCATTCCTCGTGGATCGACCGATAGCACCGCCGAGCAACCCCTTCGCCTCGAGGCGTGGGACTGGCTGGAACCCGTTCCTGGACGACGACACGGACGCAGCGTCGGTCAATCCATTCGCGCCGGCGGGTCATCGGGTGGCTGGCCCATCCGCCGACGATGGCAGTCCGCGCAAGCTCCAGCTCCTGCGCCGCGGGACGACCGTGATCGGAAGTTATGCGAAGGTGCTCTATCGCGACGAGGTCGCGGCCGCGTACTGCCAGTTCGGGCCCCTGACTGCGTACCCGCGCGCACAGCGGACCCGCGATCTCTACCCGCAGCTCCCCGATTCGCCGCTTCCCGCGGTGATCACCTGTATCTCGACCACACGCGAAGCCCGCGGCGAGGGCCTGGCGCTGGCATTGATCGCGGCCGTGTGCGACGACCTGGCAGCACGTGGATTCGCTGCTGTCGAGGCCTACCCCGAAGCCGGTGCGCGCCCCGACGCCACGAGTGCCGGCACCCCTTCGTTCTGGGAGGCGGCCGGGTTCACGCGCGTCGTGGACGATGCGCGGTTCCCGGTCATGCGGCGGGAGCTCTAGGTGGGTCGTGGTCGAGTGGCCCTTGTGCTCAGCGTCGCGATGCTGCTTGCCGCCGCGTGCCAGGCCACCGCACCGACCCCGACGCCGGCCAGGTCATCTGCCCCCAGCCAGCCTGACTCGACGCCTGCCCCCACCGCGACGCTCCCCTCGCCCAGCCCGACACCGACCGCAGGATCCGCCTCGCCCACCGGAGTCGACGTCGATGCCACGTTGCTCGACCACCTTCCGCCGACCGTCGATGGCCTGGCGCTGACCGCGGATCCCACGACGGCCGCCACCATCGCCACGGATCCAGCGCTCGCGCCCGCCGCGTCGGCCATCGCCGTCGCGCTCGCCATCTCATCCGACGGCTCGAAGGATGACCTCGCCATCGCGAGCGTCGTCCAGCTGCGTCACGGGATCTTCAGCGACGCATTCTTCGCAGACTGGCGCACCTCCTACGATGCCGCCGCCTGTGCCCAGGCCGGTGGCGTCGGCCGGACGAGCGAGCGACAGATCGCGGGCCGCCATATCCTCGTCGGCAGCTGCGCCTCGGGCGCCACGACGTACCACGTCCATCTCGCGGGCGACATCCTCGTGTCGATCACGTCGGCTGGCCCACGCGACCTCGGGGCGCTCGTCATGGCCGGGCTGCGCTAGGCTCCGCACCTGATGTCCGGCCCACGCCCCGTCCGAGCTCCGCGCGGCCCCGAGCTGTCGTGTCGTGGCTGGGAGCAGGAAGCCGCGCTGCGGATGCTCATGAACAACCTGGACCCCGAGGTGGCGGAGGATCCCGACAACCTCGTCGTCTACGGCGGGACCGGCCGGGCGGCACGCTCGTGGGACGCTTTCGATGCGATCGTCCGCGAGCTCCGCCAGCTCGAGAACGACGAGACACTGCTGATCCAGTCGGGCAAGCCGGTCGGTGTCCTGCGGACCCATCCATGGGCTCCGCGGGTCCTGATCGCGAACTCGAACCTGGTCGGCAAGTGGGCGACCTGGGAGGTCTTCCGCGACCTCGAGCAGCGCGGACTGATGATGTACGGCCAGATGACGGCGGGATCGTGGATCTACATCGGCACCCAGGGGATCCTGCAGGGCACGTTCGAAACGTTCGCGGAGGCGGCTCGCCAGCATTTCGGCGGGAGCCTGCGCGGCACGGTCACGCTGACGGCCGGCCTGGGCGGGATGGGCGGGGCACAGCCGCTGGCCGTGACGATGAACGACGGCGTCGCGATCGTCATCGAGGTCGATGAGGCGCGTGCCCGCCGCCGGCTCGACATCCGCTACGTGGATCGCCTGACCCGCGACCCGGCCGAGGCGCTCGTCTGGGCCCGCGAGGCGGCAGCCGATGGAAAGGCCGTCAGCATCGCCCTCGTCGGGAACGCGGCCGAGATCGAACCCGCCTGGGCGGCTTCGGGCGAACCGTTCGACCTGGTCACCGACCAGACCTCCGCGCATGACGCTCTCTCGGGATATGTGCCGGCCGAGATCACGCTGGCCGACGCCCTCGAGCTTCGAGGGGCACTCCCCGCCGAATACGAACGCCGCGCCCGGCGGTCGATGGCGGCCCAGGTCCAGGCGATGCTCGAGTTCCAGCGCGCGGGGTCGGTCGTGTTCGACTATGGGAACAACCTGCGCGCTGTCGCTTACGAAGCGGGCGTGACCGACGCGTTCGCCTACCCGGGCTTCGTGCCGGCCTTCATCCGGCCGCAGTTCTGCGAGGGGCGCGGCCCATTCCGCTGGGCGGCCCTCTCAGGCGATCCAGTGGACATCGCGCGAACCGATCGCGCCATCCTGGAGCTCTTCCCGGACGATGCCGGACTGCAGCGCTGGATCCGGATGGCGCAGGAGCGTGTGCCATTCCAGGGCCTGCCCGCGCGGATCTGCTGGCTGGGCTACGGC
The DNA here is from genome assembly GCA_038327765.1 of Candidatus Limnocylindrales bacterium. Taxonomy (GTDB): domain Bacteria; phylum Chloroflexota; class Limnocylindria; order Limnocylindrales; family CSP1-4; genus SPCO01. The sequence goes on along the minus strand of JBBQLI010000062.1, from coordinate 10,196 downwards.
GACCGCGCGAAGGCCGGTCTGGCCTTCAACGACCTTGTCCGTGCAGGCGAGGTGTCGGCGCCGATCGTGATCGGGCGGGACCACCTGGATTCAGGTTCGGTCGCGTCGCCGAACCGCGAGACCGAGGCGATGCTCGATGGCTCGGATGCCGTGGCCGACTGGCCGCTGCTCAACGCCCTGGTCAATACCGCGGCCGGTGCGACCTGGGTTTCCATCCACCACGGCGGCGGCACGGGGATCGGCTACAGCCAGCACGCCGGGATGGTGGTCGTGGCGGACGGCACGCCGCTCGCCGCGGAGAAGCTGGCCCGTGTCTTGACCACGGATCCCGCAATGGGCGTCCTCCGCCACGTGGATGCCGGATACGAACGCGCGATCGAGGTGGCGCGGGAGCGCGGCATCCATGTGCCGATGCTCGACGCCGAACGCCACTCCTAGCCCGGCGGATCCACCGGACTGAGCGGTCCGAGTTCATCACCCGCTGGCATCGTGTCGGCCCGCGGATCCGTCGACGTCGGCATCACGCGCAGTGAGCGTACCGGCGAGAGCAGCAGCGGGATGGCGGCGACGAACGTCCCGAGGGCGCCGATCCAGATAGCGGCCGACAGGCTTGCCACCGAAGCCACGGTGCCACCGACCACCTGCCCCAGCGGGATCGTGCCCCACACGATGAACCGCATGGTGGCGTTCATCCGGCCCTGCATCGCGGCCGGCGTGATCGCCTGGCGAAAGCTCACCTGGTTGATGTTGTAGACGACCCCCGCCAGGCTGGCCAGCAGCCCTGCCGCGATGAGCAGCGGCGCCGGGCTCGAACGTGGCGCGATGGCGATCATCAACATGCTCGGCGCGCCTGCGAGCATGGAGACGACGATCGTCGGCCCGACGCCGAATCGTCGAGCCAGGCGGGTCGCCCCAAGGGCGCCGGCGACCGCCCCCAGGTTCCCAAGGCCGAGGATCAGCCCGATCTGGGCAGCCGACAGGCCCAGCTCGCGGACCGCGTAGACGATGAAGACGGCGAAGATCATGTTGCCGAACAGGTTGAAAGTGCCCGTGGCGGCCGCGATGCCGCGCAGATAGGGGTTCCCAAGCACGTAGCGCAGTCCCGCCCCGACCTCCCGGCGCATGCCTTCGCGGGGTCGACCGTCCGCGTCGTGATGCCGGTCCGGGGCGGGTTCGTGGCGGCGGATCGACGTGACGAACAGCGCCGATGCGAGGTAGCTGACCGCGTCCGCGACGATCGCCAATGGAGCGGTCACGAGGCCGATCAGCCCGCCGCCGATCGCCGGCCCCGTGATCTGCGCCAGGCTCCGCGACAGTTCGAGCTTGGAGTTGCCTTCGGCGAGCTGGTCTCGTTCCACCAGCGAGGGCAGGTAGGACTGGTACGACACATCGAACAGGACGGTCAGGACGCCACTCACGAACCCGACGATGTAGAGCTGCCAGATGGTGAGGGCGCCCAGCGCATAGGCCAGCGGGATCGAGCCGAGACTCACGGCTCGTCCCAGGTCGCCCGCGATCAGGATCGGTCGACGCCGAAGACGGTCCACCCAGGCACCCGCCGGAAGGCTGAACAGGATGAACGGGAGGAACTCGACCGTCCCGAGCAAGGCCACTTCGAACGGGCTGGCCTCGAGCAGGGTGACCGCCACGAGCGGGACCGCGAGCAGGCTGACCTGCGTCCCGAATTGGCTGATGGTCTCGGCCGTCCAGAGCTTCACGAAGTCGCGCTGGCGGATCAGGCTGGCGGGTCGTGTCGTCACCGGCGGGAGTCTACGTCGCCGCGGCGACCCGGCGCATCGGCCTGGGACGTAGCATCGTGGGGTGCTGATCGAGTCCGTCCCGAACATCTCCGAGGGCCGTCGGCTCGACGTCGTCGACCGGCTCGCGACCGCTGTCTCGAGTGTCGCTGGCGTGCATCTGCTCGACCGGACCAGCGACGCCAGCCACAACCGCTCGGTCTTCACGCTCGCCGGCGAGGACGGGGCCGTCACCGAGGCACTCGAACGGCTGGTGGCGGCGGCGATCCATGAGATCGACATGGACACCCACAGCGGAGAGCATCCCCGCATCGGCGCGGTCGACGTGATCCCGCTCATCCCGCTCGGCAGCACACCGATGGACGACTGCATCGTGCTGGCGCGGGCGTTCGGGGAGCGGCTGGCGACCACGTTCGACCTGCCGGTCTACCTCTATGCGAATGCCGCCGTGCGGGCGGATCGGGTCAAGCTCGCTGATGTTCGGCGCGGGCAGTACGAGGGGTTGAAGGCGGAGATCGCCCAGCACGGCCGCGAACCGGACTTCGGGCCGGCGCGGATGCACCCGTCGGCGGGCGCCGTCGCCGTCGGCGCGCGGCCGTTCCTCATCGCCTACAACATCAATCTCGCGTCCGAGGACGTCGAGCTCGCGAAGCGCATCGCGCGGCGCGTCCGCGAGTCCGGCGGCGGACTCCCCAAGGTCCAGGCGAACGGCTTCTGGATCGAGGAGCTGCGCCGGGCGCAGGTCTCGATGAACCTGCTCGATTTCCACGTCACGCCGCTCTGGCTGGTCTGGGAGACCGTGCGTGAGATCGCGGCCGAAGATGGCGTGGATCTCGCCGAGTCCGAGTTGATCGGCCTGGCGCCGCTGGCCGCACTGCTCGAGGTGGCCGACCGCGCCGCGGCCCCGCGGGAGGCACCCATCGAACGGCGCCTGGCCGAGGCCGCGGCCTACATCCGCCTGCGCGACTTCTCGCCCGACCAGGCGCTCGAGGTGCGGCTCGAGGCCGCCCGGGCAGGTCGGTCCGCCTGATGGAGCGACTCCGGACCATGACGGTCCCCCGATGAGTGGCGCATTCCGCGTCATCACCGGAGGTAAGCCCGCCGACACGCCGCCTGGCCTGCTCATCGTGGGTGCGGCGGAGATCGCCACGATGGCCGGTGGCGTCCGTGCCGGCGTCAGCCAGGGCGATGTCGGGCGCTCCACGAGCGCGGACGTCGGGGGTCCTGATGCACCCGATGCCCCGGTCGTCGCGTGCTGGGAGGGCCGGATCGCAGCGGTCGGTCCGCGTGCCCAGGTGGAACGGATCCTGGAAGGAAGCGGCTTGCCGCTCGGACGGTTCGCCCGACTCGATGCGCGCGGTGGCTCGGTGACGCCCGGACTCGTCGATCCGCACACCCACCTCCTGTTCGGTGGGTCGCGCGAGGCGGAACTGGTGCTCCGCCAGCACGGCGCCAGCTATCTCGAGATCCTCGCGGCAGGGGGCGGCATCCTCGCGACCGTCTCGGCCACACGAGCAGCGTCGCCCGAGGATCTGCAGGCACACGGCCGGCGCTGGCTTGACGAGATGCTGGGTCATGGCGTGACCACCATCGAGGCCAAGTCCGGCTACGGTCTCGACCTCGAGACCGAGATCAGGCTCCTCGACGTTGCCCATCGTCTGGGAACGGAAGGGCCGATCGACATCGTGCCGACGTTCCTCGGCGCGCACGCCGTCGCACCCGAGTTCCGCACGCGACCGGACGGCGTCGAGGCCTACCTCGCGTCGGTCATCGGCGAACAGCTCCCTGGCGTCGCGGCCCAGGGTCGGGCCCGGTTCTGCGATGTCTTCTGTGAGGAAGGCGTCTTCAGCGCGGACCAGTCACGTCGCGTGCTGGAAGCCGCTGCGGCGTTCGGGATGGGGCTGCGCCTCCACGCCGATGAGCTGGCGCCATCGGGTGGCGCGGAACTCGCGGCGGAACTGGGCGCCGCATCGGCGGACCACCTCGCCACGCCGTCCCAGGCCGGGATCGATGCGCTGGCCGCTGCGGCCGCGGAGGACCGGGCGGTGGTCGCCACGCTCCTGCCGATCACGACCTGGTTCCTCATGAAGGACCACCACGCCCCGGCCCGAACGCTGATCGAGCGCGGCGTGCCCGTGGCGCTCGGCACGGACTTCAACCCCGGGACGTCGCCGACGGCCAGCCTGCCCCTGGCGATGACCGCGGCCTGCGTGGGCCTTGGCATGTCGCCCGATGAGGTCCTGACCGCGGTGACCATCAATGCCGCGAAGGCGCTCCTGCTCGACGACGAGATCGGGTCGCTCGAGCCGGGCAAGGCCGCGGACATCGTGGTCTGGCGGGTGCCGACCACGGTGCAGATCCCCTACTGGCCGGCCGCGGACCTCGTCCGGGCCGTGATCAAGGGTGGCCGGATCGTCCTCGACCGCGGGTAGCTGGGACGGTCGCCAGCCTCAGACCTGCTTGCCGCGGGACTCCAGGAGGACCGCCGTGGTCTCGACGGGGAGCGTCGAGATCGAGACCGACAGTTTCGGCTGGGTGGCGGGTTCGGCGCCCATCTCGTGGAAGAACTTCTTGAGGACCTCGGCGCAGTCGGCCTCGTCATCGCAGAGTGGCATCGGGACGACGATCCGTGGGTCGAGCTGGGCGACCAGTGCCGCGGCCTTCGTCGGCGACAACGCACCGCCGAGCGGCACGCACGCGATATCGACCGGGCCGATATCCCCGAGCTTCTCCTCGGACAGCAGGTGTCCGATATCACCGAGGTGGATCGTGTGGATGCCGTCGAGCTCGACGACGAACGCGACCTGCTTGCCGCCCTCCGCGCCGCGCACGTCGTCGCGGTACGTCCGGACGCCGGTCACGAGGATGTGCTTGACCTCGTACTCGCCGGGTCCGTCGAGGATGAACGCGCTATCCAGGCTGGACGGCAGGAGCGTGAGGCCGTCGCGCGAGAGCTTGCCCTTTGCCTTCGAGAGCTTGGCGTCGTCGGGGTGGCTGAACGTGACGATATCGCCGGTGATGCCCCGGCCGGTCGGCCCGACGACCGCCTGATACGGGTCCGCGATCACGACCGCGTCCCGTCCGCGCAGGCGGATGCAGCTCCGCCCATACCAAGTGACTTCCATCGCCCGATTCTGACACAGCGGCCTGCACGGCGGCTCACGGAACGGGGAAGGCGGGACGCACCTCGACCTCCCGGAAAAGGAGGACCGGAGGCGCCTGCCCAATCGGCGCCTCCGGTCGGAGGGAGGGAGGATGGAACCTTGTGGGTTCGTCCGAGGAATACGCTACGGCGAACCGTGTTCAGCATCGAGATGCCAAGCGATTAAGAAAGCGAAACGGACCCGCGGTTTCGCCTGGCGTCGTCCCACCCGGGACCATCGTCCCGGAGGCGGTTCGCGTCGCCGATGCGACAATCCCACCCATGGATCACCACCGCCGCGCCGGTCCGCTGCTGCTCATCGCGCTCCTCGTGGCCGCCTGCGGCACCTCCAGCGCGACGCCGACGCCCGTTCCATCTGCCAGCGCGACGCCTGGCCCGACAGCCACGACGATGGCCTCGGACGCACCGAGCGCCACCCCCGGACCGAGCATCGACGAGGGCGCGGTCTTCGACCAGATCGAGCAGCAGGTCATCGAGCTGCGCGGCCTGACCCAGACGTCGAAGGTCGCCCGCCAGGTGATCGATGCCACACAGCTGCGCACGATGCTGACCGCCGAGTACGACAAGGACACGCCGCCTGCGTACGTGGCCGCCTACGAGCGGTCGCTGAAGGCGCTCGGGCTGCTCGCTCCTGACGCGGACCTGCGCGCGCTCTCCCTCGACTTGCTGAGTACCGGTGTCGCCGGCTTCTACCGCAACGATGAGAAGAAGATGTACGTCGTCGCACGGTCCGGGGCGATCACGCCGACCGATGAGATCACCTATGCACACGAATTCACGCATGCCCTTCAGGATCAACACTGGTCGGTGTTCACGGATCAGAAGGACGTCCTCGACCGAACTGACTGGATCATGGGTCGTCAGGCGATCTACGAAGGCGACGCAACCGCGCTCATGTACACGTGGGCCTTCAAGTACCTGACCCCGGATCAGCTCCAGGCCATCATCAAGGACGGCAACGACCCCGCCCAGCAGGCACTCCTCGCGAAGATGCCGCCGATCCTCAGCCAGACCCTGCTCTATCCGTACACGACGGGCTACGCGTTCGTGCAGGCGGCGCAGCTCAGCGGTGGCTGGCCCGCGGTCGACATGTTCTACGACCGGCTTCCGACCTCGAGCGAGCAGGTCATGCACCCGGCGCTCTATGCCTCGAACGACAAGCCCATCGATGTCCAGATCCCGACAACGCTGGCCGCGGACCTCGGGTCCGGCTGGGCGGTCCCGTTCCAGGACACGTTCGGCGAGTTCCAGACCGGGATCTGGCTGTCCCAGGGTGGCGCCACGACCACCTCGAGCCAAGCCGCGGCAGGCTGGGGTGGCGACCGGATGGCCGTCGTGACCGGTCCGAACGGAGCCTGGGGTCTCGCCTGGCACACGGTCTGGGATACGGCCAAGGACGCCCAGGAGTTCGAGACCGCGGCGACCATCGCGATCGGGAAGGCGGGCGGCCCGGCGCAGGTCCTGCCGGGCGCCGGCGCGACCACGCGCTGGGTCGTGATCGGCAACGACGCCGCGACGCTCGGCAGGCTCGCCGGCGTGCTGGGACTCGCCGGTTAGGGACTCGCGGGCCGAGACCCACGGCCGCGGCGCTACATCGATTCGGGTGCGGAGATCCCCAGGAGGCCGAGCGCGTTCGCCAGCGTGATCTGGGCTGCTCGCGCAAGGGCGAGGCGGGACGCGGATCGTTCCGGTGCGTCCGGGTCGACGACGCGTGCATCGCGGTAGAACCCGTGGAACGTCGTCGCCAGCTCGGTGGCATACGCCGTGATGCCTTGGGTCTCCTCGGCCGCCACCGCGTCCTCGACCACTTCGGGGAACCGCGCGACAGCGCGTGCCAGGCTCGCCTCGGCGGCGCCGCCGATCGCCCCTTCCACCCCGGCCGCCGGCGTCAGCCCCGAATCGGCGCCCTTGCGTACGATCGAGGCGATCCGGGCGTGGGCGTACTGGACGTAGTAGACCGGGTTCTCGTTCGACTGCTTCTTCGCCAGCTCGATGTCGAAGTCGATCGCCGACGTCGCCGCACGTGAGGCGAACGACCAGCGTGCCGCATCGACTCCGACCTCGGCCAGCAGCTCGTCGAGCGTGATGAACTCGCCGGCCCGCTTCGACATCGACACCTCGACCCCATCTCGAACGAACCGGACCCACGAGTAGAGCTGCATCTCCACGGCCTCGCGGTCGTAGCCCATCGCCTCCGCCGCATTGCGGACGCGGGCGACGGTGCCGTGATGGTCGGCGCCCCAGATGTAGATCAGGTGGTCGAAGCCGCGGCTGAACTTTTCGGTGACGTAGCCGATATCGGCCGCGAAGTAGGTCGGTTCGCCGGTCGAGCGCAGGATCACCCGGTCCTTGTCGTCGCCGAACGCCGTCGAACGGAACCACAGCGCGCCGTCCTGTTCGTAGACGTGGCCGCGTTCGCGCAGCCGCTCGATCGCCCGACCGACCCAGCCCTCGTCGTGCAGTCGGGCCTCGCTCGTCCACACGTCGAACTGCACGCCCAGGCGCGCCAGGCTGGCTTCGATACCGGAGCGCACCTGGCCCGCCGCCCAGTGCCCCACGATGCCGATCGTGTCGGCGTCGTCTGCGGAGGCAGATGCCCAGACGTCGTCGGGGAGTGCCGCCACGAGGTCGTGGACGTAGTCGCCGCGATAGCCGTCCTCGGGCAGGGGCACGCCCGTGCGGAGCGCCACGACGGACGCGCCGAGGTTGCGGATCTGGCCGCCGGAATCGTTGAAGTAGTACTCGCGCGTCACGTGCTGCCCTCCCGCCTCCAGGACGCGGCTCAGCAGGTCGCCGATGAAGGCGCCGCGCGCATTGCCGACGTGGAGTGGGCCGGTCGGATTGGCCGAGACGAACTCGACATTGACGTTCCGCGGCGCCGCGGCGACTCGACCCCAGGTCGCCGGCGACGCCAGGACCGACGCCACGATCTCTTCGAGCGCGCCGTCCGTGAGGCGCAGGTTCAAGAAGCCGGGGGCGGCCACGGTGGCGCTGGCGACCGGCGTCGAGCGCGGATCGGCGGCGGCCATCGCCACCAGGGATGTCGCGAGCGCGTCGGCGATGGCCTGGGGTGCCATCCGGTACGGCCGAGCCAGGCGCATGGCCAGGTTGGTCGCGATGTCGCCGTGCGCAGGGTTCGCAGGTCGCTCGACCTCGATCCGCGGGCGCGCCTCGGCATCGATGGCGGGCAGCCGTCCCTCGGCGATCGCCTGCTCCCAGGCGCGCTCGACCGTCGCGATGACGCGCGTGCGGATGGGTGGCGCTGCGTGGATCGGGTCCGGGGTGGCGTTCACGGGGCTCCATGGTAGACGGGGCACGATCCACGCGGTCATCCGCTGCCCGGCACGTCGTCGAACGGAAGACCTATGACTACTGTTGCGACAGGGCACCGGAGTGTGGTGGCGGAGTGATAGCATTGTCAGTGGTTTGGTGTGGTCCAGGTGATCCGCAAGTACTAGACGAGTACTGGAGCCCGTGCCACTATCCGGCCCACGTCGAAAAGGGGACGGCTTCGTCCCCTTCGCTCGACAGTCATTCATCCGGAGGCATCTCGCCTCCACGGTCATTGGGGAATTGATCCATGCAACGTTCACACAGGAGACGGTCGCGTACGGCCCGTCACCTTTCCTGGCTCGTCGTCGCGGCGATGGCCACGCTGGCCCTCGTCGGTCCGACGACCTCCCCCACCTTCGCCAGCAGCCGGACGGCTGTCTGCCAGGCCACGGACTGCAACCTGCCGTCGTGGACCCCGATCCCCAGCGAGAGCACGGCACCGTCCGATAGCAGCGCCCCCAGCGAAGAGCCGAAGAGCGAAGAGCCGACCTGGACCCCGACGCCCAGCGAAGCCCCGACCCCGACGCCCAGCGACAGCGCAGCCCCGAGCGAGAGCGCAGCCCCGAGCGACAGCGCAGCCCCGAGCGACAGCGCAGCCCCGAGCGACAGCGCAGCCCCGAGCGACTCGGCTGCTCCCAGCGACAGCGCTGCCCCGAGCGGCGGCGTCCTTGTCGAGACCGGCGGGCCTACGCTTCCGCCGACCGATGCCATCACCACCTCGCAGACCACGACCGACAGCGGTTGGCGTCTGGCCCTCCTGGCCATGGCCGCCCTCCTCGCCGGCGTGCTGCTCCTGGTCCCAGCCCGGGCCGTCGTCCGGACCGACCGCAAGCACTGATCTTCCCGGCGCCGCCAGGCGCCACGCGAACCACCTCGTCGAACCGGGTCCTTCAGGGGGCCCGGTTCGTCGTTACCCGGGCCGGACCTCGTCAGATCGAGACGCGGTCGCCCGGGTCCACGAGATCTACCGGCCCGTCGAACCGGGCACGGACCGACGCCACGGTCTCGTCGCGATCGAAGCCCATCTGGAGATGCGTCAGCAGGACGCGAGCGACGCCGGTCCGTGCCGCCAGAGCGCCAACGAGCGGGCCGTCGAGATGCAGTGCCGTGACGGGGACCGGGCCAGGCCCGAAGCTGACCTCGCTGAGCAGCGTGTCGCCCGGACGGATCAGCGGGTCCACGTCCATGGCATTCCCGCAATCGCCCGTATACACGAGGCCGGGCCCGTCGACGCCTGCGTGCGAGACCCGGAATGCGAAGCTGGCCGCGGTGTGGGTGACGCGCCGCGCGGTCACGTCGAATCCGGCGGCTCCGCCCACGGCGAACGTGCCCTCGCTGAGTTCGGCGATGTCCAGGGACGCTGCCGCGTACCCGACCTCGCCGTGGAGATCGTCGAGACGATGGGCCAGGCCGATCGGCCCGATGACCCGGACGCGTCGTCCGGCGGGGGGCTCCCAGCGCAGGTAGAGCCGCAACGGGACGAGGTCGATGAAATGGTCCGGGTGAAGGTGGCTCACGATCACCGCATCCAGGTCCGCGGGATCCAGCAGCCCGGCCAGCCGCGGGAAGGATCCCTGTCCCAGATCCAGCAGGAGGGCATGCAGACCGTGGGTCAGCAGATAGGCAGCGCCCGTCGCGCCCGGCCGATCGGTGTAGGACGGCCCGGCGCCGACCACGGTGCACTCCACGTGCACAGACTACCGCGAGGAGATGGCCGTCTGCGGGTCCGCGATGGCGGCCTGCGGGTCGGGGATGGCCCGTGATCCGTCTCGCATCGCGACGTGATCGAAACCGGAGTCGCGCGCGATCGCGTACCCGTCGGGCAGGCCGAACGCGAAATGCTCCGCCCGATGCGCGTCCGATCCGATCGTCAAGCGTCGCCCACCCAGGGCCCGGTAGCGAGCCACGATCGCGGCCGACGGGTAGGTCTCGAGCACGGGGTG
>JBBQLI010000061.1:0-20265 GCA_038327765.1 Candidatus Limnocylindrales bacterium | reverse complement strand
GGTCTGACCGCGCCCGACCTCGCGATCGGCGCCCGGATCGTGGCCGTGGCCGACGTCTTCGAGGCATTGACCGCGAACCGCCCCTATCGCGGGCCGATGTCCGTGGAGGAAGCGCTCGCGATCATGCGGAAGGGTGCCGGGGAGCATCTCGCCGCCGACGTCATCGAGGCGCTGGCGGCCACGGTCGCCTGACGGTCGCTACGGTCGGGTCGCCCTGTCAGGAGTGCTGCAGTGTGATCAGGAACTCGAGCGCGCCGTGGTCTTCGATCGAGATGATGAAGCCGCCGACGTTCGGGGCGGTCATCGAGTAGTCGCTGAGCGGGAACGAGATCGAACCCGAGACGTCGATGTCGTTGCCGGACACCTGGGCCTTGGCCGGGATGTCCACGGTCCTGGTGACTCCGTGCAGTGTGAGGTCGCCATGGAGGGTCACATCCACGACGATGCCAGTGAACGCATTCGCCGGCACGTCGAGAGGCGAGGTGAGCGTGAAGGTGGCCGTCTTGTACGTGTCGGTCTCAAGACCCTGGTCGCGCAGGTGGTCGTCGCGCTGCGACTTGTCTGACGCGATCGATGTCGTGTCGACGGTGATCGTGGCCTTGGTCACCTGGACCGAGCTGCCGGCGGCCGCGACCGTTGCAGACCCGGTCACCTTGTCGGTACGACCCACCGCGTCGCTTTCGGCCGAGAGACTGGCGAGCTGTTCACGGACGCGATACCCGGCCTGGCTGCCGCTGCCGATCGTCCACTCGCCAACGGCCGTCGCCGCGGTCAGCGTCGGCGGCAGCACCGCCGTGCCGGAGCCGCCAGTCGCGCTTGCGTCGGGTAGCGACAAGGCGGGCGCGGAATCGCCCTGCAGGATCTGGGTATAGGCGGCGTACACGCCGCCACCGCCGATCAGGAACAGCGCGATGATCGCGGCGATCACGCGGTTGCGGGTCATGGGTCGCTGGCCTCTCGCTCAGGGTCGACCGCGGTCTACCCGATGACGTTCGATGTCAGCGACTCTTCCATCGATGGATGAGAGTCACCTGAGAACGGCGTGTGGGCGACCGAGCCGAAACCTGTGCCCGCGTTCCGAAACCTGTGCTCGCGTCGAGGAGCGAGCGAGGTCCTACTTCTTGACGACGATCGATCCGCTCCCGAGGCTGATCTGGCTTGCCGAGGTCCCGACCTGGTGATACAGCACGCCTGCAGCGGTGTAGGCGCTCATCGCGAACTTGTCGGTGGCGCCGTCGGTGACATCGAACCGGCACGTGAAGTTCGTGCCGCCCTTCCCGGACACGACCTTATGGGTCGCCGGGTTGAAGGCCACGACCGAGCACTTCGCGCTGAAGGACGCCGTGCCGGTCCCGAACGAGAGCCCTCCGCCGGTCCAGCTGGTGGTGGTGAAGACGTAGTCATAGCCGTCGTTGCCGCGGAACTCGTAGACCGCTGCGCCCTGCGGCGTGGTGCCGCTCTTGTAGCTCACGGCGAAGCCGAAGATCCCGTGGTTCTTCGTCGGCGACACCTTGACCGGGATGTCGTGGTAGCTGGGATCGATGACCCAGCCCGCACCTGTCGCGTATTTCGCGGCCGAAGCCTGATACACCGTGAGGACCACGGGGTCCGCGTTCGGGGCGGTGAAGAACGCGTTGGCGGCGGGGATCGTCATGACGACGGTCCAGTTATCGAGCGCCAGGCTCTTCGTGCACGTGGCCACCCCGGCGCTGTTGACCGTGCCAAGGCAGTGGTCGTCCGGCGTTGCCGTCACATTGCCGGAACGGAAGAGCAAGAAGTCGACGGTGGCGTTGGTCGCGAGGGTCGTGCCGCCCGCGGCTCGGGTGACCTGCCCCGTCAAGGTCACGCTGGCGGTCGTGCCGCTTCCGGCAGACCAGAAGAGGTTGCCGGTGTAGCCGAGCGTCGCGCCCTTCCTGCCGACGGCGAACGCCTGGGTCACCGCCGCTGCCGGGTCGTACGTCGCGTTGCCAGCCTGATTGGCCGTCACGGTGCACGTGCCGGAGGCCGTCATCGTGATCGTGCCGCTCGCGAATGAGCAGGCGCCACTCCCGCTGAAGGTCACCGGATTGCCGGATCCGCCACCCGTGGCGGTCGGGGTATAGGTATCGCCATAGACGGCCGCCGCGGGTGCGACCGAGGTGACGGCGATGGCCTGCACGCGCTTGCTGACGTGGAACTGTTGCGTCGCGACAGCCGGAGCGTTGTAGTCGGCATTCGCAGGCTGGGTGACGGTGATCACGCAGAAGCTCGTGCCAAGGGCCGGGGCTGTCAGCGTGAGGATGGTGCCGGCCGCGTTGATCGTGCAGCCGACGCTCCCGGACCCGGTCGCGAAGGTGATCGTGGCGGGGCCGGTGCTGGTCGCCGCAGAGGTGATGCTGAATGGGCCGGTGCCGAGGGTCCGATCGGGGAGCACGGCAAGGGTCAGCGTCGGCGTGGCCCTGGCGACGTGGAACGACGCGCTGACCGGACCGGCCGCGGTGAAACCGGCGCCCGCCGCGAGGCTGACCGAGATGACGCAGGACTGCGGGTCCACCGCTGCGCCGGTCAGCGTGACCATGCCGGCCACGCTCACGGTGCAGCCGACGCTGCCGCCGCCGAGCGCGAACGTCTGGGTCCCTGGGCTGTTGGTGGTGACGAACGAAGCGACGCTGAAGGGAGCACTGCCGAACGCCTTGGCCGGCAACGCTGTGAGGTCGAACGTGAGGGTAGGTGTCGCCGGCACCACCAGGTAGGAGGTCGACGCGGACGTGTTCACATAGGTGTCGTCCGTGATGCTGACCACGGTCGCCGCGGGCAGCAGCGTGATCGCGCCATTGAAGTAGGCGGCGACGTCGTAGGTTCCCGGGGCCAGCCCGATGGAGCCGAGCGCCGCGTGCCCCAGGTAGTCGGTGATCACCGATCGCGAGAAGGCATTGGCGGGGTTCCCATGTTGGGACACGACGAAGAACACGCTCCGTTGACCCAATGGGACGGGGATCACGCTCGCGTCGGTCAGCGACGCGACGATTCCACTCACCGAGCCGGTCGGCCCGGATGGCGGTCCTGACAGGGCAAGGTGCGTCCCGAGCTTGTCGATGGCGAACGTGGTGGTGGCGAGCGACGTCAGGTTCTGGGCGTCGCCGAGGAACGTAGCCGTGAGTGGCTCCGTGCCCGGGACGTCGGTCAGCGTGAAGGTCACGGAGGCGTGCCCGCTTGAATCGGTGAGAGCCGTTCGGACGCTGTTGGCGAGGTCGAATTCGATCGGCTGGCCGAGGAGCGGAGTGGCGCTGTGAAGGGTCGCGCTGAAGGTCACCGTCGAGCCGAAGACGGCATGGCTCGCGTTGCCCGAATCAAGCGTCACTGTGGTCGTGTTCGGGTTCGCCGCAGTCGCCTGCGCGAGGGTGTAGAAATGGCCGAAGTCGGTGTCGAGGGCCACCAGGCCCACGCCATTGACCGCCTGGGCCATGAACTGGATCGACAACGGGCTGACGCCGAAGTCGTGGGAGCCCATCCAGTGGCTTGGGTCGGTCGGATCCTGGGCCAGGTCCAGCGACGTCCACGTGTGCCCGCCGCCGACTCCGGTGTACGTGATCCAGACCCCCTGGATGCCGGCCGCCGGATCGCCTACGACATGCGCGTCGAAGGTCACGACGTTGCCCAGGGCACTCGCAGAGACGTCAAGGATGGATGGCGCACTCGTCAGCGCGGCCGGACCGAGGTTGTTGCTGTAGAACAGTCGGAAGTCCACGCCACTGAACAGACGGAGCGTCGATGTGGGGGATGTGGGTCCGTCGGACCGATGCTGGGCCGGGGTGATCAGCAGCCGTGTCGCTCCGTTGCCGAGAGCATCGAAGTAGTTGGGGTTGCCCAGCTGGGCCGGGAAGAACGTGGGGCTGTTGAAACTGGTGTGCGCGGTCCGGACTTCCGTCGCGGGCGCGCTGAGCAGCGGGGTGATCCCCGGAGTGTCGGTGTAGGTGCCGCCGCGGAACCCGACGCCGCGAAGCGTGGTCCCGGGCGCCGTGACGTTCTTCGAGACCAGGGGGAGGGCCGGCTGGGACGGACCGCTCACGACCCCGTCGGGACCTGAGTACCAGGTGGCTGTGGCGCTCGCCGCGCCGTCGATCCCGGTCAAGGGCTTCGTGTTGATCGTGAGCGGGCTGGTGTTCACCGGAAGGTCCGTCGAAGTAAGACCGAGCGCGACGCCGGGTCCACTAGCCACGGGGTTTGGGCTGACGCCGGCGCCATCCGTCGGCGCGCCCTGCCGGTTCGATGGCAGGTTGACCTGGAGCATCGGGAGACCGAACAACGTCGACTCCAGGAGCGCCTTCGTGTCGATGCTGTCGAGGACCGGGGTGTTGCGCAGGTAGTCCTGCTTGGCGCGAATCAGCGCCTGCCCGACCGAGACGGGGCCGCTACCCAACCGAAGTTCGTGCGCGAAGCCGCTGTAGATCGCCTCGCTGTACTGGATCAGGTCCGTGTCGCCGTACTGGTAGCCGGTCCCGGCGATCAGCGTTGCGCCCTTTTGCGCGAACGCCTGCGCCCAGTCCAGCTGGTCGGTCACGTTCGGGATGGCGTCGCCATCCACCAGGTTGTACCCGGCATGGCAGCCCTGGCTGAACACGATCGTGTTGGTGAAGTCCGTCGCCGACGCCGCCAGATCGGAGGCCTGGATGGTCGTGCTGAAGTCGGCGGCGAGGGCAGTATTGGTGCTGAAGTGACCGGCCAGGAAGATCAGGTCGTTGTGGGTTGAGCCCAGGAGTTTTGCCCGCAACTGTGCCGCGGTCCAAGACTGCGGGTCCGTCGGCAGGATGTTGTTCGGGGCGATCAGCGAGTCCGCGTTCGTGCTGGAGCCTAGGCCGGCCGAGAAATCCGCCTGGACAGACGCGGCGGCATCAGCCATGAAGTCGTAGCCCGTCACGAGGCTGTGCGTCGGCGTCGCGACGACACCGCCCGTCGTGTGAGTCAGGTACGCCTCAAGGACGATGGACGCTTCGCGGGCGGTCTCGACGAGCCGGCCGACGGCCAGATCCGGCACCGGGAACGTGCTGACGCCCTGGGCGATCTGCGTTCCCGCGCCGTATGCGTCTTGACTCAGGACGTAGTTCAGCTGGAGGCTGGCTTCGGAGGCACTCAACGGCGAGACCGGCGGGATGTAACCGGATTCCGGTGCCAGGTCGGCGGTGTCCGGGTAGCGGAAGAACGGGATCGTGCCATCGCCGCCCACGAGGACGACGTACGCGAGCGGATTCGAGGCGCGATATGAGTCGATGACGGTCTTGAGTGCCGTCGCGACGAGGTTCTTGGCGTACGGGCAGGCTGGGTTGGCATCGGCCTGAGCGTTCAGGGCGTGGATCCTCGGGATCGAATCGACGTTGATCACCAGCCCGCCGACCTCACTTCGTGACGCGAACGCGGTCAGGTCACTGGCGAGAGTCGCCTTGTCGCCAGTGCTGCCGGCGATCCGGGTGGGATCGGTGAGGATGATGGTCTTGAATGGGCCTGTAGCGACCGGACCTGCGATGGAGTCGCCCGAGTAGGTGCTCAGGCCACCGCACGCGGTCGACGTCTGCGTGACGTGCAGAGAGAACGGATTCACCGGATCGAAGACGCCGCTTCGTCCGGACACTCGGACATAGAAGAAGCCCGTGTTGTTCCACGTGTCGCTGGTGATCGATTCGGGGCCGGCGCCCGTCACCGCGGAGAAGTCGATGACGCTGCGGCTCTGCGCGCTGGAGTACGCGTCCGGTGAGAACTTCTGGCCCGTCCCCGAGGTGTCCGGTGAGAACTTCTGGCCCGTCCCCGAAAATGCGTCCCCGGAGAACTTCTGACCGGTACCGGAGAAGACATCGCCCGAGAACCCGAGATCGCCCGAGAACTTCTGGCCCGTCCCCGAGAACTTCTGACCGGTGCCGGAGAAGACATCATCAGAGAACTTCTGGCCCGTCCCCGAGAACTTCTGGCCCGTCCCCGAGAACTTCTGCCCGGTCGTCGAGAACTCGGCGCTGAGCTTGGTCAGGTCGGAGGACTGTGTCAGGGTCGAATAGGCCTGCGAGATGTCCTTGAACAGGATCAGGTCGTAGTCGGCCGGCAGGTCTGTCAGGTTGACGCTGACCTGCGCTTGGGGATCGATCTGGAACTTGTACCAGCGCGTCTGCCCGGAGTATTCGAGCGCGTCGCTGGCGCTCCCTGTCCCAGAGATATCGAGCGCGTTCGGCCACGAATCGTTGCCGGCGCCGATCTTCAGGCAGGCTGAATACTCCGATGTGCTTCCGGCGGCGTCGGTCGCGACAGCCGTGACGAACTTGCCCGCGGGCAGACCCGTGAGCGCGATCGAGAATGCAGAGACGCCGGTCGCATCGGGGGTGACGTGCGCGGTGCCGACGATGACCCCGCCCTCGCCATGGCCGCTGGGATCGCAGGTGTCGGCGATGAAGAGGGTCACGTCCTGACCGGCCGGATCGTTGGTGGTGTCGAGGCGTCCGGAGATCCCGCCACCGCCTCCGCCCTCGGCACGCACCAGGACCGGGAAGTTGTTCAAACCGTTCGGACCTGTGTCGGTATCGCCGGCGTCGTTCGGCGTGACGCCGTCCCCGCCCAGGTCGATGCCGAGCTGGTCGTTGTCGTGGATGACGTTGCCATCGAGCCGGTCGCCGGTCGAGGCAGATCCGTCGTTGAGGATTTGGATCCCGTCGCCGCCGTTGTAGGCGATGACGTTGGTCTCGCTGGCATCGTCCGTGCCGTTCTGGTCGCTGCCGACCAGCGCGTCGCTGACATTGGTCAAGCGGATCCCCGACCCGCCATTGGGAAGGGCGGCCGTTCCGATCTGGTCGCACTGGATCGTAACGTTGCTGGCGCCGTCACTGGTCGGTGAGACGTCGATGCCGTCGCCCGCGAACCCATCGATGATCAGGCCTCGAACCTGACTTCCCGCCACGGATCCGGAGAACGTCAGGGCAGGGTTGGTCCCTTCGTATCGCGACTGAAGCTCGACCTTGAGCCCGGTCGCCGGGGATGAGCAATCCGATCCGGCCTGGCTGTCCCCCCGGATGATCACGGGGTTCGCGATGGTCGGCAGCGCCCCGTGTAGGACGATCGTCTGAAGGCCGTCGCCCGGGATCGCGAAGGTGATCGTGTTGACGAGGGCGGGGCTGTCATTCGAGAGCGAGATCGCTTCCGCGAGGGAGCAGTCGTTGACGGTGCACCCACCGTCGTTGTGGTCATCCGCCGTGTTGACGGTCAGGTTCGGCGCGGTCTGGATCGTGTCGATGAACGCGCGGTCGACGGTCAGCGTTCCGTGCAGGTCCGTGTTGAAGTCGGCGTTGCTACCGCTCAGGGCGAATCCGTACGTATCCCCGACCTGCACATCCAGTTCTGTCGACCCTGAGTACGTAAAACCACTAGACGGCGGCGTGCAGCAGACTGCTGGACCGTCGTTGACAAGGGTCAGGTCAGTGATCGCGGCCGGAGCTCCCGGGCGGTGCACGTACGCGTGCAGCCCGACCCTCACCTCGAAGAAGGCGTGGAACCCCGAGTAGTCCCAATCCAGCTTGACGTGGCCGGACCGGTCCGCCGTGGTTTCGAATCCCCACGTTCCGCTGGCGCCAGTGCAGGTTCCTTCCACGTGCGACGGACACGGGTCGTAGGCGTACTGGAGCTTCGCGGTGCCATCCGTGCCGTCATTCGCCGCGACGGCCGTGGGGCCGGATGCGCTCCAAGGGGATCCCGACGCATGCACCGAACTGGGTGCCACCGACACGAGGCCCGTGAGCACGAACGGCACGATGAAGGCCGTCCGCCAGATCAGGCTCCGGATGTGGAGGCGGATGCGCGATCGCACGGCGCGCCCGGGCTGGCGCTTCGGACGGCCGCCGGACAACGCGACGCGCTGGATCTGCACGTTCGAACCTCTGGACACGAGCGAAGCGGTGGGGCAGGGTGGGGTCAGCTGGGGTCCTGGGTAGGATACGTCTCGTGTGCCCCAACGCAACACCTTCGCAGGCGTCGTGGTGCCTGCTGGCCACGCCGGATGCGTTGCGATTCGGCTACCTACGAATCGCTCGTCGTCGCACAGACCAGCCTCGCAGCTTCCACCGCCCCGGCTCGACCCAGGACCCGTCCTCGTGCGGCTGCGGCATCGGCGCCGGCTGTCCCCAACGCCGCAAGGCTTGATGCGATCTGCTCGCGGGCTTCGGCCTCCATCGCGGGCGCCAGCGGCGAGCCGATCTCCTCCCGGAATACCTTGGCCGCCTCGACCAGCTCTACCGCGTTCTTGTGCTGACCCGTCCGCCCAGCCAGGAGGGCGACGTCCTCCAGGAGTTCGGCGAGCGCGAGCTGATCGTCCATGGTGACGAAGGTCGAAAGGCTTGTGGCATAGCGGCCGCCCGCGTCGGCGTAGTCCCCGAGGTCGCGTGCCGCGTTCCCAAGCAACACCCGAGCCGATGCCGCGAACCACGTGTCGCCCACCTCCGCGAGGAGTCGCAGGGCTTCCTCGATCCGTCGACGGGCCTCGTCAAGGCGTCCTTCCTTGATGGCGATGGCACCGAGGTTGTTCTGCGAGACTCCGATGGCCCAGCGGTCGCCCACGTCGACCCGGATCTCCAGGGCACGCTCGGCCATCTTTCGGGTCTCGATCAGGTCACCGCTGTATTCCGCCACGATCGCCAGGTTCGAATAGAGGGCGGCCATCTTCGCGCGATCGCCGAGGCGCTCGCGCAGTGCCAGGCTCTGCTCGTAGCGCTGACGGGCAAGATCCAAGTCGCCACGCATGGCGGCGACCGTGCCCGCGACATGCCAGACCTGGCCCAAGCCGGTGGGATCCTGCGCGGTTTCGAAGAGGGCCGCCGCGGCGTCAAGATGCGCGCTTGCCGTCTCGAACTGCCCCTGTTTTCGGGCGAGCTCGGCGAGTGCGGCTCGAGCCCATCCTTCTGCGTCGCCATCGACGCGTGACGTCGCGAGACCGAGGGCTTCCTTCCCGACGGCTTCGGCTCTCCCCCAGTCACCGACGAGCTCGAGGACCTGCCCGAGTTTCAGGAGGACGCGCCCTCGGTCGGCCTCATCCAGCAACGGGACCAACCGTTCGTAGTAGTCGATGGCGGCGGCATTGGCGTATTCCGCCTGGGCGTGGGCCCCGGCGAGACCCAGGTAGTGGACCTTCCTGCCGACGTCCTCGCTGTTCCAGTAGTGATGCGCCAACAGGTCGAGCTGACCCGCGATGGCCTCCGGACCGGCCGCCTCGATGTCCTTCGCGACACGCTGGTGGAGCATCGCTCGCAACTCGAACGGCATGCTCTCGTACGCCACTGCCTGCGTCAGCACATGTCGGAACAGCCACGACTGCTCCAGTTCTCGATCGAGGGCGATGAGGTCCTGGCCGCGCAATTCGTCGAGCTGTTCCGCGACCTGGCCAGAGGTCCCCATCTCGGGGTAGACGCGGGGCAGGACCGGAGCCTCGAAGATCCGTCCGATGACGCTGGCCACCTTCAACGTCCGTCGCGGAGCCTCGTCGAGGCGATCGATGCGGCTGAGGATGAGGCTCTGCAGGCTATTCGGGAGATCCAGCGCGGCGACGGCGCGACCGTCTGTAGGATCGATGCCACGCCCGATCAGGTAGTTCAGCAGCTCCTCGACATAGAAGGGATTGCCCTCAGCTCGACCGGCGATCATCGCTACGAGCTCGTCGGGGGCGGGTAGCCCCTCATCGTCGACGCCGGTCAATTGCCCGAGCTTGGAGCGGACGAGCTCGCGGGTCTCGTCGACGTCGAGCCGGGCCAGCTCCAACTCGTGAAACTGCGGAAGCCGTTCCAGTCCGAGACCGCCCCCGATGGACGACGCGGGCCGATACGCGAACACGAACAGGATCGGCCGGGCCGCCGTGGCGCGGACCAGGGCATCCAGCAGACCCTTCGACAACTCGTCGATCCAGTGACAGTCCTCGAGCACGATGACCAGCGGCGACGCGTGGGCGACCAGACAGCGCGACAGCAGGTCTTCCAGCGAGGCCTTGCGCAATTTCGGGTCGAAGCTCGCCGTCAGCTCGTTGTCCGGGATGCTTACCCCGATCACGGTTTCCAGCAACGGGGCGCGCGCTTCGAGACCGGGCTCGATGGCGCGAAGCGTGGCCGCCACGGCGGCCCGTTGGCGCCGTGCATCGTCGCCATCCTCCACGCCGAGGAGCCCGCGC
Source organism: Candidatus Limnocylindrales bacterium (assembly GCA_038327765.1). GTDB lineage: Bacteria > Chloroflexota > Limnocylindria > Limnocylindrales > CSP1-4 > SPCO01. The sequence goes on along the minus strand of JBBQLI010000061.1, from coordinate 10,106 downwards.
CAGATCTCGCGCCACGGTAGATACGCCGTGGTCGTCCCGAATGCCTGGCATTCCCCGAACGCAACGTACGTGCCGCCGCGCCGCGCGAACCGCACGAATTCGGCGACGAGTCGGGATTTGCCCATCCCGGCCTCTGCGGCCAGCCCGACCATCTCGTTGTGGCCGCTGCGCGCGTCGTCGAGCCAGTCGTCCAGGGCGTGCAATTCGGCGCGTCGCCCCACGAGTGGCAGCTCGTAACGGACCCGTCGCCGCGACATGCGCGCAACCGCGCCCGTCAGGGCGAAGACCTCGACGGCCTCGGTCTTGCCCTTCACGTGCATCGCCGGCATCTCGTCCCAGGCGAATGCATCGCCGGCATCGTCATGGACGGCGCGCGATACGTAGATCCGGCCAGCCGGCGCAGCCGACATCAGGCGTGCCGACAGGTTGACCGCGTCCCCGAGGCACACGAAGGTCCGGCGCATGTGGTGACCGTAGGTGCCACTCCGCAGCCGGCCGTGGGTGATCCCGATCTGGATGTCGGTCGCCGCGGTGGAGGTATCGAGAGCACGCAGCTCGAGCGCCGCCGCCGCCGCACGGGCGGCATCGTCCTCGTGCGCCAGCGGCGACCCGAAGACCCCGTACAGGTAGGCACCCTTGTCGCCGAGGGTCAGCTGCAGGACGTTGCCGCCATACCCGTCGAGGATCTCCTGCGCCTTGCCGACGAACGCATCGAGCTTGGCGTCGGCGTCGTCGTCATCGTCGTAGTCGATACCGCCGAAGCGGAGGAAGAGCGGATATGCCGCGCGCAGCTCGGCCAGGAACTCGCCCCGGCCGGTGCGCATGCGCTCGTAGACGGACGGCAGGAGCCACTGGCGCACGACAGACTCGGGCAGGGGAGGCGGCTCGTCGACCGGGGCGTCGGCCACGGCCACCCGGACCCGGCCCAGGACGCCGAAGCGGCGGCCCGTGGCCTCATCGATGCGCACGTCGAGCAGCTCGACGGCGTCGCCGAGGGAGTCCATCGCGGAAGCATCCAGGATCACGTCGCCCTTCTCCGCGTGATGCTCGGCCTCGGCCAGCTGGTCGACCAGGCGACCGGCCAGCACATCGATCAGCTGGACTCGCGGGACGCCGACGACGAAGCGTCGCGCCGGCCCGACGGCCACGGCCACCTTCATCGCCAGCGTGATGGGGCGTCCGGCTGGGGTCGTGACCGATCCCACGCGGGCCATCGCTGCCTGCATGGCGAGCGCGCAGGCCGTGGCGCGTCGACCGTCGTCCCCGTCGATCCAGCACGTGATCGCATCGCCCGAGAAGTAGATGACGTCGCCGCCGAAGCGATCGAGTTCGGCGATGACCGCGCCGATGACATCACCGAGGATCGCGGTGAGGACCTCGGCGCCGCGCTGCGGGCCGAGCTCCGCGGCCAGCGCCTCGGTGAGTGGCGTGAACCCCGAGATGTCCGCGAAGAGCCCGGCTCCCCGCACCCGGTCCGGCATCTTCGTCCCGGTGGCGAGGGCGCGCCGCCGATCCCGAGGGATATAGGCCTCGGGATCGTCGAAGCTGAGCGCCTGCGGTGGCGCGACCGGGATATCGGGCACGGAGGCCATTCTGCCCCGCGTCCGTCTCGCGTGCCGCGCACGGTCCATCAGGAGGCACCCGTCCCGGCCCTACAATCCCGGGCGTGACCGACCGACCCGCCTCCACGTCCCGCGGCCGTGTCTTCCGGCGCTCCACGATGGCCGATCCGCCGGTCGCCGTAGAGGCTCACGACTCGGCGATCACGGACGCCGCCGGCCGGACCTATCTCGATGCCGCCGGGGGCGCCATCGTGGTCAATGTCGGGCACGGCCGCCAGTCCGTGGCGGACGCGATGGCCGATCAGGCCGCGCGACTCTCGTACGCGCACGGGAGTGCCTTCACGACCGATCCGCTCGAGGCGTACGCCCGCGAGATCGCCCGTCATCTGCCGCTCACCGACCCGGCGATCTACCCGGTCTCAGGTGGTTCCGAGGCGATCGAGACGGCCCTCAAGCTGGCCCGCGCTTATCACCTCGCGCGCGGCGACGCAGATCGGACCATCGTCTTCGCGCGGTGGGGGAGCTATCACGGCAACACCATCGGTGCCCTGGACCTGAGTGGCCGACCGCCGCTCCGCCGCCCTTACGAGCCCTGGCTCGGCCGTTTCCGTCACGTATCGGCGGCATACCCGTACGGCGCGGGTCGTCCCGGCTCGAACGCTCTCGCGGACGGTGCCGCCCTGGCCGAGGAACTGGAGGCGGCCATCGTGGCCGCAGGCCCGCGGACGGTCGTCGCGTTCGTCGCGGAACCGATCGTGGGCGCGACCCTGGCTGCCGCGGTCCCGCCCGACGACTATTGGCCGCGCATCAGCGAGGTCTGTCGGCGACACGGCGTCCTGCTCATCGCCGACGAGGTCATGACCGGGTTCGGGCGGACGGGACGGTGGTTCGGCTCGGATCACTGGGGTCTGCGGCCGGACCTGCTGGTCGCCGCCAAGGGCGCCACGTCCGGCTACTGGCCGTTCGGCTTTGCGGCCGCGTCGGACGAGGTCTATGCCACGGTCGCTGCGGCCGGCGGGTTCGTCCACGGGTTCACGTTCTCGCACAGCCCGGTGGCGGCCGCGGTCGCGCGCGAGGTGCTGCGCATCCTGGAGACGGAGGACCTGGTGGCTGCCAGTGCGACGAAGGGCGAACGCCTGTCGGGTCTGCTCCACGCAGCGCTTGGCGAAGACCCGCACGTCGGCGAGGTTCGTGGGCGCGGCCTGATGATGGGCATCGAACTCGTCGCGGACCGGGCGACCCGTGCGCCCTTCCCGCGCAGCGCGAGACTGACCGAGGCGGTCGTCACGGGTGCGCGCGAGCGGGGTGTGCTCGTCTACTCCGGGACCGGCAACGCTGATGGCACGAACGGCGACACGATCCTGCTCGGTCCGCCATTCGTCATCATCGACGCCGAGCTGGTCCGGATCACCGAGGTCCTCGCAGACTCGATCGCCGCTGCGACCGCATCAGTCGCCCGGATGTAGTCCCAGGGACGCATCAGGTTCCGTGGCCGGTGCCTCCGCCTGGAGCGGAGCACGGAGCCGGTAGATGTGGGCCGCCATCGCGGTCCCGAGCGGTCCGAAGACCATGCCCACGAGCAGGCCCACCACCAGGTACGCCGCCACGCCGCCCTCGACCGAGCGGGTCGCGAACCCGGTGACCACCGCCACGATGGCCGCGATGGAGAAGCCCACGAACCCATAGACCACGCCATAGACAAGGAACGCCAGCGTGATGCGCAGCCGGATGCCATGGGTCAGTGCCGCACTCCTGGACAGGCCGGCACGGAGCCCCAGGTCCTCGGCCAGGATGGCCGGGATCGCGACTGCCCAGCGGACGGCGAACACGACCACCACGATGGCGACGAGGAATCCGGCCAGCCCGAGGAGGCTTGAGAGGGCCGTGGCGCGGGCCAAGGACGGGCTGTCGAATGCGGGGCTGTCGAAGGACGGCGTGAGCGCGATCGGGGCGATGGTCAGGAGGATCGATGCGACCCCTAGGATGAGTGCCGGCAGCATCAGGGTCCGGCCATGCGCGTCGAGCGCCCGGAACGCGTCGCGGACCGATGGCCGTCGACCATCGATGCCGTCGAGTGCGGCCGCGGTCAGCAGGGCCGCCCCGATGACGCCGACGAGCACGGCCAGGCCGGACGCGACGCCGCTCAGGACTAGGAGCTCGGATTCGGGTCGCGCGGCGGCCTGGATCTGCTGCTGGATGAAGAGGTCATATCCCTGCGGATCGGTGCGCAAGGCCACGGCGTCGAGATGCTGGACGATCGCCACCATGGTCTTGATCGTCCGCGTGAAGATGACCATGCTCGGGACCAGGGTGAGCGCGACCGCGATCGCAGGGATCGCCGCCAGGGCCACGAACACCGGCGCATTCCGACGATAGATCCGCCACGCGGACCCGATCGTCTCGCGCACGCTCAGGCCCGGCAGCGTGGAGGGGACCTCCCAGCCGACGATCGGCCCGGGCGATCCGCTCGCGACCGGCCCGGGTGCTCCGCTCGCGACCTGCCCGGGGCCTCCGTCCTGCACCCAGCCGCTCATCGTCGGCGGCCGGTGAACCCTCGGGCCAGCAGCATCACCCCGAGCGCGATCAGGATGACCGGGACGACCAGCCCGCCGAGTGCCGGACTCGTCATGCGGACCCCGCCGTAGAGGGCCAGCAACCCGCCGGACCACAGTTGCCAACCTGAGCCGCCGCCGCTCGCCAGACGCACGAGTGCGATCGCCACGAACGCGACGCCAAGACAGAAGGTGCCGAGCCCGTCCGACTCGACGCCAGCCACCTGCAGGACGCCTGGCGCGGCGAGTGCCGTGATGATCGCCCCGGCGTAGAGCGAGCCGGTGCTGCGATCGAGCGCCCATTTGATAAGGAAGGCGAGTCCGACCGCCAGTACCCCCAGCGATCCCGCGGAGCGTGCCTGCGGGTACGCCTGCTGGAGCAGCAGCAATCCGCCGAAGACCAGCAGGAAGATTCCGACCCACGGCAGTCCCGGGCGACGCGCGTCATCGGGTCCCCACTCCCAGCGGTAGACGTGGACGCCGGGTGGCCGTCCGCCGCTCTCCGGGCCGAGCCGGGAGAGGGGGTCGCGCTCGTCGTGCATGGAAGGGCTCCTCGAGCGGGTTGCCCCGCGAGTCTAGGACCCGGCGAGTCGCGTTGTCGGCCCTGGCGGGAGGATCGGCGGCTCCTCGTCTTCGACGTGGCTGAATCCCAGCCGGTCGGCGAGCCGGCCCAGGACACCGGGTGCCCACCAGTTCCAGCGACCCATCAGCCGCATGGTGGCCGGCACCAGCAGGACGCGGATGATCGTGGCATCGACGGCCACGGCGATGGCCATCCCCACCCCGATGCTCTTGATCGTGATGATCTCGGCCAGGGCGAAGGCGGCGAAGACGCTGACCATGATCAATGCCGCGCCCGTGATGACTCCGGCGGTGCGGGCCAGACCCTCCGCGACCGATGCGGTGTTGTCACCGGTCCGCCGGTAGGCCTCCTGGATCCGCGACAGCAGCAGGACTTCGTAGTCCATCGACAGCCCGAAGATCACGCTGAACATGATGATCGGGTTGCCCGCGATGGTGTACCCGAGCGGCGTGAAGTGGAGCACGTCCGCGAGGTGGCCCTCCTGGAAGATCCAGACGAGGGCTCCGAAGCTGGCGCTGATCGAGAGCAGGGTCATGATCACGGCCTTGATCGGCAGGACCACCGAGCCGAAGAGCAGGAACAGGATCACCGCGCTGGCCAGGAGAGTCAGACCAACGGCATAGGGCGCTCGCGCCCCCTGTGACACGAGGAAGTCGTGGCCCGTGGCGGCCGCCCCGCCGACCTGGCTCGTGATCCCCGCCCCCGGATCGAGCGTGCGGATGCGCGGGATCAGGTCGGTGGCGGCCGGCAGGGACGGGGAGGTCGGGCTGATGGCGTCGAGGCGGATCGTCCCGCCGCGCACGTACTGGGCGAGCAACGCATCCAGACCGGCTGGTCGCTTGCCCGCCGGAAGCGCATAGAGCGCCGCGACCTGCGCGGGTGGCAGGATCGCCCCGGTGGCCGGATCGGCGAGACGGAACGGACCCTCGACACGGTCGATCCCGCCGAGCGCGACCAGCCGGTCCGCGTAGCTACTCACGGCCGCGATCGTCGTGGCGTCCGTCGGCGAGCCGCTGACGTCGAGGAGCGCGACGATGGGCGTGGTCTCGCCCGGAGCGAACTCGGTCTGGAGCGCGACATAGGCATCGCGGCTCTCGACACCGGCCGGATAGATCTCGGCGCCGGGGACGCCTTGCTCCAGGCGAAGGAATGGCGTCCCGACGACCAGGAGGAACGCGAGGGTGGGGACCAGCACGAAGACGGGCCGGTGCATGACGGCCCGGGCGACGCGTTCCCAGCGGGATGGCGCGGCAACCACGGTCTCCGCAGGACCTCGCCCAAGACGCCGACGCAGCCCCGCGATGCTCAACGAGTTCACGCGATGACCAAGCATCCCGAGCACGGCCGGAAGGAAGGTGAGTGCGTAGACGACCGAGCACAGCACGACGAGCGCGCCCGCGATCCCGATGGAACGGATGGCCGGGGCCGCGAACAGGAGGAGCCCTGATAGCCCGATCCCCACCGCGATCCCGCTGAAGGCGACGGCCTTGCCGGAGGTCGCGATGGTCCGTTCAACGGCTTCCTCGACGGTCCGCCCGCGACGGAGCTCCTCGCGGAAGCGGCTCACGATGAACAGGGAATAGTCGATCGCGAGCGCCAGTCCCAGCATCGTGGCGATGTTCAGGACGAAGATGCTCATCTCGACCTGCTGGGCCACGATCCACACGAGCGCGAGGCTGCTGGGGATCGCCAGGCCCGCCACCAGCAGCGGCATCCCGGCCGCGATCAGCGACCCGAAGACGACGATCAGGACGAGGGCCGCGATCGGGAGCGAGACGGCCTCGGCCTTCTGGAGATCCTTTTCGGACTGCACCGCCGAGTCCTTCGTGATCGGTCCATAGCCGGTGAGCTGATACGAGTAGCCGGCCGGCGGCTGGATGGCGGCGCGCAGGTCGTCGACGACGCCGACGGATGCCTCGTCAGTCATCGACAGCTCGATCACGACATACGCCGCGTCCTTCGAACTGCTGATGAACCGGCCCTCGCCGGTCTGGGCATAGCCGACGATCCCGGTGACGCGAGCGTCGCCCGCCAGCTTCGACACGGCCGTCGCGATGGCCTCCTGGAACGTGGCAGAGGTCGCGTCGGCGCCGGGTGTCGACGCGCGGAAGAGCGCGATCACCGAACTTCGACCGGCACCGAACTCGGTGGCAAGACGGGTCGAGACGGCAGCGGATTCCGACTGATTGTCCAGCCAGCCGCCCGAGCTGAGCGCCTCCGAGGCTCGCACGGCCAGGACGGACGACGACACCGCGACGAGGAGCGCGACGATGGCGACGGGGCGACGGAAGCGGAAGACGAACGCTCCCCAGCGACTGAACATCAAGGTCCTCGAAGCGTGGTCAGACGACGGACCGGATGGTCGGCGCGGGTGAACGATACCGGCTCGGCGTCGTGGAGTCCTTCGCCGGGGTTTGGCACGACCGGGTAGCATCCGCGACGATGCCGCATGTCCAGACCGTCCTCGGCCCGATCGACCCAGGGGCGCTCGGGGTCACGCTCCCCCATGAGCACACCCAGATCGCGCTCTGGCAGATCCCCGACCGCTGGGATTACTGGCAGCTGACCCGCGACGCGCCCGTGATCCTGGCCGAGCTGGCCCGTTTCCGCGACGCGGGTGGCGGGGCCATCGTGGACCTCACCCCGGTCGGCACGGGACGCGACCCGTTGTGGCTCCAGGGCCTGGCCCATGCCAGCGGCCTGCACGTCGTCATGGGCTGCGGCTGGTATCGCGGCGCCTATTACCCAGCCGAGGCACTGATCGATCGGCGGTCCGTCGACTCCCTCGCCGATGAGCTGGTCCGCGAGGCCACCGAGGGCGTCGGCGAGACAGGCGTGCGCCCGGGGATCATCGGCGAGATCGGCACGGACAAGCCGTGGATCTCCGCGGGCGAGGAGCGGGTCCATCGGGCCGTCGCGCGCGCCGCGAAACGGACCGGGCTTGCGATCTCGACTCATGGCGTGCTATCGCCGGTCGGGCTCGACCAGCTCCGGATCTTCGAGGAAGAGGGTGCCGATCCGAGCCGGGTGATCGTCGGTCACGCCGATTCATGGCCGCACCTGGACCACCACCTGGCGATCGTGGAGCGCGGCGCGGCGGTGGAGTTCGACTTCCTCGGGATGAGCTTCACGCCCCAGGAGCGCCACGGCGAGGGCCGCATCGTCGAGCTCCTTGCAGCGCTGCTGTCACGCGGTCACGTGGACCGGGTCCTGCTCAGCCAGGACGTCTGCCACGACTCGCAGCTCACCTGCTACGGGGGCAACGGCTACACGTATCTCGCCGACACGTTCCTGCCCCGACTGCGCTCGGTGGGCGTCTCCGAACTCGAGATCGAGACGATGACCGTCGCCAACCCGCGCCGGCTGCTCACGATCGGCTGACGGCTAGGGCCGGACCGTTCGGTAGACCCAGGAACTCCAGTTGCCAGCCATGTCCAGGGCCCGGACCCGGAACTGCCAGACGTGCCCGCGGGTCCACGTCCGCGTCGTCGAGGTCCGTTTCGTCCAGCCGTAGTCGAACCACCGTCCACCGTCCACTCGACGCTGGATGTCGAACGCACGGAAGCCCGCGGTCAACACCTGCAGCCTCACGTCGCCACCGGTCCAGCGGAGCGTCACCCGGGCCTTGGTGGCGCTGATGGAGTACTTCGAGACCGACGTCATGTGCACCCATGCCGCGGTTCGGTCCGGGCCCTTCAGGAACACCCCGGCCCAGTAGCGGCGGCCTGTGACCGATGAGATCGCGAGCCCGAAGGCCATGTAGTTGTACTGGGTCGACAGCATGATCGCCTTGTGCGGTGCGGAGTGCAGCCACTGGCTGACCGCGCCCGCCGCGGACGACAGCACGTTCGACGTCGTGTTGTACGCGATGATCTCGCCGGCGCCATACCACACGATCCCGCGATCGCTCATGAGGTCCCAGACCGCCTTGCCGCCCGCGTGGGTGTGGCTCAGGAGGTCGTTCTGGGCCATGTAGACAGCGCGGTCGTTGGCGAGGGTGACCAGCCGCGCGTCGATCCGAAGCCGGACAAGCCCACGGCTGGTCCGTTGGTCGTTGATCAGGTCGAACGCCTTCTGGTCGGCAGCACTCAGTGAGGCCGCATTCACCGTCGTGGAGACGGGGGCTTCGGCCAGCGCTGCCGCCGGCATCAGGCCTCCGATGAGGAGCACGACGAACGCGAACGGAAGGGAGCGGCGGGGGAGGGATCGCATGTCCAGACCGTACGGCGGCGGGCGCACGACGACCACCGCCGAGTCGTCCCACGGGCGCCCCGCGGAAGGTCACTCGCCCGGACCCCACTCCGCCGCCGCCGACCGCCCGGCACTGCACCGCCGCTGACCTGTGCGACCATGCGGGTCATCCGGGACAACGCAGGAAGGGAGTCACCATGTCCGTCATCAGTCACGCCGAGGCCACGTGGGCCGGTCCGCTCACCACTGGTGACGGTGCTGTCAGCGCCGTATCAAGTCACGCGTTCACGAGCCTCCCGCTGACCTGGGCGGCCCGAACCGAGGAACACGGCGGTCTCACCAGCCCCGAGGAACTCCTCGCATCGGCACACGCCGCCTGCTACGCGATGCAGTTCGCGGCCAATCTGAACAGGGTCGGCACGCCCGCGACGACTCTTGACGTCCGTGCCGCCGTCACCTTCGACAAGCTCGACGCGTGGACCGTCGTCTCGAGCGCGCTCACGGTGCGTGGCACGGTACCGGGGATCTCCCCGGCGGACTTCGCCTCCATCGCCGAGACCACCAAGGACGGCTGCCCGATCAGCCGTGCGCTCGTCGGCAACGTCACGCTGACCATCGAGGCCACGCTCGAGGGCTGACGATACCGGCTACGCGGGGCATGACCAACGGGTCATCCTCGTGGGGCATCCACGCACCTAGCATCGTCGCCATGTCGACTGTGGGGCACGCGGTCGAGGGACGGGGACGGTCCCTTCCTGCGCGTGTCAACGCCGCCCTCGCGTTCATCCGCGCGATCCCGGTCCAGGCCCAGGCCTCCGAGTATCTCGCGGTGGGCCAGGGACGTCGCTTCCGGGCGGCCCAGCGACGGCGCACCCGCCAGACGGCGCGCGTCGGCTTCCTGGTCATCGGCGTCGCGGTCGCGTTCGACGCCTTCGCGCTCCTTGGTCTGGGCGACGACACCGCTACCGTCCTGATCCTGGATTCGATCGTGATCGGGCTCTCGATCGCGGGCTGGTGGTTGCTCCCGCGATCGCTGCGCCACCATCCCGAACTGGCGGCGTGGGTCGTGGTGACGGGGGTCATCCTCTCGACCGTCATGACCGGGCTCACGGTCCCTTCGCTGATCACCCAGACGAACGCCTACTTGATCCTGCTGCCCAGCCTCGTGGCTCTGGTCCTGCCGTGGCGGACCGCGGTCCACATCCGCTGGCTGCTGGC